>NZ_CP011451.1:1251642-1564553 GCF_001007935.1 Nitrosomonas communis
TGTTTCAACTTGAAAGACCAAATCATCTTCTCGTTGGCCAACGGACATGATGATTTTTTTGGTAATGACAGCAGCCGCGGGCAGTGCAAGGGCGATATTTTTTACACGTGTCTCCATACGCTTCCATGCACGATGAAGGCTATCTCCCACTTCCTTGAGATCATTGATATTTCCATCAAGAATAGCTTCTTTCGGCATTGGTTCAATGACATATCGCTCAAGGCATAATGTGTTCTCAGCTTTGTTAGTCATGGAAAGCTCGATCATTTTCACCGACGAAGCACTGATATCGACCCCTAAGAGTCGTGACGATCTGGTAGAAAAGAAATTGAGATTGATATCAAAGCTTTTATTCAACATTGATTTATTAGAAACAATATTTTAAAGTGCGGTATTGTAATTATCAGATGACATGCAAAAATTTTCATCGGCATGTTTAATCCTTCGAGTCAATCTAACTTTCTTTAGCAAACTGATATGCTGGGTAAACTATTCTGGCAGATTCCAAAAGAGTTTGATTTATACAAAAACAGCAGATATACCCTCTATAATTAGCAATTGATTTTTATTCCTCATAGTTAGAAATTTTATATCTCATGTTATTTCGTTGGCTGGCCTATCTCTTTCTAGCAGTGCTGGGAGCAAGCATGATTGGTGTTTTACTAATCGTTTTTGCAGCACTCGTTGTTATCCCGACATTACCTTCGCTCGAAGTTTTGATGGATTATCGGCCTAAGATACCGTTACGGATCTATAGCGCGGAAGGGTTACTCATCGGTGAATTTGGAGAAGAGCGTAGAAATTTTGTAAAAATTAACGAAACGCCCACCTATCTTAAACAAGCCATCGTGGCCGCTGAGGATGACCGTTTCTATCAGCACGGCGGGGTGGATTATATTGGTATTCTGCGAGCTGCTTATTCCAATTTCAGTGGAGGAGGCGCGCTTCAAGGTGGCAGTACGATTACGATGCAGGTTGCACGTAATTTTTTTCTGACTAAAGAAAAAACTTTGACGAGAAAATTCAGCGAAGCCTTACTGGCATTTAAAATTGAGCACAGTCTAAGTAAAGATAAAATTCTAGAACTCTATATTAATCAGATATATCTGGGTCAAAGAAGCTATGGGTTCTCAGCCGCAGCTCAAACTTATTTTGGAAAATCGCTCGATGAAATTAATTTAGCGGAAGCAGCCATGCTGGCAGGATTACCCAAGGCCCCCTCAAGATTTAACCCAGTCGTTAATCCAGAGCGCGCAAAGATACGCCAGCGTTATGTGTTGAAGCGGATGCACGAGCTTGACTATATTTCCGACGAACAATTAGCCAAGTCAGAAAAGCAACCGTTACCCATACACCGCCAAGTACGGAATTCTGCCATGCCCGCTGAGTACGTGGTTGAAATGGCCAGACAAGCGGTATATCAACGCTTTGGTGAAGAAGCCTATACACGTGGCATTAAAGTCTATACCACTGTAAGAAAATCAGATCAAGAGGCCGCGAATCAGGCACTGCGTAAAGGCGCATTAGAATATGATAGCCGTCATGGTTATCGAGGCCCAGAAGGTTTCATTGATTTACCCAGAAATGATGCCAACCTGAAAAAAAATCTGGAAGAAGCGCTGCAACCATTTCATGATAGCTACGATATGTTCATTGCTGTAGTGCTAACCACCAGCTTAAATTCTGTTAAAGCTTATCATAAGGGTGGAGAAGTGATACAGATTAGCGGAGATGGACTCAAGTTTGCCAAAAGATTTCTTACCGATGACCCTAAGATTGGTAATCAGCGAATTCGTCCAGGAGCATTAATTCGGATACAAAAGAATGAGAAAAATGTCTGGCAAATTGTCCAACTTCCCGAAATTGAAGCCGCACTCGTTGCCATTGATCCGATTGATGGGATGATTCGTGCTCTGGCCGGAGGATTTGATTTCAATCTCAATCAGTTTAATCATGTCACCCAAGCATGGAGACAACCAGGCTCCAGCTTCAAACCATTCATTTACTCCGCTTCACTGGAAAAAGGATTTACACCCGCAACGATTATCAATGATGCGCCTTTATTTTTCGATGCGGCGCAAACGGGTAGCAAGTCTTGGGAACCTAAAAATTTTGATGGCAAGTTCAGCGGTCCAATACGCATGCGTGTTGCACTGACTCATTCAAAAAACCTGGCATCCGTTCGAATTCTTCAATCCATTGGACTGCGCTACGCCCAAGATTATATTACTCGCTTTGGTTTTGATAGTGATCGTCACCCTCCTTTTTTACCCATGGCGCTGGGAGCAGGCTCTGTGACACCCTTGCAAATGGCCGTTGGGTATGCCACTTTTGCTAACGGCGGTTTTCGCATTCATCCTTACTTCATCGAAAGAATAGAAGATGATGAGGGTAGAATTCTTGAACATGCTCAACCTGTTATTGCCGGGATGAATGCCAAGCAGGTGATTGATCCACGGAATGCCTTTCTGATGACCAGTATGATGCAAGATGTGATTCAACGAGGAACAGCCACCATGGCAAAAAGACTCGGTCGCAAGGATATCGCAGGAAAAACAGGCACAACCAGTAATTTTATTGATACCTGGTTTTGTGGTTTTCAGAAGAATTTGGTCACGGTAAGCTGGGCAGGTTTTGATGAACCTAAAACATTGGGTAAGAATGAAACTGGAGGACGTGTCGCTTTACCCATCTGGATAAACTATATGGAAAAGGCGTTAAAAAATATCCCTGTTGCGACTTATACTCCTCCCCAAGGCATCATGGTAGCCAGAATTAATCCGGAAACCGGTTTGAGAGATGAGAGAGGAGCGATGAGTGAATATTTTTTCAACGAACAGCTCCCCCCTCAGGCCGAGTTACCTACTGAGGATTTTGACTCGATAGAAGCGCTGTGGAATCAGTTATACTGAAAAGAGGATTTCTCAGGTTTATAGATTTTTTCTGAGCCAAGTAGCCGCATCCAAAGCAAAATAGGTCAAGATAGCATCTGCACCTGCGCGTTTGCATGACAACAAGGACTCCATGACACAGGCTTCTTCGTCTAACCAGCCATTCATTGCGGCTGCCTTGAGCATAGCATACTCGCCACTGACTTGGTAAACCAGTGTAGGGACGCCAAATTTATCCTTTACTCTGCGCACGATATCAAGATAAGGCAAGCCTGGTTTTACCATGACCATATCAGCGCCTTCCTGTAAATCCAGCCCAACTTCCCATAATGCCTCGTCCGAGTTGGCCGGATCCATTTGATAAGTATATTTGTTACCCGACCGCAGATTGGCGGAAGAACCTACTGCATCTCGGAATGGACCATAAAAACTGGAAGCATATTTTGCCGAATAAGCAAGAATGCGTGCATGAATAAATTTATTGCTATCCAATGCTGCACGGATAGCGGCAATCCTCCCGTCCATCATATCCGAAGGGGCAACCACATCCGCTCCTGCCTGGGCATGGACAAGCGCCTGCTGCGCCAGAACCAAAACGGTTTCATCATTCATCACATAACCATTCGCATCAATCAAACCATCTTGACCATGACTGGTATATGGATCAAGCGCTATATCAGTAATAATCCCTAGCTCTGGAAAATTCTTCTTTAACTGAGTGACAATTTGTGGCACCAGCCCCTCTGGATTAAGTGCTTCGTCTGCAGTCAAATTCTTGAGGGAAGAGTCAATCACCGGGAAAATAGCGATAGCGGGGATTCCAAGTTGTAAGCACTTCTCAGCCTGAAGCATGAGTAAATCCAGACTTAATCGCTCAACACCCGGCATAGAAACCACTTGTTCTTTTCGTTGCTTTCCGTCTAGTACAAAAACAGGATAAATTAAATCATCTGTTCGCAAATGATTTTCTCGTACCAAGCTGCGGGAGAAATCGTCACGACGTAAGCGCCGCATTCTCTTTTGTGGGAATTGACTAATAAATGACATGATTGATCATCAAAAAATAAAATATTAATATGGAACTTACTAAGAAATCTTGCCTCTTAAGGGGAGGCGATATTTTAACTCGTCTCTCGCCTTCCCTCCCTGAGGCGGGGCCTTTGATATAAGGCGATTCCCCCCGGTTTTTCCCCTTTAACCGGGGTTTTTTTTGCCTCTAATTCAATATGATGCTGATCAATCTTTGCTCCGGCTGGCCCAAACCAATCCGTTAAAATTGCGGTGGCCTCTTCAATACCATACCCCATCATGCTGGAAAAAAGCTGCACTGTACAGTGTGGATATCGTTCAGTTAAAAAATGTCTTACATTTTTCAGCACGCAAGCCGCTTGATTGCGACTCAATTTATCTGCTTTGGTTAATAGAATATGCACTGGTTTTTTTGTGAGCGAAAACCACTCCAGCATCTGGAGATCAAGCTTGGTTAAAGGGTGACGAATATCCATAATGAGCACCATGCCGTATAGCACATCACGAGTCTGCAGATAAGTGCTGAGGAGATGCTCCCAATGCTGACGGATGGCTAAAGGCACTTTGGCATAACCATAGCCAGGAAGATCAACCAGAAAGTGACTATCCCCAAGTTGAAAAAAGTTGATATGCTGGGTTCGGCCGGGTGTTTTACTGACATAAGCAAGACGACCACGTTTGGCAAGCGTATTAATGGCACTGGATTTACCCGCATTTGAACGTCCAGCAAAAGCAACCTCCAGACCAGATGCTCGAGGTAAATCTACCAAACGATTGACGGTAGTATAAAAATGGATATTTTGAAATAATGACATATACTTATTTTCTACCAAGCTATTTCAGGTTTTTCTTGGGCAATTATCTTTAATCCTTCCAGCACCAAATTATCCGCACTCATGGTAGGAATTTTAATATAAGGTAACAATAAAGCAGCGCCTCCACCGCTAATAATACAGTGGATAGTATCGCGATCCAGATAAGTGGAAAGCAATGTATACATATGGTCAAGCGTACCTGTCAATGCATGAACTATTCCGCTGTGAATAGCATCTGCCGTGTTAACCGGAAAATCTTGAAAGCGACCTTCTTTTAAAGTTAACAATGCCGTGTGGTGTGCTAATACCTGTTTCATTAATTCAAAGCCAGGCAAAATAATTCCACCCAAAAACTCTCCTCTATCAGAGAGGGTATCGACTGTCATAGCAGTCCCTACATTGACCACCAGACAGCCCTGTTGTTTCATTCTCCATGCAGCGATCAAAGCTGCCCAGCGGTCGCTACCCAATTGCGCTGGATTTGAGTAGCGATTCTTAACACCACATTGATCAGCAGCCGCTGAGATCCAATGCGGGATGGCTTTCCAAATAGCAAACAAATTTAACAGTGCCGATTCAGCTGAAGGCCCTGCCACATTGGAAACAATAATAGCGGATGGCTCCGGCACATCTCGCCAAATTTGGCTCAGCAATACACGTTGATTCTGAGTAACGCTTCCGCGCTCATGCCAGTCATTACCATTGTGTAACCCCCACTTGATAGCAGTATTACCCGAATCGATAGCTAGAAGATAAGGCATGGAATTTATTTCAGTCTAATTTACGCAGACTGATCTCGCCACCATGGAAGCTTTGCTCGCCCATTAAAGTATTTACCAGTAATGATCCATCAGGCGCAACACCACGGGCAATACCTAACTGTATAGAGCCATTTGGTAGATGCAACTCAATCAGTTTATTCTCAAAGGCATGATAACGTATCCATTCATCCTTAAATAGCGAGAAGCCCTTCTGATCAAATATATTTAATGTCGCCACCAATTCTCCCAATAAAACAGCCAACAATTTATTGCGATCAGGAACTTCCTGAACAATAGAATAGAGATCAGTCGTCTCTTGGTCTATCTTATTTTTAATATGATCAGGCAATCTTAGATTGATTCCGATACCAATAACTGCCGTAGCCGGTCCAAGCATGTCACCCTGCAACTCAATTAACACACCTCCAAGCTTGATAAACTCAAACAGCAGATCGTTAGGCCATTTTAGCGTCACACCCTTGATCCCGACTACCATTAATGCTCGAACAATTGCTACACCTATGGCTAAACTTAAGCCAGAGAGAAAATTGACCCCTCGCTGGAACTGCCACGATAACGAAAAAGTCAGACTGTCTCCTAAGCCTGTATACCATTGCCGTCCTCGGCGTCCCCGTCCCTGAGTTTGTAACTCAGCAGCAATGACATGAATTTTTCCATCATGCATGATATGGTTTCTTGTGATCTCATGCAGCAATAAAGTGTTAGTAGATTCTGTAATGTCGATGACCTGAATATGAAAGCGATCTGACTCCCCCGCAAGATGCGTCTGAATCATGGCTGTGTTCAGCCATTGCACGGGATTAAGCCAGCGATAACCACGGCCTTGAATTTTGTGAATAACCAGCCCTAATCGATCAAGATCATGCAAAGCATTTGAGATGCTGGAGCGTGACATCCCCAGAATTTGAGAAAGCTCTGTTCCTGAATGAAACTCGCCATCACTTAATCGTCTTAAAATAGCAAATGTAAGTGATTTCACATTGAGATCGATGTAAAAATTTGCGAGCATTCCCAAGAACGCTCTTATTCAGGTGAAGTGGAAAGCGAAGTAGTTGCTTGATTGGGTATTCATGCTAAGGTTTAATCTTATTCCATTTCTAGATCAAAACTGACTTTGTCGGCTTCACCTTGCCGTATGATTGATACTGTCTGCGGCTCGCCTTCGCGTCATTTTTGATTTGGAAATGGAATTCCCATGAATACCTTCATATAGTGGCGTCCCCAAGGGGATTCGAACCCCTGTACTCACCGTGAAAGGGTGATGTCCTAGGCCTCTAGACGATGGGGACCAGAATATATTTACAACGACTAGCGAGAGATACTGGTGGAGATAAGCGGGATCGAACCGCTGACCTCTTGCATGCCATGCAAGCGCTCTCCCAGCTGAGCTATACCCCCGACTGAAGGAGAAAGGATTATACTGGGACACTTGGTTATTGTAAAGTTGAAGATCAATCTGGAAAGTAAGATATTTGTTGATTTATTCGCTTAAGGGTTTCTGTTCTGCCGAGTAACTCCAATATGGCATCTATTGAAGGCGTTTGTGCCTCGCCTGTGATCACTATACGCAAAGGCATCGCTACCTTTGGTAATTTGACATTAAATGTTGCCGCTGCTTTCTTAATTTCATCCTGGATAGCCTGACGGTTCCAATCAAGCGAGTTAAATTTATCGATTAAATAAAGCAGGATGGATTTTGCCTCCGGATTGAAATACTGCGCTTTGAGGTCATAAGAGGGCTCTAGTGGGCGAAAAAAATAGACAGCCGCATCGGCAAGTTCGCTAATCGTATTGACTCTTTCTTTCAGCAGATTAATTACTTTTAATAAATATTGCTGATTTGGGATATGACAGCCGTCTTGCTCAAGAAACGGCGTCATCAATTCGGCTATATGCACCTCTTCTTTGTTTTTAAGATAGTGCTGATTCAGCCACATCAGCTTTTCCGGGTTAAACTTTGCTGGAGAACGACTTATTGTGGCTAAATCAAACCACTCAATCAACTGATCAGTACTGAATATTTCTTCATCACCATGAGACCATCCAAGTCGTGCAAGATAATTTATCATAGCCTCAGGTAAATAGCCTTCTTCATGATAATGCATCACTGAAACGGCCCCATGCCGTTTAGATAATCTTTCACCATCTGCTCCTAATATCATGGGTACATGCGCATACTGAGGTATAGGAGCGTCCAGTGCTTTAAGGATATTAATTTGCCGTGGTGTATTGTTGACATGATCATCACCACGAATGACATGACTGATGTTCATATCCAGATCATCCACTATCACACCAAAATTATAAGTCGGGATGCCATCACTTCTCAGCAGAACCAGATCATCAAGCTCGCTGTTCGCTACCACAATTTTACCCTTGACCAGATCATCAAAGACAACATGTCCCTCTGTGGGATTCTTAAAGCGGATAACTGGCTTGACTTCGGCTGGGGGGGGCTGTTTTGCATCCCGCCAACGTCCATCGTATCTTGGTTTTAACCCTGCAGCACGTTGTTGTTCTCGCAACAAATCCAGCTCCTCTTTGCTGGCGTAGCAGCGATAAGCAAGATTGTTTTGCAGCAATTGTTCAGCCACTTCATGATAACGCGCCAATCTCTGCATTTGATAAAAGGGGCCTTCATCATAATCAAGACCTAACCATGCCATCCCATCAAGGATGGCTTGCACTGATAGTTGAGTTGAGCGTTCAAGATCGGTATCTTCAATTCTTAAAATAAATTTACCGCCATGTTTACGGGCAAATGCCCAGGAAAAAAGGGCTGTCCTGGCCCCTCCAATATGAAGATAGCCTGTAGGGCTAGGTGCAAATCGTGTACGTACCATTGTGAAAATGCGATGAGTAATGTCAATTAGAAACAGAACAATGCTTGCAATTACGCAAGATAGTGTTCTGGTGGAATATATTTCTTAGCTTATATTTTTATTTTTAACAAAAAAAACCGAAATCAATACAGCTTACTGATCTTGCTTTGAGGCACCTCTAAAAATTCATATTTGCGAGCATCCACTTCGCGGATTGCCTGCTTACCCCGCTTCGCCACCATACTTCGTTGTTCACAAAAAATGTTTCCTTACCTATCAGTGATAGGCTGTGGCAACATTTTTGGTGCTCACCTTGTCTTGTTTAGATCTTTGATTTTTTAGAGGCGTCCTTTATTCTTTTATTTAATTTCAAACTATTTGCTATACTGAGCAACTTTAAAAAAAATTTCTAATAACATGAGTGAATATCTTTTTACTTCTGAATCTGTTTCTGAAGGACACCCTGACAAGGTTGCAGACCAAATATCAGATGCAGTTTTAGATGCTATATTAAGTCATGATACAAACGCACGCGTCGCCTGTGAAACAATGTGTAGCACAGGTCTAATTGTTCTATCAGGTGAAATTACAACACATGCGTCAGTCGATTACAATGTAATTGCGCGTGAAACCGTTAAAAAAATAGGTTATACCAGCTCTGAGATTGGTTTTGATTGGAATACCTGTGCTGTATTAACCGCATTTAATAGACAATCACCTGACATTGCACAAGGCGTTAACCGTAGTAAAGAAGAAGAAATGGATCAGGGTGCAGGTGATCAGGGATTAATGTTTGGTTTCGCATGTGCGGAAACCCCACAATTAATGCCGATGCCCATTTATTATGCTCATCGTTTGATGGAACGACAATCACAATTAAGAAAAACCGGGCGTTTACCCTGGTTGCGGCCTGATGCCAAATCTCAAGTATCGGTCAAATATATCGGCGGTAAGCCGCAGCGGATAGATACAGTTGTCATCTCCACTCAACATGATCCAGATATTTCTTATGCTGCCCTGAGTGAGGCAGTTATCGAAGAAATCATTAAGCCAGTACTTCCCAAAGAAATGTTGAATGGAAATACTCGGTATCTGATTAATCCGACAGGACGTTTTGTGGTCGGTGGACCGATGGGTGATTGTGGTTTAACAGGCCGCAAGATCATTGTCGATACCTATGGTGGTGCTGCGCATCATGGTGGCGGTGCTTTCTCGGGTAAAGATCCCTCTAAGGTAGACCGTTCCGCTGCTTATGCTGTACGTCATGTTGCAAAAAATATCGTGGCAGCTGGACTTGCCTCTAAATGTGAAGTCCAGGTCGCGTATGCTATTGGTGTTGCTCGACCGGTCTCTCTGATGGTTGAAACTTTTGGTACCGGGAAAATTTCAGATGAAAAGCTTGCCAAGCTAATAGAACAACATTTTGATTTGCGTCCAAGAGCCATTATCCATCAACTTAATCTGTTACGACCGATTTATACGAAAACTGCTGCCTATGGTCATTTTGGACGGGATGATCCGGATTTTACCTGGGAAGCAACGGATATGGCTGCCCAGCTTCGTGCTGATGCTGGCATTTAATTGATTTCATTTCTAGAATAAAATCGACTAGCTGAGAATTACCCCTACCTTATTTAAGTATAAGCTTAATTTTTCCTGTAGACTGAGGAGCGCTGCAACGGGCATCTATCCGTGAGGCTCAGTATATGAGGATAGCAACCTAACGGCGCTCGTTCATTTTTGGAGATGTTAACTATGAACGGCCAATCTACTGATTTGAAAATTGCTGATATTTCTCGAAGCCAATTTACTGATTACAAAGTTGCTGATATTTCCCTGGCAGAGTGGGGAAGAAAAGAAATAGCTATTGCTGAAACCGAAATGCCAGGCTTGATGGCATTGCGTCATGAATATGCAGACCAGAAACCGCTGAGAGGGGCGCGCATCGCGGGATCTTTACATATGACGATTCAGACAGCAGTATTGATTGAAACACTTGTTACTTTAGGCGCTGAGGTACGCTGGGCCTCTTGCAATATCTTTTCAACGCAAGATCATGCAGCAGCAGCCATTGCGGCAAAAAATATCCCGGTTTTTGCGTATAAAGGTGAATCACTGGAAGATTACTGGGAATATGCTCACCGTATTTTTGAATGGTCGCAAGATGGCAAAACCGGTAACGCAAATATGATTCTGGATGATGGGGGAGATGCGACCTTACTCCTAACACTTGGAAGTAAAGCCGAGAAAGAACCTTCTGTTATTGCAAATCCCACCAACGAAGAAGAGCGTGCATTGTTTGCAGCGATCAAATCACGAATTAACAGTCAACCTAACTGGTATTCTGAAAAGCTTGCCAGCATCAGAGGCGTCACGGAGGAAACGACCACAGGGGTCCATCGTTTGTATGAAATGCAAAAAAGGGAAGCTTTACCATTCCCCGCGTTTAATGTTAACGATTCAGTCACCAAATCAAAATTTGATAACTTATATGGCTGCCGGGAATCGCTAGTGGACGGTATCAAGCGTGCCACCGACGTCATGATTGCCGGGAAAATTGCAGTAATATGTGGCTATGGTGATGTGGGCAAAGGCTGCGCACAATCACTGCGGGGTTTAGGGGCCACTGTCTGGATTACTGAAATCGACCCAATCTGTGCATTGCAAGCCGCTATGGAAGGTTATCGTGTGGTAACGATGGAGGATGCATGCGATCAGGCGGATATTTTTGTGACGGCAACGGGTAATATTCGTGTGATTGGTCATGATCATATGCTGAAAATGAAAGACCAGGCTATTATTTGTAACATTGGACATTTTGATTCTGAAATCGATATTGCTTCAATTCAGCAATATCAATGGGAAAATATCAAACCGCAGGTTGATCATGTCATTTTCCCGACAGGTCGTCGGATCATTGTATTGGCACAAGGTAGGTTAGTCAACCTGGGCTGTGCAACGGGTCATCCTTCCTTCGTCATGTCCAGCTCCTTTACCAACCAGGTATTGGCGCAAATTGAGCTTTGGCAAAATGGAGAAAGTTATCAGAAAAAAGTGTATGTACTTCCTAAGCATCTGGATGAAAGAGTAGCGCGCCTACACCTTGGCAAGCTGGGTGCAAAACTGACCGAACTAACCAGCGAACAAGCGCAATACCTTAACCTGGACAAAAAGGGACCTTTCAAACCAGAAGCATATCGTTATTAATCACGGATTAAAAGCACGAGCAGTTTAAATATAATAAGATGCTTGCTTAAATCTAAAAAACTACTTTCAGGTTAAGCATGGTTTCCAATAGAGGGGGCAATCATCCATTTTAATATCTTAGTAAGATTACCCCCTTAATTTAGTAATGATCACAGATACAATAAGTTGAAATCACAGAAAGCTTTTTCGCCCACTTTTAGCTTTGAACTTTTTCCTCCACAAACTCCAGAAGGGGTAGAGAAATTACGCGCTGCGCGCCATCAGCTCTCCCAGTTTAAGCCAAAGTTTTTCTCGGTCACCTTCGGTGCAGGAGGGTCCACTCGCGATCGGACATTTGATACAGTATCAGAAATGCTGGCAGAAGGTCATCCTGTTGCGCCACACCTTTCCTGTATCGGTTCTACTCGTGAAAATATTTATTCAATCTTGAGAAAGTACCAGGAAAGCGGCATTCGCCACATCGTGGCTCTGCGTGGAGATTTACCTTCTGGAATGGCTCAACCGGGTGAATTCCGTTATGCCAATGAATTGGTAACCTTCATTCGCAAAGAATTTGGTAATACCTTCGAGATGGATGTGGCAGCTTATCCAGAATATCATCCACAGTCCCGATCTGCTCAAGAAGATTTCAGGAATTTTAGAAATAAAATAGAAGCCGGCGCAGACTCTGCAATTACGCAGTTCTTTTATAATGCAGATGCTTATTTTCATTTTGTTGATATGTGCGAGACAGCCAATCTGAATGTGCCGATTGTCCCTGGTATTATGCCTATTAACAAATTTTCTCAACTGGTTAGGTTTGCAGATAATTGTGGTACTGAAATTCCGCGCTGGATCAGAAAAAAACTGGAAGGGTATGGGGATGATATTGCGTCTATCCATGCTTTTGGGCTAGACGTGGTAACCGATTTATGTGAGCGATTACTTAAAGCAGGTGCGCCGGGACTCCATTTTTACACGCTTAACTCAGCTTTCCTGACAACAAAAATTTGGCAACGCCTTGGTTTATAGCATTATCGCTGCTCTTCACCGGAATCTTCTTAATTCGGCCATATCCATAAGTTGAAGGAAGTTATAGGCAGAAAGAATTAATATAGCACGCGAGTTGAATATTATTCTATAACACGCAATGACAACATTATATTGGCATGATTATGAGACCTTCGGCTCGGATCCCAGATGGGACCGTCCAGCTCAGTTTGCCGGTTTAAGGACTGATGAAGCACTGAATGAAATTGGCGATCCACTCGTTATCTATTGCAAACCACCCAAAGATATTTTGCCTCAACCCGATGCCTGTTTACTGACTGGCATTACGCCGCAAATAGCCGATAACCAGGGTCTCCCTGAGCCAGAATTTATTGCAAGAATTCATAACGAACTGGCACAGCCCAAGACCTGTGGTGTTGGCTACAATACATTGCGCTTTGATGATGAAGTGACGCGCTTTACCCTCTATCGGAATTTTTATGATCCTTATGGGCGTGAATGGCAACAAGGGAACTCGCGCTGGGATCTCATCGATTTGGTGCGTATGACTTATGCGCTCAGGCCGGAAGGTATTATATGGCCCAGGCATGATGGCAGACCCAGCTTTCGTCTTGAGCATCTCACAACAGCCAATAATATTCATCATGATGCTGCCCATGATGCACTATCAGATGTTAAAGCAACGATCAAGCTGGCGCGTTTGTTACATGATAGACAACCGCGTCTTTATAGCTGGTTTTTTCGACTTCGCAACAAGCATAATGCCGCTTTATTATTGGATTTAATCAATCATACCCCGGTTATCCATACTTCTCGTATGTATCCCTCAGAAACTGGCTGCACTACAGTAGTGATGCCCATGATTCAAGAGCAGGGAAACGGGAACAGTATTTTGGTTTATGATCTGCGCCATAATCCGTCCCCTTTTATGGAATTAAGTGTCGAGGAACTGGCAACGTGCTTGTTTACACCGCAATCCACATTACCTGAGGAAATGCCACGCTTGCCGGTAAAATCAGTAAAGATTAACAAGTGTCCTGCACTTGCTCCTCAGAATGTGCTTGATAAATCCATTATCTCCCGAATTAACCTTAATATAGAAGCTTGCCAGCAACATTGGCAATTGTTGCATAAAAATACCGCATTTATGCAGCGGGTAGCGCAGGCCTATTCCAGTATGGAATTTGAAGCATCTAAAGATGTCGATCTGGCGCTTTATGACAATTTTTTCAGTGAGAATGATCGCATCCTCATGTCAGCAGTGCGTAATGCTTCACCCCGGCAGCTTACGCATCATCATTTTGAGTTCCAGGATAAGCGACTTCATGAATTATTGTTTCGATATCGTGCACGTAATTGGCCAGATACTTTATCGGCAAATGAATTGCAGCGATGGAGAAATCTATGCCGTCAGCATCTTATGGAGAAAAACTGCGATAATAGCATGATTTTAACTAAATTCGCTGATAAAATTAAGGCATTACGTGACGCTCATAAAGAAAATGCTCATATTGTGCAAATATTGAACGCCATTGAAACATGGGGTAGAGAATTAGCTACAGCAAATAACATACCTTGGGATTTTTGATATAAAAGAATAACTTCCCTAGTGAATTCACATTCCTTAGAATTGCCCACTCCTCACATCATT
Source organism: Nitrosomonas communis (assembly GCF_001007935.1). Lineage (NCBI taxonomy): Bacteria > Pseudomonadati > Pseudomonadota > Betaproteobacteria > Nitrosomonadales > Nitrosomonadaceae > Nitrosomonas > Nitrosomonas communis. The sequence goes on from NZ_CP011451.1 coordinate 1,265,830, forward strand.
CTCCAACAGAATCACATACAGGTTCAAACCAGGCTAGTTTTTGATGTAATCTGACCACTTCCCCGACAATAATGAGCGTTGGAGGCACCAAGTTAGCGGCCGAAGCAAGAGCAGGTAATGTTTCGAGTGAACCAATCACGACACGCTGTTTATAAGTAGTTCCCTGCTGTACAATGGCTGCAGGGGTTGATGCTGGAAGACCATGCGCAATAAGCTGCTTGCACAATACAGGTAATCCAAGCAACCCCATATAAATTACGATAGTCTGCTGTGGTCTGGCTAACACCTGCCAATCCAAATTGATGGTATTGTTTTTGAGATGGCCTGTAACGAAAATGCAGGATTGAGCATAATCGCGATGGGTAAGCGGAATACCCGCATAGGAAGCCACACCTGATGCTGCTGTAATCCCTGGTACCACCTGGAAAGGAATGTGATGCTGGGATAATGTTTCAATTTCTTCGCCACCTCGGCCAAAAATAAAAGGATCGCCTCCTTTTAGTCGAAGCACTCGCTTTCCTTCTTTGGCTAGTCTTACCAATAAATGGTTGATTGATTCTTGTGGCAAGGTATGCTGATTGCGCTCCTTCCCCGCATAGATACGCGTTGCGTCGCGTCTTACCATATCGAGTATGGCTGGAGATACTAAGCGGTCGTATACGACAACATCAGCTTGCTGCATCAAGCGCATGGCACGAAAAGTCAGTAAATCAGAATTACCTGGCCCGGCACCTACCAAATAGACTTCTCCCCAAAGTGGTTCGTTTGTTTCGTGCTCAAGAGAACTTAATAAAAATGCTTCTGCCTCCCGATTTTTTCCCGAAAAAACCATTTCAGCAAATGGACCTTGTAACACTTTTTCCCAGAATAAGCGACGCTTCTTGGGAGAACTGAAACGGTGCTTGACATGCTCACGGAATTTACCAGCATAATAAGCCAAACGGCCATAAGCTTCTGGTATCAAAGTTTCCAGCTGTGCGCGTAACAACCTTGCTAGTACTGGTGATGTTCCCCCACTAGAAATGGCGATGAGAATAGGTGAACGATTGAGTATCGATGGCATGATAAATGAACACAATGCGGGATTATCAGCGATATTAACTGGTATACCCAGTCCATTCGCGGCTTCAGAAACATATTGATTGATTGAGCGTTCATTCGTTGCAGCAAACACCAGCACCACATCTTTCAGCTGCACGGGGTCAAAAGTTTCTGCATGATAAATAATGCTGCCTCGTTGGAGAAGATTATTTAGTTCATCATTAAGATGTGGCGATACGACTCTGACTTGTGCCCCCGCTTTCAATAATAATATCGTCTTCCTGGCTGCAACCTCTCCCCCACCTACGACGAGGCAGTTACGGTCTTTAATATTAAGAAAAATGGGTAGAAAATCCATAGAACTGAGGAATTTTTCATTTTGATTATTGCTTGTTATAACGTGCTCATATTTCGTATATTAAAATTTCTTGAACTTTAATTTCCTCTGATAAACAGATTTAATAGCGATAGATTAATTAACAATATACTCAAAGAGTTATTCCATTTGCAAATCAAAACTGGAGTTGGCACTATAACAAAAATGATAATTTTGAAAATAACTGATTTAAAAGCGAATCTCTTTACCCCAAATCAGATCTGCAGATTATTGAGATAGCGTTATAAAGCTTAAACAGGAAAATAATTTATAAATAAGGTATAGAATAATGGCAAACTATTGCTGATTGAATAACCAATTGATTTATTAGCCAATCATACTTATGGTGATCAAAAACTGCAATTTATTGGTCATCAATCAGCAAGTCCTTCATATTAGTTTAATAATAAATTCTTTATAAAATATTCAGCATTACTGAATATAGGTGCTGAGGTAAGATTCTTCACTATTGCAGCTCTCTTCTATTGTAAATTAGCAGCATGCTGAACCGCAGTAGCAATCTGTTCTGCCCAATGATCAACTTTCTGCTTCATCCTGCCTTCCACCATTACTCTGATCAGTGGTTCAGTCCCAGATGCACGCAGCAATATTCTTCCATCGTTTCCAAGATCACTTTCTGCCTGCTGTGTAGATGAGTTAATCGTTAAGTCATTACGGAAATCGAAGCCTTTGGGAACATTCACATTAATCAATCGTTGCGGAAATAGTACCATATCTTGCGTAAACTCCGCCAATGTCAAAGAAGTATCACGTAATGCATACAAAACTTGCAGCGCAGTAATGATGCCATCACCAGTCGTATGCCTGTCGAGACATAGAATATGCCCGGATCCTTCTCCACCTAATTGCCAGTTATTCTTTATCAGTAATTCAAGCACATGACGATCCCCAACGCGTGCTCTCTTAAAAGGAATATTAAGCTCCCCAAAAGCTTTCTCAATAGCAAGGTTGGTCATCAATGTGCCGACCACCCCCCCTTTCAGAATATTTTTTTGCTTACGATGTTTAGCAATAATATAGAGCAACATATCTCCATCATAGACAATTCCCTCTTTATCGACCATTAAGGCGCGATCACCATCCCCATCCAGTGCAATACCAAGGTCAGCTTCATGTTGTATAACTGCATTCTGTAACGCTGCAATATGTGTCGCTCCGCATTCATGATTGATATTGAAACCATCTGGTTTCGCACAAATCGTGATGACATCTGCTCCTAGCTCGAGCATCACGTGCCCAGCAATATGATAGGTAGCACCGTGAGCACAATCAACCACGATACGCAAACCACGAAGGTCAAGATCATAAGGAAAAGTACCTTTACAAAACTCGATATAACGGCCTGTTGCATCTTTAAGACGCTGCACTTTCCCAAGCCCTGCTGAAGGCATGGTTTGAATTGGGTTATTTAATCCCGCCTCAATTTCAATTTCTATGTCATCCGGCAGTTTGGTCCCTCCTGATGAAAAAAACTTGAAGCCATTGTCTTCAAAGGGATTATGTGATGCCGAAATAACAATTCCAGCTTGTAAACGAAGAGCTCGAGTTAGATAAGCAATAGCAGAAGTAGGTAATGGTCCGGATAATAACACATCGACCCCAGCAGCAGAGAACCCTGCTTCTAGAGCAGATTCAAGCATATAGCCTGATACCCGGGTGTCTTTTCCTATTAAAACTGTAGGTCGTTCTCCTTTTGCAAGGTGCCAATCAGTGGTCGCTATTATTCTTCCAGCTGAATAACCAAGGTGCATGATAAATTCAGGCGTAATGGGGAATTCACCGACTCTTCCCCGAATCCCATCGGTACCAAAGTACTTCTTATCCATTTTGTGAATTAACTCCTTGAAGTTTGAGATTAATTATTAGCAATACTCTTCATTAACTAATGCATTATGAATCATAATAGCGTCTTTTGTAGCCTTAACATCATGTACACGTAGAATTTTGGCCCCTTTGGTCACAGCAAACAAGGCTGCTGCCACGCTAGCATGAACTCGGTTATCCACATTATTTCCTGTAATCGTTCCCAACATAGATTTTCGCGAAAGTCCTACCAAGACAGGTACATTTATCTGCACAAATTGATCAAGATGCCTGAGTAGCTCAAGATTATGTTTGAGCGTTTTACCAAAACCAAACCCAGGATCTATGATGAGACGATGGTATGGAATACCACTTGAAATTGCAATATCAATACGATGCTGGAGAAAGCTTTTAACTTCAGAAACCACATCAACATAATGAGGGCTGTTTTGCATACTTCTTGGGTTACCCTGCATATGCATTAAACAGATAGTTGCCTTGCTTCTTGCAGCAATTTCGATTGCACCTGGTGCTTGCAAGGCATTCACATCATTTATTATGGAAGCACCCGCGCTTATTGCAGCTTGCATGACTTCAGGCTTAGAGGTATCGACAGAGATGGGAATATTTTTTTGAGATAGAATCTCTACTACAGGTATTACTCGGCGTAGTTCTTCTTCAAGAGTAGTGCCTAAACTTCCAGGTCGCGTTGATTCTCCTCCAATATCTAATATATCTGCGCCTTCTTTAATTAAGCGCTCAGCAAGCTCAAGAGCCTTATCTGTTGTTGCGTAGAGACCGTGATCAGAAAAAGAATCAGATGTTACATTGATAATCCCCATTATATATGGGCCATCAATCAGTTTTAGTTGTTGCAATTGGCTCATTATAAAAATAACAAAACTGGGCAACCTAGCAAAATATCAACAGAAATATACCATGTTGATAAAAATATGGCCTGCGTATCAATTAATACGCAGGCCATATTGAATCGGGAAAAACTATTATGGGTTACACTTCAGCTTCTTGTGCCGGTGTTTCAGTTGCAACCGTTCCTGCCGGTTGCTTACTTTCTTTCTCCTTAACTGAAGCTGGAGATTGTGGTGATTGAGGTGGCCGTGGTGGCCGTCCATCCATAATATCTTTGATTTGCTCGCTATCGATCGTTTCCCACTCAAGCAGGGCTTTAGTCATAGCTTCTACTTTATCCCTATTCTCTTCTATAAGTTTACGAGCAAGCGCATACTGTTCATCAACGATACGACGAATTTCCATATCAACTTTCTGCATAGTTGCTTCACTTACATTTTTATGAGTAGTTACCGATCGCCCAAGGAATACTTCGCTTTCATTTTCACCGTAAACCATCGGTCCCAGTGTATCTGACATACCCCATTGAGTTACCATTCTTCTAGCCGTTTCAGTGGCACGCTCAAAGTCGTTGGAAGCACCTGTCGTCATTTGATTCATAAATATCTCTTCTGCGATACGCCCACCAAACATGACCGCGATAGTTTGTAGAATCTGGTCACGATCCATACTATATCTATCCTCCGCTGGTAACTGCATCGTCACACCCAGTGCTCGTCCACGAGGAATGATTGAAACTTTGTGCACTGGATCAGTTTTTGGTAAAAGATAAGCAACCACAGCATGCCCCGATTCATGATAAGCAGTATTACGACGCTCATTTTCAGGCATTACGACCGAGCGTCGCTCAGTACCCATGAGGATCTTATCTTTTGCGCGTTCAAAATCCTCCATATCCACTAAACGTTTGTTAGCCCGTGCCGCAAACAATGCTGCTTCGTTAACCAGATTGGCAAGATCTGCACCTGACATACCAGGGGTTCCCCTTGCAATTACATCCGCATGAACATTCGGAGAGATGGGCACCTTTCTCATATGAACCTGAAGAATTTGCTCACGACCTCGAATATCAGGAAGTGGCACAGTAACTTGCCGATCAAAACGACCTGGACGCAATAAAGCGGGATCAAGCACATCAGGACGATTGGTTGCTGCAATCACGATTACACCCATATTGCCTTCAAAACCATCCATCTCTACCAGCAATTGATTCAGTGTTTGCTCACGTTCATCATTACCACCCCCTAGACCAGCGCCGCGTTGCCGACCAACTGCATCAATCTCATCAATAAAAATAATGCAGGGTGCATGCTTCTTAGCCTGCTCAAACATGTCTCTTACCCTGGATGCACCAACACCCACGAACATCTCGACAAAATCAGAACCCGAAATACTGAAAAAAGGAACTTTCGCTTCTCCTGCTATAGCCCGAGCTAATAGTGTTTTTCCAGTTCCTGGATTACCTACCATGAGCACACCTCGCGGGATACGCCCACCTAATTTTTGGAATTTTGTAGGATCCCTCAGAAATTCGACCAATTCGGCTACTTCTTCTTTTGCTTCTTCGCAACCTGCAACATCTGCAAAGGTCACATGATTACTATTTTTGTCCAACATCCTGGCTTTACTTTTACCAAAAGAAAATGCTCCGCCACTTCGCCCACCGCCTTGCATTTGACGCATGAAGAAAATCCATACTGCAATCAGCAATAGCATAGGGAACCATGAAACAAAAATACTCATGAGCATAGAGGGCTCCTCTTCTGGCTTAGCTTCGACGATCACCCCTGCTCTGAGCAGGTCACTGACTAACCACGGATCTGACGGGGCATAAGTTATAAATTGCCGACCATCTGATTTAGTACCTTTAAGTGTGCGCCCATCAATAATCACTTTCGCAATCCTGCCTTGATTCATTTCATTGATGAACTGAGAGTACTCCAGCGGCGCCTGTAATGATTGACGTACAGTGAATTGATTGAATACGGTCATTAGCACCAACGCAATCACCAGCCAAATAGCCATATTTTTAATTAAATTATTCATGACAGCTCCTTGGTTTGCAGCTTAATAATGTACCAGAATATTAAGTTTCTCATTCTAATCCTATTTTGTAATATTTGTGACAAAACCGGTTATTTGAAAATATCTGATTGAATAAAATTTAATATCCGCCATTTAATTAACAAAACGTATATTCAGTCTAACAGATTTTTTCTAACCCTAATAAATATAGTTCGCTACTTCGATCTCGTGACGCCTTGGGTTTACGAACAACCACCTTTTTAAAGCTTGCTCGCATATCCTTCAGATATTGATCGAAATTACTCCCTTGAAAAAATTTGACAAGAAAATTGCCACCAGGGTTCAATTGTTCCCTGGAGAACACCAATGCCAATTCAGCAAGATAAGAACTACGTGCATGGTCACTGACTCCAATACCAGCTATATTGGGTGACATATCTGAAATCACAAGATCTATCGAACAATTTCCAAGACAAGTTTTAAATTCTCTCAGAATCGCTTCTTCGCTGAAATCACCCTGAATAAAAGTAACACCTCTCAAGGAAGGCATCTCGAGTATATCCAGCGCAAAAACTTTCCCATTTTTTCCTATTTTTTCAATGGCTACTTGTGACCAGCCACCAGGTGCTGCTCCTAAATCTATAACCGTCATTCCAGGTTTAAAAAGTTGATCTCGCTCAGCTATTTCTTTTAATTTATAGGCTGCTCTTGAGCGGTAACCTTCTTTTCTTGCTTGTTTAACAAAAAAGTCATTAACATGTTCTTTCATCCATGCTTTACTAGTTTTAGCAGACTTCATCAAGTAGTAAAATATAATTTTAGGAAAAATTTATTCTATGTTGAAACTTAATAGCTCCCAACGCCGATCGCTTGCTGCGCGAGCTCATCACATTAACCCAATCGTGATGATAGGTAAAGACGGTCTATCAGCAGGCGTAATGAGCGAACTCGATAAAGGGCTTTCAAACCACGAACTCATCAAAATTAAAATATTGAATGGAGATAGGAAAGCGAGAGCCTTGTTGCTAGAAGAAATCTGCCAGCAATTGGAAGCCTTTCCGGTCAATCATATCGGCAAAATTCTAGTAATTTATCGTCCAGAAACCGAAGGAAAGGAACCTGCCTGCTAAGCCTTGTCTCAAAAAATTACCTTAATCACAAAGGCATCTTTCAAGAAACAAATGTAACACAATGGTTTTACAGCAAATATTAAGTAGCCTCAGGAACAGGGGTAAGATTAAACCCCAGCTTCCGAGCGCGAACAGTCAGATGATGCAACACGCGTTGACGATATCGCTCCTCATAGTACTCCTGCCCTTTATCGACGTACTCGGTTCCTTTCGTTAGCATCGTGTAGATCAAGCGCGCCAGTTTGTGTGCTGTCGCTGTGATTGCCTTTGCCTTGTCGAGTCTGCCACATAATCTTCTGTAATAGGCACCCAGTGCAGACTGGCTGGATTTCAATGAAACTGCCGCCATGCGCAGTGCCTGAGCCGCACGGTTCGCTGTGCGCTTGCTTGCCCCCGATAGCACTTTTCCGCCCGATATCTTTGTTCCAGGACACAACCCAAGCCACGAGGCAAACTGCTTCGCACTCTTGAACCTGCTCATGTCAGCGCCCACTTCACTCAGGACTTTCATCGCAGTCGTCACTTCGATGCCGTCAATTCGCGTCAAATCAACCCCACACATGCCAATCAGATGGGCACGCAAATCAAATTTGGGAGCGTTCTTGACATTGGAGCGGCGCTTCTTCTGGCAGATCTCTACCTTGTGCACCTGAAGTGCCGCCAGCATGGTTTCAAGCTGCCGGTCACATTCGGTGAGTCGTTCGCTGTAGGCGTCATAGAGTGACATCGCTTGCTTGAGTGCAAACAGGTGTTCTTCCCGCCAATTCCCGATTAACGATTTCTCAATCTCGTCTTTGCCAGCCCGGATGCGATTGCTCTTGAGATTCGCCAGGATGTGCCCATCTCTCTCACCAGTAATGATGGCACGAACGATCTTTTGACCGGTTTCGCCCACAATATCCGAAATCACGTTCGCCAATTGTATGTTCATTTGCGCCAGAGCCTTTTGCATATGTTGCACATGTCGCGCCTGATAACGGATCAGCATATCGCGTTGACGAGATATGGCTCGTAGTGCACATATCTCATCTTTCGGACGGAATGCGCCAGACAACAACCCAAAGCTCATCAGTTGCTGTAACCATTGGCAGTCCAGTACATCCGACTTCCGGCCAGAAACATTTCTAACGTGCCGCGCATTTACTAGATACACAGTCAGCCCGCGCGACTCCAAAAGTTCATACAGTGGAATCCAGTATACCCCCGTCGATTCCATTGCCACAGTGTCAATTTCACAGGCCTCTAACCAGTCCGCTAAACCATTCAGGTCTGCGGTGAAACTCTTGAATTCCCTTACCGGCTTGTTATCTCGATCCGGCGGTACCGCCACAAAATGGCTCGCAGAGCCAATATCAATCCCCGCTGCATTCGGATGGATTAACTCCAATTTACTTCGCTTGAACTTTGCCATGACATCCTCCATTATCTCTATTGGAATGTCGCGCTGGTTCAGGTACGTCGTTGTACTCACTCTTTCAAACGGGATGTCCGTTGCCACGGACTCACCAATGTCGCCGACGTGACCCATGACCACGCTAAAAAACGGGCGGATTAGCACCAGTGATGTGTCGGTCTTCTCCAGCGCGACATTCCAACTTTACTCCTCAAGCTCTGACGCCGCTTGTTTCTTCTGCGCGCCTTGCCGCCTCTAGCGGATTACTACGCTAAAAATCCATATTTGATAGCGAGCATCCGCTTCGCGGATTGCCTGCTTACCCCGTTTCGTCACAATACTTCGTTATTCACCAACAATGTTTCCTTACCTATCAGTTATAGGCTGCGTCAACATTTTTTGTTCTCGCCTTGTCTTGTTTAGAACTCCGAATTTTTAGAGGTGCCGACAAGAAATTAATCTTTATTCTTCTAGCAGGAATTAATCAATATTCTAAATATATTTTACATCTAGAATTTCATATTCCCTGATACCGCCTGGTGCTTCTACTACTGCGATATCACCCGCATACTTACCAATCAAGGCGCGAGAAATTGGAGAACTGATAGAAATTTTTCCTTCTTTAATATCAGCCTCGTCATCTCCTACGATTTGGTAGGTTACTGCCACATCACTGTCCATATCCTTAAGATCGATCGTCGCACCAAAAACACAGGCACCATCCGCATTTAGCAGTGTAGGGTTGATAATCTGAGCGTTTGAAAGCTTGGCCTCCAGTTCAGCAATACGTCCTTCAATAAACCCTTGCTTTTCCTTTGCCGCTTCATATTCAGCATTCTCAGAAAGATCACCATGTGCACGTGCTTCTGCAATAGCGGCAATAACAGCAGGGCGCTGGACAGTTTTCATCTCATGTAATTCTGCACGCAGTTTTTCTGCGCCTCTCACGGTTAAGGGAACTGGACTCATAATACTTTTCCACCTTTTATTATCGATTTTATATTATTTATTTGGAATTCATTCTTTCTCATTATGCATGTAGTTTTTGTAAGTTATAGGCTTGCAACTCGCGCATTTCAGCGATACCAATACATGCTGCACGAGCTCCAGCCATAGTCGTGTAATAGGTCACTCTTGCTTGTAACGCAGCATGCCGGATCGAATATGAATCCTGAACTGCGCTGCGTTTATCGGAGACAGTATTAATAATGAGACAAATTTCTCCATTCTTGATCATATCCACGATATGCGGCCGACCCTCTGCAACTTTATTTATTTTATTAACCACTAAGCCAGCCTCAGCTATCGCTTCAGCAGTACCATGAGTGGCATAAATAGTGAATCCTAACTTTGCAAATTTTTGAGCAATACTGACAGCCTCTGGTTTGTCACTGCGTCGCACGCTGATAAAAACTTTGCCAGTCATGGGTAACCGAACACCGGTAGCAAGTTGCGATTTAACGAATGCCTCTGCAAAAGTAGAGCCTACCCCCATGACTTCACCTGTAGATTTCATTTCAGGTCCCAATATAGTATCTACGCCAGAAAGTTTAGCAAAAGGGAAAACCGCTTCTTTTACTGAAAAATAAGAGGGTTTGACCTCATGTAAAATACCTTGATCGGCTATTTTCTTACCAACCATGCAACGCGCAGCAATTTTTGCTAACTGAAGGCCAGTTGCCTTAGAGACAAAGGGAACCGTACGAGATGCTCTGGGATTGACCTCTAATACGTATACAGTCTCATTCTGGATAGCAAACTGTACATTCATTAATCCTTTCACATTGAGCGCACGAGCCATGATGCCGGTTTGTCGGCGCAGTTCATCTTGCATGACCGAAGAGAGAGTAAAGGGAGGTAGAGAACAAGCAGAGTCTCCTGAATGGACACCTGCCTGCTCAATATGTTCCATTATTCCACCAATTAAAACGGTTTCTCCATCAAATATTGCATCGATATCCACTTCAGTTGCATTGGTAAGAAAATTATCTAGCAGAACTGGTGAATCATTGGATACCTTGACGGCTTCACGCATATAGCGCTCGAGCTCACGCTGCTCATGAACAATTTCCATCGCACGACCGCCCAGCACATAGCTGGGACGAACAACTAAAGGATAACCAATGTCATTTGCTGCTGACAAGGCAGCCTCCGCACTGCGCACTGTACGGTTAGGTGGCTGTTTTAATCCTAATGTGTGAAGCATTGCTTGAAAGCGTTCACGATCTTCAGCACAATCGATCATATCTGGACTGGTACCGATAATAGGCACACCATTTGCTTCAAGTTCTCGCGCAAGCTTAAGAGGTGTTTGACCACCATATTGCACAATAACGCCCACCGGTTTTTCTATCGCAACAATTTCAAGCACATCCTCCAGTGTAAGGGGTTCAAAATACAATCGATCAGAAATATCATAATCTGTGGAGACCGTTTCTGGATTACAATTGATCATGATTGTTTCATATCCATCTTCACGTAGAGCAAGCGATGCGTGAACACAGCAATAATCAAATTCAATCCCTTGACCAATTCGATTAGGACCGCCGCCCAGCACAATAATTTTCTTGCTGTCACTGGGGTTTGCTTCACACTCTTCTTCATAAGTAGAATATAAATAACTCGTATAGGTAGCAAATTCTGCTGCACAGGTATCCACATGCTTGTAAACGGGACGTAAATTTTCTTGATGCCGGCGTGCTCGTACAGCTGCCTCAGTGGTATTGAGCAATTTGGCCAGCCGTCGATCAGAAAAACCACATCGCTTTAATTTACGCAGCGCCTGTAAATCGAGTGCATCTAACTTTTTGTCTCCAAGCGCTTCTTCTTTTCTAACTAAATCCTCAATTTGTGAGAGAAACCAAGGGTCAATGTGTGTAAGATGATGAATCTCATCAAATGAAATATTGCAACGGAATGCATCAGCAATATACCAGATACGTTCAGAACCAGGGTGTCCCAACTCAGTTTCAATCGTTTCGGTATTAGTAGTTTTTTCATCCAAACCATCTATACCCGTTTCCAATCCGCGCAATGCCTTTTGTAGGGATTCCTGAAAAGTGCGCCCCATAGCCATCACTTCTCCTACGGATTTCATCTGGGTAGTTAGACGATCATTGGCTTGAGGAAATTTTTCAAAAGCAAAGCGTGGAATCTTAGTGACCACATAATCAATGGTTGGCTCAAAAGAAGCAGGCGTCATCCCTCCGGTAATATCGTTACCAAGTTCATTGAGCGTATATCCGATCGCAAGCTTAGCAGCGATTTTAGCGATGGGAAACCCTGTCGCTTTGGACGCCAAAGCGGAAGAGCGTGAGACACGTGGATTCATTTCAATCACTAACATACGGCCATCTTGCGGATTGATGGCAAATTGCACATTCGAACCACCTGTCTCCACACCAATTTCACGCAATACCGCAATAGATGCATCTCGCATACACTGATACTCTTTGTCAGTAAGCGTTTGTGCCGGCGCAACTGTAATTGAGTCACCGGTATGAATACCCATTGGATCAAAATTCTCAATAGAGCATATTATAATGCAGTTGTCATTTTTATCGCGCACCACCTCCATTTCAAATTCTTTCCAGCCAATGACTGATTCTTCGATAAGGAGTTCCTTTGTTGGAGAAATATCCAGGCCACGCTCGCAAATTTCAATAAATTCTTCGCGGTTATATGCAATACCTCCTCCGCTGCCACCTAAAGTAAATGATGGCCGAATAATAGCAGGATAACCAATCATGGCCTGGACTTGCAATGCTTCTTCCAGACTATGCGCGACTGCAGAACGGGCTGAATTTAACCCAATTCGCGACATCGCTTCTTTAAATTTTTCCCGATCTTCAGCTTTATCAATGGCCTCACGGGACGCGCCAATAAGCTCCACGCCATATTTTTCGAGAACACCATGTTTCACTAAATCAAGCGCGCAATTTAGGGCTGTTTGCCCCCCCATTGTTGGCAATAAGGCATCAGGGCGCTCAATCTCAATAATTTTCTCAACCATTGTCCAGGTGATGGGTTCGATATAGGTGGCATCGGCCATTTCTGGATCAGTCATAATAGTGGCAGGGTTGGAATTAATCAGAACAATACGGTAACCTTCTTCACGCAAGGCTTTGCATGCCTGCACACCGGAGTAATCAAATTCGCAGGCCTGACCAATGACAATTGGCCCAGCTCCAATGATGAGAATGGATTTTAAGTCAGTACGTTTAGGCATATTCCTCTAACCAGGCAGTAAAACTGAATGTGATACAAGCTAGTATGACGCAAATTGGCTTTTTTTTCGCTGATTCATCTGATCGATAAAACGATCAAATAAATAATCCACATCGTTTGGACCAGGGCTCGCTTCTGGATGCCCTTGAAAAGTAAAAGCCATATTTTCAGCAAGTTCAAAACCTTGCAGACTATCATCAAATAGCGATCGATGGGTAACGCGTGCGTGGGATGGGAGCGTATTGATATCTACGGCGAATCCATGGTTCTGGCTTGTGATGATCACCCGACCACTATCCAGATCCTGGACAGGGTGATTTGCCCCATGGTGACCAAATTTCATTTTGATGGTTTTAGCGCCCACGGCAAGTGCAAGTATCTGGTGTCCTAGGCAAATACCAAAAAGTGGGATTTTTTCTTCCAGCAATTTCTGGGTCATCTTAATCGCATAATTACAGGGCTCTGGATCACCAGGCCCATTTGATAAGAATACACCATCGGGCTGCGAGGCTAGAATTTCATTCACCGGTGTTTGCGCTGGAAATACTGTTACCTTGCAATGACGCTGCACCAACTTCCTCAATATGTTGCGTTTGATCCCGAAGTCGAGCGCAGCAACATGGAAATGTGTTGTTGGTTGAATATGATATCCCACCCCCAACTTCCATTCCCCCTCTTTCCATTCGTACCTTTGATCACAGCTAACGACCTGCGCCAAATCCATGCCTGCTAACCCTGGGAATGTTCTAGCTTCCTGCAATGCTTCGGATTCATTGATCCTCCCAGCCATAATACAGCCGGCCTGAGCCCCTTTTTGCCTTAAAATACGTGTAAGCTTACGCGTATCAATCTCAGCAATAGCAATAACGTTATAATTCTTGAGAAAAGTAGGAAGTGATTCAGTTTTTCGCCAATTACTAGGAACGGGAGGCAAATCTCTCACTACCAAACCAGCAGCAAAGACTTTGTTGATATTTGAAGATTCTATATCCTCTAAATTAGTCCCAGTGTTACCAATGTGGGGATAAGTAAGAGTAATAATTTGGCGACAATATGAGGGATCAGTCAGAATTTCTTGATAACCTGTCATAGCTGTATTAAAAGCCACCTCACCAGTAGTTACCCCTTCAACACCGACAGAAATACCATGAAAAACGGTGCCATCTTCTAAAACGAGGATAGCACGTGGATGTTGTGACACAAAAAGACTCCTTATGGATCTGACCAGACTTAAAGACAGACGCAGACTCGTATATTGTCTACGTGCAAAATCTCTATAGATTATACGTGAGATAAAGTGCGTTTTCTATGAATAGCCAAGCATACTGCCAAACAAACAAAATTATAACATTATCAATAAAACACTTTATAGTTATTATCCATTATCTAACAGATCTAACCGGCTGTTGAAAAAACGCATTTGAGCAGTCGAGATCGGCAGAAGAGAGGTAAAAACAAGTGAAAAAGCAAAGTTATACTTGATCAATGAGCATTTTGAGCCAGTTTTTAACAGCGCAGCGGCAACGGAGCGAAGAGATATTTTTATCAGCCTGCTAATTCAGGTAGGATCAGATCGATTTGTTAACATAAAGAGAATAACATCCTTAGAGGATTAGAGGAGACTAAGTGATAAATAATATTGGCTTTATTGGCTTGGGTATCATGGGCAAGCCCATGGCAGGACATCTTATTCGAGGTGGGCATAAATTATTTCTACACTCTCGTAGCGGCGTACCTGAAGAACTTATCAAAGAAGGCGGTAAGCGTTGTGCCACACCCAAAGAAGTCACCCAAAATGCAGAAATTATTTTTCTGATGTTACCCGATGCGCCTGATGTTGAAAAAGTTTTATTTGGTCACAGTGGAATCGCTGATAATTTAAATGAACATCCTGCAAAAAAAATAATCGTGGATATGAGCTCTATCTCCCCTCTCCAAACCATAAAATTTGCGGATAGGATCAATCAGTTAGGTTGCGATTATGTGGATGCTCCTGTTTCGGGAGGAGAGGTCGGCGCGAAAAACGCTACACTCACCATTATGGTGGGAGCTGACGAAAGTGTATTTGAAAAAATAAAACCCATACTTGGTTTGATGGGACAAACCATCACGCTGATAGGGGCGAATGGCGCGGGTCAAATTTGCAAGGTGGCTAACCAGATTATAGTTGCGCTTACAATAGAAGCGGTAGGAGAGGCGCTCCTGTTTGCATCCAAGGCAGGTGCTGATCCTGCAAGAGTACGACAAGCTTTGCTCGGAGGGTTCGCTTGCTCACGTGTTCTTGAGGTTCATGGAGACCGTATGATCAAGCGTTCATTTGACCCAGGATTTCGGATCGAATTGCAACAAAAAGATCTTGCTATCGCTCTTTCATGCGCATCTGACTTAGGCGTCAGTTTACCCAATACAGCTATAACCCAATCGCTTTATAATGCATGTATTGCTCATGAAGGCGGCAAGTGGGATAACTCCGCCATTGTTTGCATACTTGAAAAATTAAGCAATCATCAAATAAAGAATTAATACCGATTTATGTCTCGCTCCGAATTAGTCAGTAAATTGCGCTCTTTCCTTCCTCGTGATGCTGTTTTATATGAAACGGAGGATTTAAAGCCGTACGAATGCGATGGCCTATCGGCATACCGGCAAACACCGATGATCGTTGCGCTCCCTCAAACAGAAGAAGAAGTGGCCAAAATTCTACAGATTTGCCATGCCACCCAAATTCCGGTAGTTGCACGTGGCGCAGGAACAGGCCTATCGGGTGGCGCGCTGCCTCATAATGAAGGTATTCTGCTATCGCTTGCCAAATTGAAACGAATACTTGAAATCGATCCAATAGCACGCACGGCACGCGTACAACCGGGGGTAAGGAATTTGGCGATTAGCGAAGCAGTTGCGCCATACAGTTTGTATTACGCGCCTGATCCTTCATCACAAATAGCTTGCACGATTGGTGGCAATGTAGCTGAGAATTCTGGCGGAGTACATTGCCTGAAATATGGATTGACCGTTCATAATATTCTTAAGTTACGCGTACTCACCATGGAAGGTCAAGCAATCGAAATTGGGAGCAGTGCGCTCGATAGTCCCGGCTATGATTTGCTGGCCTTAATGACTGGCAGCGAGGGAATGCTAGGCATCATTACCGAGATCACGGTTAAGCTCACTCCAAAACCTGAAAAAGCACAGTTAGTAATGGCAGCATTTAATGATATTCAAAAAGCTGCAGACGCTGTGGCTAATATCATCAGTGCCGGAATTATTCCTGCCGGCATGGAGATGATGGATAAGATTACTATCCATGCTGTTGAGGATTTTTTGCATGCAGGCTATGATTTAGATGCTGCTGCTATCCTATTATGTGAAGCCGATGGCATGACAGAAGAGGTAGCAGATGAAATTCAAAAGATAAGCACCATCATGCAAGAGAGTGGCGCAATTAAAATCAGCATCTCACGCAATGAAACAGAGCGGCTTTGTTTTTGGGCAGGCCGCAAAGCTGCTTTTCCTGCTGCCGGCAGGGTATCCCCCGATTACTACTGTATGGATGGAACGATTCCTCGCAAGCGTTTAGCGCAAGTACTACATGATATTGAAACTCTTTCTGCTGAATATGGCTTGCGTTGCATGAATGTTTTCCATGCCGGCGATGGTAATTTACATCCATTAATACTTTATGATGCCAATCAACCTGGAGAATTAGAGAAAACTGAAGCTTTCGGCGCTAGAATATTGGAAATATGTATTGAGGCTGGCGGAACGATCACTGGAGAGCATGGCGTTGGAATAGAAAAGCTAGATCAAATGTGTCTTCAATTTAAATCTGCCGAACGAAACCTATTTCATGCGATCAAACATGCTTTTGATCCAGCCGGCTTACTCAATCCCGGGAAAGCGATTCCATCGCTCCATCGTTGCGCAGAATTAGGAGCCATGCATGTACATCGTAGCGAAAATAAATTTCCAACGATCCCTAGATTTTAATTAAGCAATAAACTGGGTAAATTCCTCCAAACTATATTATTTTTTTACTTTTATGCCAAAAGCAGTTGAACACTTTATTCATACTATCAATGCTGCGGTAAAAAACAAAAAACCGATTTATATCCGTGGCGGTAACAGCAAATATTTTTATGGTGGTCAGCTAACTAGTCAAACATACGAAATACTTGATGCCGCAGCATATTCTGGCATTGTCAATTACGAGCCGAGCGAACTTATCATAACCGCACGTGCAGGCACACGCTTGTCTGATCTTGAAGCAACATTATCCGAACATCATCAGATGCTGGCTTTTGAGCCGCCTCATTTTGATGAAAATGCCACATTAGGTGGCTGTATCGCCACCGGTCTTTCTGGACCCCGAAGAGCCTATACGGGAGCAGTTCGTGATTTTGTGCTCGGGGTACGCATGCTGGATGGCAAAGGGGATGATTTACATTTTGGCGGACAGGTCATGAAAAATGTGGCTGGTTATGATGTTTCACGTCTTGTAACCGGCGCGATGGGGACCTTGGGAGTTCTGCTGGAAGTTTCACTCAAGGTATTGCCGCTACCATCAATGGAAATAACGCTAGGCATGCAGATGACAAAACCCGAAGCAATTGACAAAATGCATCATTGGGCAAGCAAACCATTACCTATTTCTGCTACCTGTTTTTATAATGACCATCTTTTTGTAAGACTCTCTGGTGCCGAATCTGCGGTGCATGCCGCTCGCCTTAAACTGGGTGGAGAAGAAATTAAACAAGCCAAATCGTTCTGGCAATCCATACGCGAGCATACCCATCCTTTCTTTCATTCAGGAACGAGACTGTGGCGCTTATCACTCAAATCTTCTACCCCGAAGCTATCACTGCCAGGAGAACAATTATTAGAATGGGGGGGCGCATTGCGCTGGCTGGCGAGCGACGAAAATTTAAATGAAAATACTATTCGGGCGCAAGCAGAAGCAGCAGGTGGACATGCTACTTTGTTTTCTGGTAACAAATCCTCTGCACAGATTTTTCATCCCTTAACATCTTATATGATGACACTCCATAAACGCTTGAAACAAAAATTTGATCCTGCGGGAATATTTAACCCAGGACGAATGTATCCAGAGTACTAAAAAATGCAGACGAATCTTGCTGATTTTATTAAACATACCCCGGATGGCCAGGAAGCTGATGCGATATTGAGATCCTGTGTACATTGCGGTTTTTGCCTGGCCACATGCCCTACTTACCAGTTATTGGGCGATGAATTGGATAGCCCACGCGGTCGCATTTATTTGATGAAGCAAGTCTTGGAAGGGCAGCCAGCCACGCAGAAAACACAACAGCATCTGGATAGGTGCCTTACTTGCCGTGCTTGTGAAACAACCTGCCCTTCTGGCGTTCGATATGGTCGACTAATCGATATTGGGCGAGGTGTGATTCACAAAAAGGTAACACGCAGTACGCGCGAGAGAAGCATGCGCTATCTATTGAACAAAATCTTGCCTAATCGATCTTTATTTACCTCATTATTTAAAATAGGCCAATTTTTCCGCCCTTTAATTTTGGGCAAATTAAAAAAATCAATCCCTGCCAAGATTCCAAATAGCAGAAAGTGGCCCACAAAAAAACATCAACGAACTATGCTTGTACTCGATGGATGCGTGCAACCGGAGTTTTCTCCTAACATCAATATTGCTACTGCGCGCGTTCTCGATAAGCTTGGAATTTCGCTGATTACAGCGGAAAAAGCAGGCTGCTGTGGTGCGCTCTCTTATCATCTTGATGCTCAGCAAGACGGATTGAATTACATGCGTCGCAATATCGATGCTTGGTGGTCACTTATTGATGAAAAAAAGAACACACAGCCGATAGAAGCCATTGTGATAACAGCAAGTGGTTGCGGAGTCACTGTCAAGGATTATGGGCATTTACTACGCAACGATCCAGCTTATGCAGAAAAAGCCAAACAAATTTCAGCATTAACTAAAGATATCAGTGAAATATTAGCCGCAGAAACAGTTAATTTGGCTACTCTTCTTGAAAAATCTGGACAATATGACAAAACAAAGCTTGCGTTTCATTCTCCCTGCACACTTCAGCATGGCATGCAGATCCGGGGTGTCGTCGAAAAAATACTCGGCATGACTGGTTTTACACTTTGTGCGGTTAAAGATGCCCACCTTTGCTGTGGTTCTGCTGGCACTTACTCCATCCTTCAGCCAATATTGTCTCAACAATTGCTCAAAGAGAAATTAATCAATCTTACTGCCGAGAAACCAGATCAGCTTGTAACTGCAAATATTGGTTGCTTAATGCATCTACAAAGCGGTACATCATTACCCGTCAGGCACTGGATAGAAGTTTTGGATGATATATTAAGTAATCATTCTACCCAAAATCACAAATAATCTCCTTATGCTTTTATCGCAGTTTTGAACGGTATTTATATATCTTTTATTATCTTATTTTTATAATAGGGCGCCTCTAGAAATTCAGAATTCTAAATAAGACAGGCGAGAACTAAAAATGTTGGCGCAGCCTATAACTGTTAGGCAAGTAAACATTTTTTGTAAACAACGAAGTATTGTGACGAAACGGGAAAAGCAGGCAATCCGCGAAGCGGATGCTCGCAAATATGAATTTTTAGCGGCACCCAATATTCTTTCTTTGTAATCTATTTCTTATTAACCTCGTCACCGCATTCAGCAGTAGAGATAGGAATGCCGGATAATGAACAGCATTCCTATCACTGCCCATTCAACTCGTCCTACACCCCAAAATTTTCCTTACAATTTTTTCACATTCATTCAGGTAAAGTTTGTAATCTCAGCTCTAGTTATATAACGCAAATCGCAAGTTTATTATCATGAGATTAGCTTAGTAACTAAAATAATCTGAGTTAATCGAATCAATAACTATTTATTCAATAAAAATAAAATATTAGGAGCGATTTCAGTTTATTATTAAAAGTACCTATGATAAAGTTTTTGCGTGTATCAAAATAAATTTTTAAGCAATTTTATTTAGAGAGGAGAATTTCAGCATGAAAATAAAAACTGCTAATCTGATAATGATAATTTTTTCAATATCGCTTGCATTTGGCTTAATGGGCTGCCAACCGAGAGGAAAAATTGTAGATGCAAAGCAAGGCAATTCAGAAGTTCTCCAGAAAGATGAGAAGAAAGCCGAGGCAAAAGCCGAGCCTGATAAAACCGCAGATACTACAAAAGACACGCCTGAATCAATTCCAGATGAAAGTGATGAAGCTTCTAAAGAGACAATTATATCCGCTGATCAAACCATTGATACTATGCCAAACGAATCAATTGAATCTGAAGACCCTTTATCTGCATTCAGTAACGAAATTCCGCCACCAGCGAAAAAATCAGAACAGCACATTGAAAAGTATGAGGATTTGAGCGAAGTTGTCAAGGCAACTCCTGAATTAACTCGTAAAGTTCAACAGGCTCTAGCTGATGCTGGATTTAATCCCGGTGCAATTGATGGAAAAAGCGGGGCTAAAACTATCACTGCATTGAAAAACTTTCAGAAACAGAACAATATTACTATGGGCTATGGCCAGCTAACCAAAGAAACGCTGCAAAAGCTTGGCGTATCCTATCAATAGAAATTCATAACCAATACAGACCGGAAAGAGATAATTGCAGATTACTCTGAAAGCATCGCTCGAATAAGAAAATTTATTTATGATAAAAATCTATTTTCCGGTCTGTTTCCTTCATCCATTATTTATTGCCACTAGTAAATTTAGCATATAAATATAAATATGCTAAAAGTAGATTGTCAGATTTCTAAATAAATTCAGGAATTAGAAGAGTTAATATTTTTATTCTAAAATCATTGCTTTGGTTTATAAAATATACATGCTAGCATATCGCCACTTAGTAGAATAACAAATAGAATAGCGGTTTTATTTAAAGCATTTTTATCTATAGCTCTCACTAAGCTATATTGAGACTTTTTTCTTTTCACAAAAAAGAAATGATATTGCATCAAATTAACTAGAATAAGAAAAAGATAGTGTTCAAATTGTGAACAAGTTGAGAATTCCTAATTTATCGTGCGATAAAAATAAAATTGGTACTAAAAATAACGGAGAGAAATTAAATGGGCGTCCCTTTTTTACAAAAATACCGTGTAGGTAGTTATATATTAAAGCAGAAGCTTCAGGGTAATAAACGTTATCCTTTAGTACTAATGTTGGAGCCTTTATTTCAATGTAATCTGGCGTGCGCTGGTTGTGGCAAGATTGATTATCCAGATGATACCTTACGTCGCCGAATGAGCGTTCAAGAGTGTCTATCAGCTGTGGATGAATGTGGAGCACCAGTTGTTTCAATCGCTGGTGGAGAGCCACTCATCCATAAAGAAATGCCTCAAATTGTAGAGGGTATCATCGAGCGAAAAAAATTCGTCTATTTATGTACCAATGCATTATTGCTAGAAGATCGAATGGATGATTACCGCCCATCCCCTTATTTTACTTTTTCAATCCATCTTGATGGTAATAAAGAACGTCATGACGCATCTGTTTGTCGTGAAGGAGTTTATGATAAAGTCATTCCAGCTATTCAAAAAGCGCTCAAGCGCGGCTTCAGGGTCACGGTAAACTGCACACTTTTTCAAAATGAAACGGCAGAAGAAGTTGCAGCTTTTTTTGACACGGCTACTGAATTAGGAGTGGAAGGGATCAATGTATCCCCGGGGTTCAGTTATGAACATGCTCCACGTCAGGATGTATTTTTGCAACGATCGGTTAGCAAGCGACTTTTTCGAGCGATCTTTCAAGAAGGAAAAAAAAGAAAGCAACCATGGAGATTCAACCATTCCGGTCTTTATTTAGATTTCCTCGCAGGCAATCAGAATTATCAATGTACTGCATGGGGTAATCCCACACGCAACCTATTTGGATGGCAACGTCCTTGTTATTTATTGGTAGATGAAGGTTATGCAGCCAGCTTCCGTGAATTAATGGAGGAAACAGATTGGGATAAATACGGTGTAGGCAATAATCCGAAATGTGCTAATTGTATGGCTCACTGCGGATTTGAGCCAACTGCGATTAACGATACATTTGCTCATCCGCTTAAAGCAATGCGTGTAAGCCTGCGTGGGCCGCGTCTTGACGGCCCTATGGCACCCGACCCTTCTCAAAAGAACTTAACCTCCCTGAGAGAAAGTACCTCGTCGCAGAAGGAATTTCCAATACCCGTCACAGTTGAACAAACAACAAGTGCCCCAACCGCTTCATCAAGTAATCTAACTCGCTCTGATAGTTAGTATAGTAGAGCCTATTTTTAACCTATTATATAAAGGTACAAAGAACAATATTTACCTTGAATTAATTCCGTTAATTGAGATCAGACGATGATAGAGCTTGCTACGTTTCTAGCTTTTATAGGTACTTTTCTTTGGTGGATAATAGTGCTGGTTCCTTGGCAACCATGGGGTACACAAGAGTCTTTAGATACAATAAATGATGAAAAGCAATCATTGGATGAAATTACCGTGCTTATTCCTGCACGCAATGAAGGAGCATTTATTCAGCAAACATTAACAGCGCTCAGCACTCAAGGATTAAACCTACAAATCATCGTTATAGATGATCAATCAGATGATAATACTGCTGAGCAAGCACAGGAATGGGGAGCAACAGTATTATCCGGTACACCACTGCCCACTGGCTGGAGTGGAAAATTATGGGCTTTAGAACAAGGACTCAGTAAAGTTCGTACGCCTTATACATTATTACTGGACGCAGACATTACCCTTACACAAGGAATTATTGCTGCTTTACTCAAAAAAGCGCGTGTAGAGAATCTAGCTTTTGTATCTTTAATGGCACAACCCTCTCTTCACCATTTTATTGAGCGTTTATTGATGCCTGCCTTTGTGTTCTTCTTTAAATTGCTTTATCCCTTCCAGCTTGCTAATAAACCTGGCTCGCGAATTGCTGCTGCAGCTGGCGGGTGTATATTGGTCAAGACGAATGTGCTGCGAACAATAGGCGCATTTGACAGTTTACGTGATGCACTGATTGATGATTGTACGCTGGCATCCCGCATCAAGCATACTGGTTTGCTTACCTGGACCGGTCTCAGTCATTCTGCTTGCAGTCATCGAGTTTATGATGATATGAAAACAATTTGGAATATGGTGGCACGAACGGCTTATACACAATTACATTACTCTTCTTTATTACTTTTTGCTTGTACATTGATTATGGTAAGCATGTTCTGGTTTGCTCCATTTATATCTTTATTTCTTCCGTTAACTACTTATTTAATTATTACTGCCGTATTAACGTGGACTGCCATGATCATCGTTTATCTGCCCATTTTACGTTATTACCAATGCTCCTCGCTTTGGATAGCTGCACTTCCTCTTATCGGTACCTTGTTTTTACTGATGACATGGACGTCAGCATTCCGGTTCTGGCGTGGTGAGCGTGCTCAATGGAAAAATCGTCGATATGAGATCTCTGCTTGAATTTAGAAACCTCAAATATGTCTTAATTACGCTAATTTTATTGCCGCTGGTTGCTGTGACTAGCGCTCAGGATTTTCAATCTGACACCCCTGAATACGTCATCCATGGTTTACAGGAAACATTCATTCAGGCGATGAAAAAAGGGGATGAATTAGGCTATCGCGGACGCCTAGAGCTTATGACACCTATTATCAATCGCTCGCATGATATAGATACTATAATACGTTCAATACTAGGAGCTAATTGGAACAAGCTAGATGGGGAACAACAACAAAAAATCACTGAAACCTTCCGTAAGCTCAGTATTGCTACTTATGCTGAAAGATTTGATCACTATGAGGGGGAACGTTTTGAAGTTATAGAACGGCGCTCATTACCACGCGATCAGATATTAGTACGTAGTAAATTGATTCCGGCAGATGGTAATCCTATAAATTTTGATTATGTATTGCATCAGAGTAAAGACGGTTGGCGTATTATTAATATTCTCGTGGACGGTGTCAGTGATCTCGCCCTGAAGCGAGCTGAATATAATGCAATCTTAAAGCGTGATGGCTTCCAGGCCTTGATTTCAATGCTTGAACAAAAAATTCTTCAATCGGAGCACAATTAGCAAGGAAAATTCTTGTCTCCGCGAGAACACCCTGCAAGCATGTCACCTGGTTGGTTATTTATTCATCCCTTACCCTGGCTAAGCATTAATAGCAATTTGTACTGGACTTGAATTCAAGTAATAAATGCATATCCCACCAATTTTTCAGCATCTTTGCCTGATAATTCGCGGGATACCTCGTAAGGCGGCCTAAACCTCAAGCACTTTCTTGGCCTGCTGTTTAGTTTGAGGACAACCTTCAACACCTGCTGGGTAGTCACATCCAGCAGCCCCACTGCTTTGGGAAAGTACTGACGTAACAGCCCGTTGACGTGCTCATTCTGGCCACGCTCCCACGAGTAGCAGGGTTTGGCAAAATATGTTTCATTCAATAGTATCCGCTACCTGTTCATGCTTAGCAAACTCCTTGCCATTGTCAAAGGTAAGGGTATGCACCCAGTCCTTGAATACACCCAGCATATTGATGCCCCCAAGAATGCCGTTGGTCAGACGAGATTCAACAAAGTGGAATCATCCCACTCCAATAAGAAATGATCGTGTTAGCAAAAGTATGGAAAGCTGGAATGCCAGCTTGCTTGACTTCCTCGCACCACTGCGTGAGAAAAGCATGAGCACTGGGTTTCTCCGGCATACTCCATAGCTCATTGAACAGTATTTTGAGGCGGTAGGCCTCTCCCAAAGTAGGATAGAGGCGAAGCATGCTGGCTAATTGTTGCTGTTGTGTTTCTGAGAGCGACTGAGGGTTTTTTAGAAAAGTGTATTGGTGGCCTTTAAGGGCATCGTGTTCCTTGCGTTCAGCTTTGCGCACTGCATCCACTGCTTGATTGAGCAGTTTGACGATATGGATACAATCGAAGGGAATCTGTGCACCAGGGAAAGTAGCTTTGACGCCAGCAATGGAAGCAGGCGATAGCTCCATGCTGACCTGCTGAATTTGCTCTGCCCGAGCCCCTTTCGCTTGTAAATGCCTGCCAATGGCTTGCACAGCTTGTTTGCCTTTTCCTTTATTCGCATACATCACACGTTCACTTTCCATATCAACCCCCACTGTAACATAGAATGGCTGAATATCATCCAGATGTGTTGTAGATTGACTTGCATTAGCTCAGCAACATGATTGATCGGCATTTCCCGTTCAATCATCGCTAAAGTCAAAGCTTCAAACAACAAGGTAAAACCACTATTGGCGCCGCGTGCCCACGGCACCGCGACATTAACTACGTTACTTGACGAGGTTGTAATGCGGGCAACCGCGCAATGCAAATAACAAGCATGCTCAAAGAAGTTAAGGTGCTGCCATGTCTGCTCCACTGTGTCATAAACACAGCAAAGATTTCCTGACTCATCTGCAAATCGTGCTCCTACTACAAACCAATCTTTTGGTGTTATTCTTTTTGCTTTTATTCAGCATGAACAAACTTTATTTCTCTAACTTCCTAAGGAGGCTGAAGGCCTAAAGCCAAACTAAACAAGGTTTCCCTATTTATTACTTAATAATGCCATACCCACTAAAATTCATATAGAGCCCCATTAGCTCCATTGTCATTTTAATGGCTTTGGGTTTGTCTGTATGGCGTTGTTTGGCCTTCCTGTTCGCTTGCGTATGGCGATAACCGCGCATCTCTGTGTTCCGGCGCAAGTTCCCGACTAATGGTGGATTGAAAACGGTTCATATCCCGTGCAATCCGATTCTGCGAATCCCCATGTTTCAGACGCATTTCGATATAATTCCTCTCCGCAAGGGTAAGTTGTGCATAAGCCAATAAGGTCTCCTGTCAGTTGTATATCGGAATGCCTTTTATCATATCTTGCTCTTGACTGCCTCGGCTGGCAAGCATCCCGGTTTGATAAACGGGTTATGCACTTATAATACGAATTCATCACCTGGAAGCAGACAGAATTGTACAGCAGGTATCGAGACTATCTGCAGTCGAGAAAGCCGTCACCACCGCTGATTTTGTATCTGAAGAACAAGAAGAGAAACAACTATTACTTGTCGATGATATTTTGCCTTGGCTGTTGGACCTTTTTTACTGTCTGACACAGCCTCAACTGCAAGTGATCACTCGCTAGTTCAGCAACGATTAGCCTTGATTGAATTAGAAGAAGGGCTGGCACGCTTTGTCACAAAGAAGCCCGATCACCCCATTTTGCTTTCTGCCAATCAGTTGAGTTTATCCATCAACATGCTATGAGTTTAACTTAAGACAGGAAATGATCGTAACCACAGAGTATTACTTGATGATAGAGATATCGATTTAATCAAATTTTTGCCAGATGTGTTGAAATGTTTACAAACAGCGATTGAACCTGAACTTATCACGTGATAAGAACGGCCAGAAACGCTACGAAAATGATGGCTTGATGAAAAAGGTGCCTATCTGATCGCCATTTGTCCAAAAGATAACTAATGGTAATCAAGCATTACCACATTTTGTACGCGCTGCACAACAATTTTCTCCCTCAGCAAGCGGGACACCTCCCAATGTCCTCGAGGACGGGTCTGTGTTTTTAATTTTACCTGCGCAGATGCATACGTTCGGACCGAGTCTAAACGATAAAAAACTCATCTCCACAAGGCGCTCCTGCTCCCAATTTACCCGTTAACCTGTTGCTGCCTATGTTCGGCGGTCATGTACACATCTTTCCAGCGCATCAATCATTACTCCTGCGACGTTAAAGCCAGTCTGATTGGTGATTTCTTGCATTCCTGTGGGACTAGTAACATTGATTTCAGTCAATGAGTCACCGATCACATCAAGCCCTACCAATATCAATCCCTGCTCGTACAGTTGTGGACCTATAGTATTTGCAATCTCAAGATCGCGTTCAGATAATGGCTGAGCTATACCAATACCACCTGCAGCAAGATTGCCCCGCGTCTCGCCCGGTTTGGGTTTACGGGCGAGTGCGAAAGGGAGAGGCTTTCCAGCAATAAGTAAAATGCGTTTGTCACCTTGGCTGATCTCGGGTAGAAAACGCTGTGCCATAATAGTGCGCTTACTGTAATGCGTAAGCATTTCCAAAATCACGCTAATATTATGATCAGCGCTATGAACACGAAACACGCTAGCACCTCCCATTCCATCAAGTGGTTTTAACACGATATCTCCATGCTTATCGAGAAACTTCCGCAGCAGAGACTCTTGTCTGGTTACCAACGTGGCTGGAATAAATTGAGAAAATTTTGCAATGGCAAGCTTTTCATTATAATCTCGTATACTTTTTGGTCTGTTGACAATCAATGCACCCTGCTGCTCAGCAAGCTCCAATAGATAAGTGCTGTATACATACTCCATGTCAAAGGGTGGATCTTTACGCATTAATACGGCATCAAATTCTTGTAGTAGTATGTTCTTCGGAGGGCCTTCCTGATACCAACGGTGGTTTTGCTCCTTTTGATGCGTAAGTGTCAATTCTCGTGAAAATCCGGTTACTAAGCCTTCATTCAAGATAAGATCTCCTTGTTGCATGACAAACAATTGATGATCACGGCCAGCAGCTTCACGCATCATCACATAACTGGAATCTTTCTCTATTTTAATTGAATCAAGCTGATCTACGATGAAAGCAAATTTCATTGGAACTAACTCTGCAATGCTTCTAAAGAGGGGTCAGAAATATCTGCCAAATACCGCTCCAACTCTAGCGCAGCTGCCAATAATGCCAATCGAGCTACTACGCCATAAGCATAAAACCGATTTACCGCGGCATCTGGGAGCGCGGTGTGGTTAGGTAAAACACAGGAAGTGTTAAAAGCCAACGGGACAAAATGCATCCCTGGAGCATTCAGATTCTCGTCAGCTCCTCTACTAGTATGAACTCGATAAAATCCACCCACCACATAGCGGTCTATCATGTAGATCACAGGCTCCGCAACGGCATGATTGATGCTCTCGAAGGTATATACTCCTTCTTGTACCAATAAACGGGTGACTGGCAGGCCTTCTTTGATTTTAGTCATTTTGTTGCGCTGCTTACGATTAAGCTTATAGACATCTGCGCTATCTTTAACCGTCATAATACCCATGCCATAAGTACCGGAATCAGCTTTGACAATTACGAATGGCTTTTCTTTGACACCATATTGAGCATATTTCTCCTGCAGATCTTTCAATATCTCATCTACGGCAGCAGCAACGCATTCCTCACCTTTTTTCTCTCGAAAATCAATTTTGCCACAAGAGCTAAAATAAGGATTGATAAGCCATGGATCAATTCCGATTAATTCAGCAAATTCTTGGGCCACACTATCATAAGCAAAGAAATGCTGAGACTTTCTGCGCGTCGACCAACCTGCAGATAATGGCGGGATAACAATCTGCTCAAGATCCTTCAATATATCAGGAATACCACTAGAAAGATCGTTATTAAGCAGAACAGCACAGGGATCGAAATTGTCCACCCCCAACCTATTATTTGTGCGCTGTATCGGTTCCAAAACAAGAGTATTTCCATCTGGAAGAGAAATTGTGGTCGCACTGGTTATTTCCGGCATCAGAGAACCAATACGAACATGCATACCGGCATGCCGCATAATGTCTCGTAATACGGCAACATTCTGTAAGTAGAAGATATTGCGAGTATGGCTTTCCGGTATCAACAATATGCTATGTGCATCAGGACAAATTTTTTCAACGGCAGCCATCATCGCTTGAACACAGAGTGGTAAAAATTCTGGGTTAAGATTATTGAATCCACCCGGAAAGAGATTAGTATCAACCGGCGCGAGTTTAAAACCACTGTTACGCAAGTCGACCGAACAATAAAAAGGAATGCTGTAATTCTGCCATTTACCACGTAGCCAGTGCTCAATCGTAGGCATAGCTTCCAGAATACGTCTTTCCAGTTCAAGAATCGGACCACGTAATGCAGTGGTAAGATGAGGTACCGACATAGAGTAATTTATGTAATAAGAATAATTCATTATAGCATCTGAGGTCTTACAAACTAATTATTGCCATTGCACCGAGTTAGGTCAGCTCAGTCTTGTGTCTATTACGCCTGTATCAATATAGATTGACTACATAGTATTTGACTCGATAAAATAAGCTATTCATCGGAAGGATCGCCACAAGAGCTCAGTCAAACAGCGCCACCCTTTGTCGCAGGTAAAGACAACAGTTTTACCACGAAATTCTGGCAGATAAATAATATATATATTCCTCAGTCAAATATCGACGTCAACGAATTTGATCTAGCACTTTCAGTGACTTAACATATAAAAGAGCAGAATACTTGCTTGCCGCCTCCTCCAAGATGTGGCAGAATCCTTGTCTATCATGCATCAGCTTGCGTGAGACAACGGTCAGAATTTCCTTCATTAACGTTATCTAATAGAAAAAATGAAAGTATCCGAACAACCTTCGATTAGCTCAATCGAACAGTCTATTCAGTCCAGTATTGTCGCCGAGACCATGTCAGCTGGCGGGAGTGCGACTCCGCCTAAAACAAGTAATTCACCTATCATCGATAGCGTTCCTCCGGTACAGATGGGACGTGACCTTGTCGAGGATGCAGTTAAAAAAAGCAAGTTTAACGTTTCTCAGATATTGGTGCGGGGATTTTTGTGTACACCCTTTCTCGCCTATGCCACGGCATTGTCTGCATTGTTGGTTGCGCAAGGGTGGCCAACAGCAGCTGCTGGCCTACTTTTCCCGGTTGGTTATATCATGCTGGCGATGCTTGGCCTTGAGATGGCCACAGGAAGCTTTTCCGTCATGCCTATGGCCCTGCTTGCAGGCAAAATTAAATTGCCAAGTGTGATTCGTAACTGGACATGGACTTTCCTGGCTAATCTAGCTGGCGGTATTTTCTTTGCTTGGTTGCTTTGGTTTGCATTGACCAAGGGGGGCGCAGGCGAAATTCCTCCCGTATTAACCACATTAGCTCATCTCGCAGAAAAGAAAGCTTCTTATTCAGGATACGGTTTAACCGGCTGGTTTGCAGCCATTGGCATGGGTGTGTTATGTAACTGGTTAGTCAGCCTCGGTCCGGTTTTTTCGAAAGCATCACGTAGTGTTTCGGGCAAGGTGATGTTAATCTGGTTACCAATAGCAACCTTTTTTGCACTTGGTTTTGAGCATGCTGTCGTGAATATGTTTGTCTTTCCAGTAGGAATTCTATCTGGAGCGGATGTTACCGTTTCGCAATGGTGGTTATGGAATCAAATTCCAGTAACGATAGGTAACATTATAGGCGCAGTAATATTTAACTCATTGTTGTGGTACCGTACGCACAGCGCATAAAACACAACCTAAGACAAGTAGTAATGCGCGATCACAACCAGTTAATTTCCTAAATAACCTCAGATATCATATATGAAGACGGGCGTAACCTGATGTAAGTCTTGACCATGCTTTTAGGTAGTATAGTAGGTTAAGGATAGTTTGCCATTAATCTTCTATACGAGTGGTTTTTGCTACTGGCACCTTGCATGATAGTATGCTTGAGATTGCCCCCAGGTCTTTCTCACGAGCAAGGGGGTTCTATCTAATTTGATAGAACTCCCCGCCCTCTATCACTTCCTTGTGTTCTTCCAACCGGGTTTTAGCCTGTTTTAAAGATCAATCCCGCAGTTAGCCAAAAACAGTAGGATCTTTTTGCTGGCTTTCTTAAATCCACAAAGCAAATGTTCGAATAAGTTGCTCGAAGATAGACTGGGCCACTGATTCTCGCCGGATAAGTTAGCTTATCTAGCTTATCAGTTCGATAGACCCGATCCACGTCAGCTTTGTCTGGAGCAATACCCGTCAGTTTGTAAATTTACTCCAATGATACTCTAAGTATCGGGCCCATAAAATGGATTGCAATAAAGGAGTGTTCTACCGAATACAGCCGTTCAAATGCTCTTCCATACAGATCAGCCATTCCCCTGCTAATCGGTACGGCTTGTGACGCTGAGTCAACACTTGTTTACATGAAAAAGATTATCACCAAGATTGTTGTGTTCTTGCTTCTTTGGTTTGGTCAGATTCATCAGAAAACGATATTACTATCATTGGACGCTTTAACAGTGCGAATACAATTTCATTTGCTTCTTTTAAGCACAAGCAATGGGGACGGGCTCATGCAGCTCAATTCTTGCTTCCTGCGCAGGGATTCAATTCTTGCTTGCACTTGTTATTCTGACCGTGTTTTAATAGCATCAATATTTTCACTACTTGTACCTTCGGCCGCCGATTATGGCGCAGGCTACTTTTCTTCTGTCATTGCGATAGGTTCGGTCAATCCCTTTTAGGCACCAGAAATAGCATGTTACTTGGGCTTGTTTTGCTCAATGGAGCAGAAGCTATCAAGATCTTCTTCTTTTCTTTTCCCCATCTGATACGGCAAGCGAAAATAACCAAGCTTTTTTGCCTGATCGATAAATACCCTGTTGCATTTTCAGGTATTGATAATTTTAATTCCAAACATAATGCGAAATACCCAAGCTATGGCCCAGGCACTTCCGCCTAACAAAAGTAACTGACCCAAAATGCGCTGGTCACTCAACAGATAGTTTGCACAAAGGCGATCAGGTAGGTCTAAATACAACCAACCTAGACGCATAAAGGTAGCCCAAAATTCCAGTTTGAAAACCCCTTGCGCAATAGGATGAAGCAATGGCCAGCTCAAACTAAGCGACATACCCATTATAAAGATAGTAACAAATTTTATTAGCTCGAAATACCATTCTGATATTGCAGCATCGAGGGCGCGCGGCAACATCCAGTAAGTCATGATAACAATAGCAAGCGCCATGCCTGTTATTCCCCACTGATTCCATGACGCTATCTTATTTTTCCAATTTTCAGGTAGTGATTTTCCAATCATCCACCCTATTATCGCTAATATCGGGATTTGGACCAGCATGTGTGTCACCATGCTCTGTTCCAGAAATTGCCGCAAGGGAGGTAAAGCCAGTGCAATAAATGCTGCCAGCAGCAGCCATTCCCGCTTAATCTTGTTGAACATTTTCTTTATTTAATGATTGGGTTAAATATTCTTTTAGCTCATTAAGCTGCTCAACACCAAAAATAGCAACTAATCTACCCGCTCGATCGATGACGTGATAACCTGCAGAATGCGTATAACCGCCATACTCATCAGGAATAACGATTACCTTAAAGAAATCAAGGATGGCTTCCTTCTGAGGTGAACTTGTGGGGCGTGCTGCCATCCAGTATCTAAGGTTGGCAGAAAAATGGGAAAGATGCTCTCTCAGTTTCTGAGGAGTATCTTTCTCTGGGTCAAAACTGATACTTATAAGCTGCAAATTATTTTTCTCTAATTCCGAAGAAAAATCTTTTTGCAAGTCTTTCAGGCTACTGCCAAGTATCAAACATACACTTGGGCAGCTGGTATAAATAAAATCAATAACTATAAATTGATTACGAAAATCGTGTAAAGCAATCATCTCCGAATCTTGATTCTGTAACCGCCAGTTAGGGATAGGACGAGGATTCTCGCGTACCTCAAGGCGGCGCGCTTCTTCAACAGTATAAGCGCGCCCCCCATCTGTACTTATCCAGAGAATGAGTAATCCAGCTATGACTATCAAGGTCGTTGCCAGGAATGTTCTCATGCTTTTTTGATTCTCCTTAGAAGAAAAAGCCGGAAATATCTTATATCAGACGCTTTGTCTGCTTACAACCAGTTTGCATTGACTCCTTAATGATACTTCAGGCACTTCTCTTATAATTCTCCCTGATAAGGGAGAATTATAATTCTAGCGTGGCTCAGCAGCTTTAGGCAAACTGAAGAGCGCACGGAAAGTAAATACTAACATGCCCAGCACAACCAATGCAGCCGCAACTGTGCCCACCTGCGCAAAAGTTACCCACTCTGCCATATGTGTTGCCCAGCGGCGAGGAATGCTGCTTGCACCGCTGGCAAGAAACACCATAGATGTCAAGAAGGCGCCTATTAAATAGGCGTAAAAACCCACGTTATCGGCCGCTTTAGGTTGCTCGCCTTGACGTCCTTCACCCGTCAAGTGATAGATAAAGCCGAACATCATTGGCAGTAATCCGAGTAACAAGTAGAAATGGAAATGCCCCGGTACCCACATGGTGTTATGAAATACCCTGTTAACGGTAACCATAGCATCCAGAATAGCTGGAATTACACCGGCTGCCCAGCCAAACATCGATAAGAACAACAATTTTGTAGTAGTGCTCCATTGAATGCCAGAGCGATAAACAATCATCAATGCACCGTAACCGGTAACGACCAGAACCGGTATACCGCTACCAAAAGAAAGCACTTGCCCCACTATCAATGCCCATTGCGGCATGGGGAAATCCATCATCAAATGATGTGGATAAACCGCCATCACCATGAACACAATAGCGAACCAGGCTGCATAAAACACTTTACTGGTTTTCCATGGACGCCCAGTATAACGAGGAAGCAATTCGTATACCGCGGTAACAGAAGCGTAAATAGTAGCGTTAATGAAGACATGACCAAAGAAATAAATCAAATTTTTCATCAGCAATGCATCAGGCTGAAATTCTGGGTTATATAGATTGATCAGGCCCATGACCAATACCACCGCTCCAACTGCAATCCCCAAGAAGTTGACAATGAGAACCATGGTACCAGCTACGACAGTTGGTGGATGGGTAGTATCGACTGGCACTCTCCCAAAAAGTTGTGGGAGTCCGAGTGCTTTTGACAGGCTGCCAAAACTAGCCAGAATACCTCTGCCCATATCCAGGTAAAGAATCAAGAAGCCAGTTCCGATAATGAGCAATGCCAATTGAAAAACAGCTGCAGCACCAGTTGACCAGACCCCCATAGATTTTCCTGGCAAGGGATAGAGAAAGGTCCATGCACCGCCATAACCCCCTAGAAAAATAGAGCCCAAGAGCATGACCACGCCCGCCACAAAAACGAAGAAATTGATCCAGAAGATGGTGTTGCTTAAGCGCACATATTGCCGCAGAAAATACCATAACACACCTGTGGAGCCAATTCCCGCAGCACCTACGACTCCTACTCCATGGACTGTCATGATTTGATAAAACAAATCAGCGCCAATTTCCAGCCAAGTACCTTGTACTGCCCGCATGGTTAGCCCCGCTAACATCATCAACAGTAAGACTGCCAGACCCAAGATAAGATGCGCCTTGACCGCAATCAGAGCCTTTCTATTTTCTGATTCACTATATTCAATCTTTCTATTCGCTACTGCTGTACTACTCATAGTGCCCTCCACTCTTTAATTATCCTTGTTTACTGATGAACTGCTTATTTTACTGTTAGCTCGGTGATCATGGCATGATGAGCTACACCACAATACTCAAGACAGAGAATTTTATATTTCCCTGGTTTGTCAAAGGTATGAATCAGTTTGTTAGTGTAGCCCGGCATTGCCTGAGTCTGTCCTAGTAATTCCAGATTTTCATCATAAATACCGAAACCATGATTCACGTCTCCCGAGGTAACAAGGAATGTTACCGGTTTACCTGCTTCAACGGTGTTGGGTGTCATTGTCCAATACCACTGATAGGAATCGACTTTAACGACTTGATACTCATTCTCTTGATAGCCTTTCTTCTGATCGGGAATCGGGAACGGACTAAGAGAAAGATATGTAATGATAACCCCAAGTGTCAGTAGGAAAAAAAACCACTTGCCGCGGATCCCGTACCATTTTTTTGTAACTGTTGAATAATCTGCTTCAACCTTCTTTGAATTAACAAGGACGAAACAGAAAACTGCTGCTATTAAAGCCATGACCACAAGTGTAATGGCGTAGACTGTTGAGACCATTTTAAATTTCTCCCTCCATTTTTATTGATATACAGAATCGCGAATCTACATTTGATATAAAGTGATGTCAACTTATTCTTTTCATTAAAAAAATCCCTTTTTGTTTTGTGGTTTATTTCAGTGTGTCAGGGATAGCTTTCCTTTCGTCGCAGTTGGAACCTAAATAATTGAAGAACCAAGCGAGAGGAGATGAAACCAAAAAGTTATTCGCCAAAATTCAAGAGAGCAGTCATTTAGAAGATGATGTGACTCAATGCATTACTTGTTACAAAATTGCGTCAAGAAACAGGCATTATCTGATGTTACGCTGTACCATTGAAGAAAAACATACAAGTAACAGAGAAATCGCAGTGCCGGAAGATAACAGTCAAGCAGAGAATTGGTCAGCAGAAGATAATCTGGCTGTTATTATTGAAACAGCTGGGTTGAATAGCGCATAACTGAGCGAGTATTACCTTAGTAAAGGTTTCTACCCAGAACAGATTAATTCCGTATTTCCTATTAGAAAAATTTCCTAATGGAAGCCATTAGAATAAGCTGTTAAAAACAAGGATAATTTGTTAAGCTAGGGTGGTTTGATTCATGTACGTTTTTCTTCTGGATGATTCTCGTGGATTTTGATCTTCGCTTTACTAATAAAGAAATAACGGCCTGGAGTGGTATAGGATTGATAAATAAGATGCTGGGCCGAATTAGATTCAGTACCGCAATGGAAAGCTGTGGTTTGCCGCAGCCAGGCAGTAATCGTAGTTATGCACTGATTCAGCTACTTTTGCAGATCATGTTATCAAGTATGGTGTGGAGCAAACCGTTTTGAACAGACAGAAGTCACTCGGCATGATGCGGCATGAAAAAATCTGTTCGGTTTCACGCGTATGGCCGATTTCAAAGCAATCATGCGTTTGTCTAGGAAGTTTTCACCAAGCTCTACCATCATCCAGGTATTTGGTCAGTTGTACCGCTTTTTTTTTGCAACTTCTACGTTGATGGTTTAATACTGGATCTGGATTCAACAGTGATGATACGCTACCATCAGCAGGAAGGTGCGGCGCGCGGCTATAATCCACGTAAGCGCAGGCGCTATTTACACCATTCACGAACGGCCATGATTAGCAGACATTCGCATGGCAGGCAATTTATGGCTAAGGCCTGGCAACAGCCATAGCGCTAATAATCCATTGGCCTTTCTGAACGACAGTTTAGATAAGCTGGATGGCAACGGGCTCGCATTGCTGCGGGCAGATAGTGGTTGCAGTGAGAGCGCGTTTCCGGATGATTTAGACCGGCATGGCATGCATTATTTGATTGCTTTGCGCCTTAATCACGGCCATTGCAGAGAGCGCTGGCAGAAGAAACAGGCTGGTGGGCACTGGATGATGGCATAGAGTTAATCACTTTTGACTACCAGGCGCCAAGCTGAATAATACCACGCGAGGCGGTCGGTATCCGGCAAAAAATCGAGGAGCGGCCTGATGCTGATGGCAAGACATCGTCTTTATTTGCCGATTATCCAGCTTTTGCTCACTACCGCTACAGTGCTCTGGTCACCGATATGGATTTACCTAAAACCAAACTTTGGCATTTGTATCGTGTGGCCGTTCTGACTGTGAGAACCGTATCAAAGAAACTGAAATATGATTTTGGTTGAGAAAGCTTTAATCTCAAAGATTTCTGGGCCACTAAAGCTGTTTGTACTGACAGTGATGCCGGATTACAATTCAATGAGTTTGTTTCGTCTAGCGATATTGAGGAGCGATGCTGTTTCAGGTAAGGGTTAATGTTCTGCATACCCTCAAAACGCTGCGCTATAAGCTCTTTGCCAAAGCTGACTATATGATACCCATGCGGGTCGAAAAAAGATTTTAAAAAGACTTTTAATCTGATTGTCGCCACGCAACAACGCAAACGAATTGATGGTGTATGGGATAGACCCAAAATGATTGGTCTTCCGTTAAATTAACTCAATATTTACACCTCAGCCAGTCCTAATGGAAAATCTGGAATGAAAATTATGTGAACGTGCATCTCGCAGTCACCCACGGACATTATCCGCACGGTGCAGTGGTGGAGACACAGGATGAGGTAAGTGCATTCGCATCGTGAGGCAGACCGGCCGTTCTGTCTCCATAAATGTCACATACTCATTCTTGAGGTTTGCTTGAGTACAATAAAATTTACAGCCGCTGAAATTCATAAAGATATTTTCATAGAGAAGGGGATACTTTGAACACAGGCTTGTCCAGCAACTAGTTCAGATTGTAGCTCGCTTCGCTCTCACAATCTAACAAAAAATTTAACATAATTCGTCAGGTTTGCAATTATGGAGCAGTGACTCGACAGCAGTTCTAAGAGGCGACATGGGGATTACTAAAACTAATTCGCTCAAATTCTGAGCTGCTTTTTGGCTTAGTTGTGGCTTGTAGTTAGTTGAAAGACTAATAGCATTTTTATAACCTTGATTATTTACGATAACCTGGATTGTATTCACCTGTGAACCAAATTTCTTTAGCAATGACGGAGTAATATGTTTTAATTTGGCTGCTATAGCACTGCTGTCCACGTATATTACGAGTATTCCTTCGGAAAACTTACCAATAAGACATCGTTTAGCTAACTGAGGAGAAATAGTCTTTTGTAAAATACGTTGTATTTGAATTATTTGATTTGCTGAAACAAATAAATTCTGATGAGCTGGAGTTTTACTCAGGATATCAAGAAAATAACTTACTTTGCTTGCAGCCATATATTGTTTTATAGTGCCAGTTTAATTTTTCTTCAGCTCTCTTTTTGATGAAATCGGTGCTCAATTAGAAGATCAAGGAAATAATTTATCAGGTTATCTTTAGTCAAACTAGTCAAGCAATTAATTCATTAATTCTAAGAAAGGTTTGAATAAGATAAGCGTCATCTCGTATCATCTATAATTTCAAAACAGCAACGCGCCCCTTTCTTAACAATACATTCTTTATGCCCTTAGTATCTGCTTGCTTTTAGCAGAAAAGCTAGGAAGCTTAAATCAAGCGTGCAAATTCCTTAACATTGATTAGCCAGTTCGTGAAAAATACAGTTATTAACAATAATCTTCGCATACTGGTCAGTAATTTGACTCATATTTGCATCATAACCAAGTTCACATATTATAGCGGTCACTTCGTGCAACCTATCATTTGGGAAAGAATATTTAGAGCTACACGATATTCAAATTCTTTTGCCATCTGCTCTCCAAGCCCAGCAAAACAGACTTTCAGCTCCTGTTCATCTAGATTTTTATCCATCCAAGATAGGAGTAGCTTAGCAAGAAATGAATATTGTCTCTGAAAAAGCTCTAAGCCACTTGACGTTAAGGTATATACTCTACTCGGTCTACCCCCTGTGCTTTCCAGCACAGTACTCTGAATAAAACTACTACCTCTCAGACTAACAAGATGTTAATTTACAGCATTTCACAAGACGTCTAGGAAGGGAGATAATTCTTTCTATGGTTAAACCTTCGCGAGGACGGAGTAAAGCCGTAAGAAGTAATTGCTGACGCTGACCCAAAAGCGACAAAGCAGACATCTTGATTAATATTTAAGGAAATATGATACAAATTTACCGCTTACTTTTTTAATCTTGGTATTAGCAATCGCTGCAGTAGGCTGCATTTTCCTGGCCGCCAGAATATTCTCAGAACAGCTAGCGCCATGGTCTATATCCATCGTATATGCCTTATCAGGTGCAACTGGTTTGATTATGCTCATAATGGCCATTTTAGAAGACTCAGGTGATGGTCGTCTTATTGCTGCGCTGGGCTTGCTTGTCATCGCGGCACTAGTTGTTTTCTATCTTGCTCTATACATACAAAAGGCAATGTTGCACCTAAAAATATAGTAATCAATCATGCTGATGTTGCTGTAGCAAGCTTTCTTACGTTACTCAGCGTATTGCTTTAAGATATAAAAGGAAACAATACATGAAACACCCTATACCTCCAATGTGAGTTCATTTCCCCATTGCGGCTTGGTTTATCTCTACCATAGGAGATGCTGCAGGCTTATTCACAAATGAGCAGATAGTTGGGAGGCTGGGGTTTACTTGTAATTGAAGTACTCACTGCACTATTTGCCATGGTCATTGGTCTAATAAAAACCAGGAAAATTGATCAACAAAGCCCAGCAATAAAGATAAATATTGCTAATAACCATATGATGCTCACTTGGTCTTTTTATGCGGCAAGCTTGTTTTACGCCTAGAAGGAACGAATCCTGGTTAACCCAGGCATAATTGCCATTATAATATCTATCATCAGGTTTATTCTCCTTTATATTGCAGGATGGGGCTAGAAGGAAAATTAGTTTATGTACATGAGTCTAGCGTTCATTCTCACCGTTCCTAAAAAATATAATACCCTTCGCTAGTGTTTGATGATAGCTTTAGCCACATTATCTTCGCTTACCGATGGAAGCGTATTTTGGATAGTCGACGGCAGTATTTCAGGTCTATGTTCTAAAGCTAATTCCAGAACTTGATCTATCCATTTTACAGGCTGAATCTTGAGTTTGCTTTTTATATTGATAGGAATTTCCTTTAGGTCTTTAATATTATCTTCTGGGATTAGTACTGTCTTGATGCCACCACGATGAGCAGCTAATAATTTTTCTTTAAGTCCGCCTATAGGTAATACTTCCCCACGCAGCGTTATCTCACCTGTCATAGCAACAGTAGCTCGAACGGGTATTCCCGTTAACGCAGAAACCATAGCAACGCAAATACCGATACCTGCGCTTGGTCCATCTTTTGGTGTGGCACCCTCTGGCAAGTGAATATGAATATCTTTTTTTAGATAAAAATCTTCTGGGATGCCAAGTATTGTCGAACGACTTCTAACCACCGACAAAGCCGCTTGAATGGATTCTTGCATCACTTCGCCTAATTTCCCTGTATTAATTGTCTTTCCCTTACCAGGTAATGCCACTGCCTCAATTGCCAGCAGCTCCCCGCCCACTTCTGTCCATGCCAAGCCAGTAACTTGCCCAATTTGGTTTTTTTCCTCTGCCCTGCCATAAGCATAACGATGGACGCTCAAGTAATTAACAAGATTGCGTGAATTAATCGTTACTTTCTCTTTGTTCGCCTTTTTCTGACTTAATATGACTCTTACCACTTTACGGCAAATCTTAGAAATTTCTCGCTCCATCGCCCGGACACCAGCTTCCCGCGTATAATGACGTACGATATCTCGTAGAGCAGATTCAGAGATTATGAGCTCTCCTTCTTCAAGCCCATGGTTTTTCATTTGCTTAGGCAATAGATATCGTCTGGCAATGTTAAGTTTTTCATCTTCTGTATAACCTGATAACCGTATTACTTCCATGCGATCAAGCAATGCCGGAGGAATATTTAATGTATTAGCCGTCGCAACAAACATGACATCTGACAAATCATATTCCACTTCGATGTAGTGATCTACAAAAGTACTATTTTGCTCTGGATCCAACACCTCTAATAATGCAGATGCTGGATCTCCACGAAAATCCATTCCCATCTTATCGACTTCATCCAATAAGAAGAGCGGATTTTTGACACCAACTTTAGTCATATTCTGCAGGATTTTACCTGGCATCGATCCTATATAAGTACGACGATGACCTCGTATTTCTGCCTCATCACGTACTCCTCCCAGAGACATCCGTACAAATTTCCGGTTAGTCGCACGAGCGATAGATCTCCCTAGAGAAGTCTTACCGACTCCTGGAGGGCCAACTAGGCAAAGAATGGGTGCTTTTAGTTTGCTAACTCTTTGTTGTACCGCCAAATATTCAACTATTCTTTCTTTAATTTTTTCTAATCCGTAATGATCTTGCTCTAACACAGTTTCTGCCGTAAGAAGATCCTTACAAATTTTGCTTTTTAGCTTCCATGGAAGCGAAAGTAATGTGTCAATATAATTACGAACTACCGTTGCCTCAGCAGACATCGGTGACATAAGACGCAATTTCTTTAACTCTGACTCAACTTTCGCAAGTGCCTCTTTAGGCAGAGAGGCGGCTTTAATTCTTTTTTCGATCTCTTCTAGATCAGCTCCTTCTTCGCCTTCCCCCAGTTCTTTTTGGATGGCTTTAACTTGTTCGTTCAAATAGTAATCGCGCTGACTCTTCTCCATCTGACGCTTAACTCTTCCACGAATACGCTTTTCTACTTGAAGAATATCAAGCTCCGTCTCCAATAAACCAAGCAAATGCTCTAACCGCTGCTGCACATCAAAAATTTCAAGTATTTCCTGCTTTTTCTCTAATTTCAGCGGCAGGTAGGCTGCAATAGTATCAGCCAGTCGTCCAGCCTCATCAATACCTGTAAGTGATGCCAGAATTTCAGGTGGTATTTTCTTATTTAATTTTACAAACTGATCAAATTGAGATATTAGAGCACGCCGGGCAGCCTCTATTTCTGGTGTATTAGCAGGTTCAATCGAGATCTGAAGTGCCTTTCCTGAAAAATAGGATTCGGAGTCGATAAATTCTAAAATACGCCCCCGATAACTTCCTTCTACCAGCACCTTAACAGTGCCATCAGGAAGCTTAAGCATCTGAAGAAGGCTCGAAACACAGCATATGTCATAAAGGTCGCGTGGTGTAGGGTCATCCTTGGCCGCTGATTTCTGAGCAACTAGCAGAATATTCTTACCAGATTCCATCGCAAGTTCCAATGCCTTGATGGATTTTGGACGCCCGACAAATAGTGGAATCACCATATGTGGGAAAACAACTACATCACGTAATGGCAATAATGGCAAAATCAATTGATTGGATTCGTTATCGTTAGCTTCCGAAGTCATATTTGTACTTTAGATTAAGCACCATTCGTCTATCATGGTGACATTCAAAAATATAGAAGTAGATATACTAGAGTGTATAGTAGTTATTTCATGTGCCTTTAAATTTG
Organism: Nitrosomonas communis; assembly: GCF_001007935.1. NCBI lineage: Bacteria > Pseudomonadati > Pseudomonadota > Betaproteobacteria > Nitrosomonadales > Nitrosomonadaceae > Nitrosomonas > Nitrosomonas communis. The sequence goes on from NZ_CP011451.1 coordinate 1,307,504, forward strand.
ATGTTTTATACCAGCTTCACTCTAAATCTATTTATTTTACTTGGTCATCATCATTCTTTAAGCTTGTTTTGAATTCTTAGTAATCTTTGGTTGCTCTGAGTAAATCAAAATTGGTTTGATGTCACTATTTACAGATCCATGATCAATTACAACTTTAGAAACCTTCTCAAGAGAAGGTAAATCATACATGATATCAAGTAATATCTCTTCCAAAATTGATCGCAAGCCACGTGCACCAGTTTTACGCATCAATGCTTTCTTAGCTATTGCTTTGAGCGCTTGCTCCCGGAATTCTAATTCAACCCCTCCTTCCATGTTGAACAGTTTCCAGTATTGCTTGACTAGAGCATTTTTAGGTTCAGTTAAAATTTGGATGAGAGCAGTCTCATTAAGTTCATCTAATGTTGCAATGACTGGCAAACGTCCAACAAACTCTGGAATCAAACCATACTTAATTAGATCTTCAGGCTCAACAGCTTTTAATACTTCATTAATCTCTTTATGATTATTACGGTTGATTATTTCAGCGCCAAAACCTATACCACCTTTTTCTGATCGCGACCGTATTATTTTATCGATGCCATCAAAGGCTCCCCCACAAATAAATAAGATATTGGTGGTATCTATTTGAATGAATTCTTGATTAGGATGCTTACGTCCACCTTGGGGAGGGACTAAAGCAGTTGTCCCCTCTATTAACTTTAACAAAGCTTGCTGCACACCCTCACCTGAAACATCTCGCGTAATAGAAGGATTATCAGATTTACGCGAAATCTTATCTATTTCATCAATGTAAATAATACCGCGTTGAGCCTTTTCTACATCATAGTTACACTTCTGCAATAATTTCTGAATGATATTCTCAACATCTTCTCCCACATATCCTGCTTCGGTCAGCGTTGTTGCATCTGCAATAATAAATGGCACATCTAATAATCTTGCCAATGTTTGTGCTAGCAGCGTTTTACCGGAGCCAGTGGGGCCAATTAAAAGAATATTGCTTTTTGCAAGCTCAATATCATCAGTATCACTGATTTTAGTTAAATTTCTTAAACGCTTATAGTGGTTGTAGACAGCTACAGAAAGAATTTTCTTGGCTGATTCTTGACCGATAACATATTGATCAAGAATCTTACATATTTCACGAGGTGTGGGTAAATTAGATTTTACTAATTTCGTAGTTTCATTAAGTTGCATTTCCTCACGAATAATGTCATTACACAGATCAATACATTCATCACAAATAAACACAGACGGTCCCGCAATGAGCTTCCTCACCTCATGCTGACTTTTGCCACAAAAGGAACAATAGAGAAGTTTATCGCCATCCATTTTTTCAGACATAATTTGACTCCATGACCATTGAGCAATGCCACTTTAATAAAGAAATAAAACTATTCAAATCTAATTACACCTCTTCGGGCATAAATCCCATTCATTTCTTATAATCTCTACTGGTTAGTACAGCATCTACGAGACCATATTGTACCGATTCTTCAGCGCTAAAAAAATTATCACGATCCGTATCTCTTTCGATAGTTTCTATAGATTGACCCGTATGCTTAGCTAAGATATCATTCAAACGACTTTTTAGATACAAAATCTCCTTAGCATGAATTTCTATATCCGAGGCTTGTCCCTGAAACCCTCCCATAGGTTGGTGAATCATGACGCGAGAGTTAGGCAAACAAAAGCGTTTACCTTTTGCTCCAGCCGTCAACAATAAAGAACCCATACTTGCTGCCTGACCAATACAAAGCGTGCTGACATCCGGTTTTATAAATTGCATGGTGTCGTAAATAGCCAATCCCGCAGAAACCAGACCACCAGGAGAGTTGATATAAAGATTAATATCTTTATCCGAACCCTCTGATTCTAAAAATAAAAGCTGAGCTACAATTAAGTTTGCTGACGCTTCAGTAACAGGCCCTACAAGGAAAATAATCCTTTCTTTTAATAATCGGGAATATATATCATAAGCACGCTCACCTCTCCCACTGGTTTCAATAACCATTGGGACCAAACCTAAACCTCTCGTATCCAAAATAGCTCTCTCTCCTGATTAAGCTGATGCTTGAGAATATCCCATCAAATCTTCAAAAGTCATCTCTTGATCAATTACTTTAACTTGCTCCAATGCCCACGAAACGACATTATCTTCCAATACTAATGACTCAATCTCTCTCAAACGCTCAGGTGATGAATAATGCCACTTAATCACCTGTTCAGGGTTCTCATAACTCTGAGCATAATACTCTACACATTTCTTTGTCTGTTCCGGTGTAACATTCAAATTATGGAGTTTTACAATTTCAGCTAAAATTAAACCCAATTTCACTCGTCGCTCAGCTCTTTCCAAAAATATTTCAGGAGAGAGAGGAATATCCTTACCAGCTATCCCTTTTGTTGCAAGATTGTTTTTAGTATCCTGAATCAAATAGTTTACTTCTTGCTCAACTAAAACTCTGGGAACATTACATACCGTCGTATCGAGTAAGCCCTGCATGATTTGTTCCTTCAGTTTTGCTCGTGTCCTTTGCACAACTTCACGCTCAAGACTTAATCGAATTTCCTCATACATTTTCTGTATGTCGCCATCTTCGATACCAAGTGATTTGGCAAACTCATTATCAATATCCGTCAATATAGGCGCCTCAACCTTGTTAAGCCTGATATCAAATGTAACAAATTTTCCTGCAATTTCCTTATCATGATAATCAGCTGGAAAATTCATCTGAAAGGATTTATCATCTCCCGCGCTCATACCGATAATAGCATCTTCAAAATCTTTTAAAATATTTCCATCACCTAGAATCAAAGTAAAATCTTTTGCCGTGCCGCCATCAAATTCAACCCCATCGATCAGGCCTTTATAATCGATATTAACTCGATCACCATGTGCTGCAGGACGATTAGTCAATTCGTATTTGGCTCTCTGTTTTTGCAAGATATGTAATGTTTTTTCAACTTCTTGATCACCGATTTTTACGGCAGGCTTACTGACATTAAGTGCACTCAGATCCCCAAGCCTTATATCCGGATAGACCTCAAATGTTGCACTAAATTCATAATGAACATTATTTTCTTCAGACTGCTTAGCCTTAAAATGCGGGGCCCCTACAATTCGTAAACTTTGCTGCTGAATCGCTTCTTGAAAGTGCTTTTGTAACATTTCTCCCAGCACTTCCTGGCGCAATTGCGCACCAAATTGTTGAGCCACTATTTTTAGCGGCACTTTACCGGGACGAAAACCTTGTATTTTTACTTTCCCAGCCAAGCGCTTTAGACGGGCATCTAATTCCACTTGGATTTTTTCTTGAGAAATCGAAATATCAATATTTCGTTCCAGAGGATTGGGATTTTCAACGTTTGATTGCATTAAACCTTCCTAAATAACCGCTACTAATAATTGCAAGACGAATAACTCGTTTTTATGTAGTTTAAACAGAAATGGACTCAATTTTGATTTTCTGGTGCGAAAGGGGGGACTCGAACCCCCACACCTCATCGGCGCCAGAACCTAAATCTGGTGCGTCTACCAATTCCGCCACTTTCGCGCCTTATGCTGCTTCTTGTACTTTTTAATTATACCTTGTTATTCATAATATCACAGCCGGACTACTTTGCTTCTTGACAAGATATTATTTTACCGCTTATTCCCTTACTATCAGGCCCCATGAAGAAAAGATAAGCTCTCATCAGATCCTGAGGTTGAAGCAGTAGTTGTTTTGTCTCACCCGGGTGAGTTTTCATGCGCTGAGGTGTATGAACAGGGCCAGGAATGAGTGTATTAATACGTAAATTTGGCCATAATTCCCATTCTTCGGATTGAATTTTAACTAATGCTTCTATACCCGCTTTAGCAACTGCAAATCCACCCCAGTAAGCAGAAGGTTCATGACCATGTGTATCTGATGTCATAATAACGCTAGCATCAGAAGATGCTTTAAGCAATGGCAAGCAAGCTCGAGTAAGCGTAGCAGGTGCAAGTAAGTTAACTTGCATGGTTACTTGCCATTGCTCAAGCGTATGGTTCTCCAATAGCATTGGGCCAAAAGTAAAAGCAGCATTATGCAATATGCCATCTAATCTCCCCAGTTGTGATTCAATTGCATCAGCAATGGCTTGAAAATCTTTCTCGACCGCTTTCTCAAAATCAAAAGGAAAAATGACTGCCTCTTCTCTACCTAGTGCTTGAATGTCATCATAGACATGTTCTAGCTTCTCAACTTTACGGCCATGCAAAATTACCGTAGCACCATGAGTTGCGTAAGCTATCGCAGCAGCTCGTCCAATCCCTTGCCCAGCTCCAGTAACTAAAATTACTCGCTTGCTCAGCAAATCTTTTTCGGCTTGATAATGCTTTAGATTATCCATTAAAAATATACAATATCTTGGAAAATGATGTATTTTATAACCATTCATGCAAAATTAATTGCAATACCCTGCTGTTGTTTGTTAAACAAAAAGAGAGCAAGGTCAATTAATTCCTAAAAAAGCTTTTTGACGCCGGAGAACAGATAATATATGAAGAGCTAATGTTTAAAAAATTAAACGCTACAGCACCAGATTACTAAAGCAAAATCTGCCGCTGTAGCGATCCTATCACAATCAAAAAGAATAGAGTTACATTTCCATGCCGCCCATGCCGCCCATGCCGCCCATACCCGGAGCGCCATGACCAGCAGCTTCTTCTTTCGGCAACTCTGCTACCATTGCATCAGTGGTCAGAATGAGACCAGCAACAGAAGCCGCGTTTTGTAACGCTGAACGGGTGACTTTGGTAGGATCCAACACTCCCATAGCAACCATATCTCCATATTCTCCTGTGGCAGCGTTGTAACCAAAGTTACCGCTACCTTCTTTCACTTTATTTGCTACTACTGAAGGCTCATCACCACTGTTAGCCACAATCTGACGTAATGGTTCTTCTAATGCACGTAAAACAATTTTAATACCTGCATCTTGATCGTGATTTTCACCTTTCATTTCACTTATGGTGCCAATAGCGCGCAACAAGGCTACCCCCCCTCCAGGGATGATTCCCTCTTCGACTGCTGCACGTGTGGCATGCAACGCATCTTCGACACGGGCTTTTTTTTCTTTCATCTCCACTTCGGTTGCAGCGCCTACTTTAATAACGGCCACCCCACCTGCCAATTTTGCCACCCGCTCTTGAAGTTTTTCCTTATCATAATCACTCGTAGCTTCTTCGATTTGAGTACGAATTTGGGCCACGCGCGCCTCAATATTGTTAGCACTACCTGCACCATCGATAATGGTAGTATTCTCTTTTCCGATCTCGATGCGTTTAGCTTGCCCCAAATCTTCCAGTTTAGCCTTTTCGAGGGACAGCCCAACTTCCTCAGCAATTACGGTGCCGCCTGTCAGGATGGCAATATCTTCCAACATTGCTTTACGACGATCGCCAAAACCTGGTGCTTTAACTGCGCAGGTTTTAAGTATGCCACGTATATTGTTCACTACCAGTGTAGCCAGCGCTTCCCCATCTACATCCTCAGCAATAATCAATAACGGTTTACCCGACTTGGCTACTTGTTCCAGCACTGGCAACAAATCACGGATATTGGAAATTTTCTTGTCGTGCAACAAAATATATGGATTTTCCAGTAATGCGATTTGTTTTTCCGCACTACTAATAAAATAAGGAGAAAGATAGCCACGATCAAATTGCATACCTTCGACTACTTCAAGCTCATTTTGCAACCCTGAGCCATCTTCAACCGTAATGACCCCTTCTTTACCCACTTTTTCCATTGCCTCGGCAATGATTTTGCCTATTTCTGTATCAGAATTGGCTGAAATACTACCAACCTGCGCAATTTCCTTACTAGTGGAACATGGCTTGGAAAGTTTTTTTAAATCTTCAATAGTGGCTATAACTGCTTTATCAATACCGCGTTTTAAATCCATTGGATTCATACCAGCTGCGACATAACGCATCCCTTCTTTTACGATGGATTGCGCCAATACTGTCGCGGTAGTGGTACCATCGCCAGCCACATCAGATGTCTTGCTCGCGACTTCCTTAACCATCTGGGCGCCCATATTTTCAAATTTATCTTTCAGTTCGATCTCTTTCGCTACTGAAACGCCATCTTTGGTGATCGTAGGCGCGCCATAAGAACGCTCCAGCACCACATTACGTCCCTTTGGACCCAAAGTAACCTTAACCGCATCTGCTAAAATGTTAACCCCATTAACCAAATTATGACGGGCCACATCCCCAAATCTTACTTCCTTTGCTGCCATAATCTTTCTCCTAATTTACAATTAATTATTTAATCGCTAGCAATCCTGCATCCAATTATCCTTCGATCACTCCCATGATGTCTTCTTCACGCATTACCAGGTATTCATCACCTTTTATCTTAACGCTTTGGCCAGCGTATTTTCCAAACAGCACTTTGTCTCCCACTTTGACTTCCAGCGCGCGAATTTTCCCATCATCTCCCACTTTACCTTTTCCTACCGCAATAACCTCACCTTGATCTGGTTTTTCTGCCGCAGTATCGGGAATTACAATTCCAGAAGCAGTCTTGCGTTCTTCTTCCAACCGCTTGACAATAACACGGTCATGTAACGGGCGAATATTCATAGTAGTTTCTCCTAATAGTGATTAAAAACATGAACATCAGTAAATTGATAATATTGACCTGGACATAGTAAGTCCTATCGAAGTGTTAGCAATAAATATAAGTATTATTAGCACTCATCACCGACGAGTGCTAATAATAGAATCTATTAATGGGAATTTCAAGTCAATGAGTAATAAAAATTTATCAGATCGTAGTCAGCAAGCTGTTTGGCACCCCTGCACCCAAATGAAGCAGCATGAAAACCTTCCACCTATATCTATTATAAAAGGACAAGGAGTCTGGCTATATGATTCCGATGGCAATCGTTATCTCGATGCGATCAGCTCATGGTGGGTCAATCTGTTTGGTCATTGCCATCCCTATATTAATAGCGCGCTGAATGATCAACTCAGCAAACTTGAACATGTCATGCTGGCTGGTTTCACCCATGAACCGGTGGTATTGCTATCAGAGCGCTTAAGTAAATTATCCCCAGGAGACCTGGGGCATTGCTTTTATGCCAGTGATGGGGCCTCGGCTACTGAGATTGCCTTGAAAATGAGTTTTCATTATTGGCAACAATGCGGCTTGACCCAAAAAACTGACTTTATTAGCCTGCAAAATGGCTATCATGGCGAAACTCTGGGGGCGCTTGCAGTGACCGATGTTGCCCTTTTTAAACAAATCTATGCGCCATTACTGCGACATACCCAGCATATGCCTTCGCCAGACTGGCGCAATGCCTTGCCAGGAGAATCCCCCAAAGATTATGCTTTAAGAGTCGCTAATGAGCTGGAAAACTATCTAGCTGAACATCATGCACACACTGCAGCGCTGATTCTTGAGCCACTTATTCAAGGGGCTGCAGGAATGGCCATGTATCATCCCGCTTACCTCAAACGCGCCCGAGAAATTTGTGATAAATATCAGGTACATTTAATTGCTGACGAAATTGCGGTTGGATTTGGTCGGACAGGAACAATGTTCGCTTGCGAGCAAGCCAGCATCACCCCGGATTTTTTATGTTTATCCAAAGGATTAAGTGGCGGTTATTTGCCGCTTTCGGTCGTTTTAACCTCGCCGAATACATTCCAGGCTTTTTATCATGATAAGACTTCACAGGCTTTTCTGCATTCACATTCTCATTCAGGTAATGCTCTGGCGTGTCGCGCAGCTCTGGCAACACTCGATCTATTCGAGCAAAACAACATTATTGCATCCAATCGTGCCAAAGCGAGCTATCTCAACCAATTAACGCAATCATTGCAATCTCACCCAAGAGTAAAAAACTTCCGCAACTGCGGCATGATTTGGGCATTCGAAGTAATTACGGATGATCCTGACTTTACGAATACTTTTTTTAAAAAGGCTCTCGACAAACAACTATTACTGCGGCCACTCGGCAATACCGTATACTTTATGCCGCCATATATCATCAATGAGGATGAAATGACATGGCTGGTAAAAAATGTTGCACTCATTCTGGATACATTTTGAACTAAAAAAGGCAACTACCGTATGCAACTTACCTTTCTAGGCGGTGTCAGTGAAGTCACTGGCTCAAGCTATTTGATCGAAACAAGCCATACACGTTTTCTGGTTGATTGTGGCATGTTCCAAGGAGGGCGTGAGGCAGATCACAAGAATAGAGCTGCTTTCAATTTTGATCCAGAACAGATTGATTTCGTTTTGCTCACCCATGCTCACATTGATCACTCCGGCCTCTTGCCACGCCTCAGTTCTTGGGGATTCAGAGGTCCAGTCTTTGCCACTGAAGCGACTGTCGACTTGCTCAAAGTCATGCTCAAAGATAGTGCTTATATTCAGGAAAAAGAGGTTGAATGGCACAACAAATCTAAACGACGTAAGCGCCAACTCTCCGGTTACGAGGAAGCCCCACTTTATACAGTAGCGCAGGCAGAAGCTTTTCTTAGGCAATTGCGTAGTGTGAACTATGATGCAGAAATCCCCCCCCACCCAACAGTACGTTGTCGATTCCGTGATGCAGGCCACATATTGGGTTCCGCCATTATTGAGCTATGGGTAGAATCTGGCAAAAAACAGAAGAAGCTGGTATTTTCAGGTGATCTGGGGCAGCCTGGCCATCCTATCGTGCGTGATCCAACGCCCATTCAACAGACCGATATCCTGCTAATAGAATCAACCTATGGTAATCGCCTTCACAGAACTATGCCGGATACCATTGATGAGCTGGTACATGCCATTAATGACACACTGCACCGCAAAGGCGGCAATATCATCGTGCCTGCTTTTGCTGTAGGACGCACACAGGAATTACTCTTTCTACTAGTAGATCTCCACCGTCAAGGCAGGCTCGGAGAAATGAATATCTATGTAGATTCCCCCATGGCACTGGCAGCTACAGGTATTACTCTTCAGCATATCCATTTACTGGACAAAGAAGCAACCGAAACACTGCAGTGGTTCAACAATAGTGGCCATCAATTAAAAATAAATTTCGTCCAAGAAGTGGAAGATTCGATCACACTCAACACAATACAGCAAGGCGCCATCATCATTTCGGCTAGTGGCATGTGTGAAGCGGGACGTATCAAATATCATCTCAATTATAATCTTCCCAGACCTGAATGCACCATACTCATCACGGGTTTTCAAGCAGCGGGAACACTGGGGCGCAGATTGGTTGACGGGGTAAAGCAAATACGTCTCTTCGGTGAAGAGTTACCTGTCCGCGCGGATATCTATACTATTGGAGGTCTTTCTGCGCACGCGGATCAAGCAGGCTTACTAAACTGGCTAAGTCACTTCAACCAAGCGCCAGAAAAAACTTTTATTGTTCATGGCGAACCGGGCAATGCTGCGGCCTTAGCGAGCGCTATCGAACAAAAGCTCACATGGCACGCCACCGTACCACAACGATTAACCTCGATTCTACTTTAAAACCACAAGCTAAAATGCCAAATTCCAGAAATATACATTAAACCGCCGATGAGCTATCAACCTACATTCCTCTTTTAACCCGAATTGGAAGCCAAATGAAAGGTTGGCAAATCGAGAACTGGTGGATTTTTTGGTCCGGCTGCAAAGATTTTGTCGATAATGTAGCGTACCAAGGTAGGCCAACGTTCCACTTTTGGCAACTGAGGCGCATTTGCTAGAATGAAATCAAAACCCTTACGGATACTGCTGATCATTGTTTTGATTTGATCACCCGCCTCATGAGTTAATGTAAGCAATAGTCGAGATTGACCTGCATGTCGAGTCAGACGAGCAACCCCATTTAGTAGTAAAGGGCGACTGGTAATTGCTTCCAGATGTGTTTTGGGGTGTGCCAGGCGAACATACCCGCTCCACCAGTTATAAATGAGCGCGACTGCTCGTGCTGAGAGGTTACAGCGCTCCAGGTCATGAGTGGTATAGCCACCCCAACCCCATTGGTTTTTCAACTCATCAAAGCCATTCTCGCAATCTGCCCGATCCCGATACCATTGACCAAAGGCTTCCAATGAATAATCAGCACTGGTCACTAAAACAGCCTATTCCCATACTTTGATCTTATCTAGATGGTCAACGAAGTGCAGGGTTCCCTGTTGAGTATCAGCATTCATTTCGACTGCCAGATTGTTTTTGACTTGACGCCGCAGCACCACTATCCGCCGCGCGCGACTCCAGCCTGCCAATTGGATTTGATCCTCTACTGCGTTAAAGCCTTGCCCCACAGGCTGCCACTGGTTTTGCTGCCATTTCCGCTCGATCAAACGTTTAATTCCAGCAGTCTGGCGCAGTTTGAACAGATAACGCTGATTAATCTGTTCCATTCCAGCCATCACGCCTTCATTGCCAAAAGCACTGTCGCCACGCACCAACGCAGGACGCTTTTCAAGAGCCAAGTCTTCGATTAACTGCCGCAGACGGGGTAGGCTATGTTTGGCAGCATGAGATTTACCGCTTTGCACTTCAACATCAAGCACCAGACGAACATTGCTAATCCAATACGTATGCAAGGTGTGGCTTGGCCGTCCCGGCTTGCTAGGATTGTAGCCGATCTCAGCACCTGTTTGACGGCCATATAACAGCTTGACGCTGCTATCAGCGTCAAGAATCCAGGCAGTATTCAAGGCCTCACGAGTACTCTCGCTGAGCGCTGTATCCATCCAGATCGTACTCTTCATCAGTTGAGCCAGGCAGACAGCACGTTGCGATTCATCGCAACGTTTGGGTAAACCTGGCGCAAGCGCACTCAGCGCGCGACGCAAGCTCTCATCGCTGACAATCTTGCCCATGCCAAGTATCTCAGGAGCCACTTCGTCTCCTGGTAGCCCGGCGATGTGGGCATAGCGTCGCTGCCCATCAAGAATGGAGAGCAACCAGGTACCCAGTAAATCAACCACAGCAGGCGCATTAGGACTCGTGTAAGAAAGCGGGCATCCTTCTACCCAACGGGCAAATAAGCCGGTAACTTCCAGGAATTCAGAAAAAAATGCCAACTGACCCATGGCTGTGGCACTTCCGTTTTCATCCCAGCGCACGTGAAATCGACCACCAGGAGTCGACAAACACATCTCCTCTGCAGATTGCTCCATCTCCTGCACGGCGTTACTTACCGCCTTTGCCGCTCCTTTTTCCTCAAAATCCTTTTCACCCATTGGGTGACTCCTTTATTCAGCCATAAAGCCTTGACAGTACTACGTTTTCGGTTGTTTTTATAGGTTCAACTGAGGAAAATAGGATCAATTACACTCACGTAATCAAATACCCGGTATTTATTCATGCCAACCGTAGATGAAGGCTTCCTACTTCAATTAATTGTAAAGAGCTGAACTTGGACTATGGGAACGCATCAATCAACATCCTGATGTGTAGTACCTAACCGATAAGACGACTTGAATGCCGTGTAAACATTCCACTTGAACAATGGTACGGTCTTGCTTAGTTCAGACACTTTCAAACTGATCGGCCATATCAAATTCATTAAGGTTCAGCTTCTTTACTCAGAGAGAAGTTGATATTTTTTAACTGCCAAATTGCCTATTTGCTTACCCATCGCTGCACCCACCATACCTGAGTTACGATAGTGCACACCATCATAAATGCGTGCATTGATCACTTCCTGCATCAAATCTTCGATGCTTGTCCAGCTTCGCACCGCATCTCCTGCGGCATGACTGGTTGTAGTCAATAATGGCATAGGACCTTCCCCGATTTCCGCTTGCAACACAGTACCCACAGCCGCAGCCACAATACAATGCGCGCAAGGATACTCGGGATGCATAGGAGTATCAATGAAAGGGAGCCAGGATGAGTCTCTTTCTGTTGCATCATTATCATCGATATCCCCGTTGCGAATTGCAGTGATGGGTCGCCAGAAACCATAATGATATTTAGCATCAAATACAGCTATCAACGCATCATCCGATGCTTGCGTGACTGTCGCAAACAAGCGCGCGTTCTGCGTAATGTTCCTTTCATGATCATTCGCCACTGAGCGTACGATAGCGTGATAAATCGGCGGCATAACTTCTTCCCAAAAACGGGCAACTTCGGTCTGTTGAGTAGTACGCTGCTGACTATCCTTACGACCGAGCGCTTTGATCTCATTGTAGTCGTGTGCCCATAATTCGCTCCCCAATGCAGGGGGTGGTCCCGGACGAAACTGAGCAGGGCCCGTCATCAGCCAAGGTTTACGTTGTGTCCATTGCGGGGCTTCTGGAATAATGGTTGGCACATACACACCTGGACTTGTATGTGGGCGATAAGTTTCTAACGTAGCTGCGCCATCATGCGCACGCAAAGTTAGAATCTCCGCTGCCGCTTTCTCGCCTATAGCAATACCCGCTGTTTTTGATCGCCCCCCAGCAATCACTTCAAGCGCAGCCTCATAGGCTTTCTCAATTACAGCTTGTTGGGATGGCACGAACCTTGACAAAATCGCATGGTTCACAGCGGCCACCGCAGCCTCAACTGAAGCTCCTGGGGCAGCTGTTAGCTTCAGATCACTTACTGGATACCGCTGAGTGATTGCATTAGTCGCTTCATAGACAGCCGCCTGCACCATTGCTAGTATCCGCTCAGCGGGCAAAGGTCCGACATTGCCATTAATAACGATATCACCAGCCAGCTGGTTCCATTCAGTTACTGCATCTGCTTGTACGCGCGAAATTGAAAATAACGAAATGACAGCCATCAATAATGCTATCTGTTGGCACGTGATGCTATTTTTCATACTGATCCTCATTTTCTAATCCAATACAAAACCTTAAAATTGTGTAAATACTAAAGCATATGGTCCTTAATTCAACCAGGCTGGTTACAGTTACAAGCTTCTCAACAAGCTCACGAGATTGTCTTTTATTCGCTAAGAATGGCTTAGAGAAGGTAATCTAGCTTATCATCGGTCTATCTAACGATCGACCGCCTACTCATTAAGTACAAGTCTGCCGCTGGCAGCACCTCACACGCCTGCTAAGCAGCTCTATTGACGATAAAAGAAACAAGAATATTAAACCTATTCGTCCAGCAACCCCCTTTTTCTAATAATTCAAACTACCCCCTCGCATCCTGTAATTTGAATCTCAGCAAGGCCAATTTCAGGTCTCATTGTCTGGTTTTTTGTGAAGCTCTGCCAAGGAGTAAGGTCAGAAACGCTGCATGGCAATAAAAGTAAAAGAAACAGACCAGGTAATCATTGCCAGACCAACCAGACCCTCCGCAGCAGTGAGCATCCTTATCGCGCCAACAGACACTAAATCTCCAAAACCAACAATTGTGTATACCACAGACGAGTAATAAATGTAGTCGATAATGATAATATCACCATTATCTATGCCCCTTATATGACCATACTCAGCACTACGATGGGCAATCATGAATCCAAAAGCGAAGATCCATATGTCTGGTATATGCGCTACCAGCAAGCCAAACATTACTACCAACACACACTACTACGCCTGTGTACATGCGCTCCCACAGCACGTCCAAGACAACGTAAAGCTTCATAATGAAGTATCACGCAGAACGCCACAATGATTGCGGATATCAGCAAAACAACGAAATGGCGAACATGTTCATCCATATGGCTGCGGCCCTAACACCTTCTCAGCTACGCTAAAATTAAAAAACATGCATGACATTCATCCATAATTGGTGTCTATTCCCACACTCGCTCATCAATCTCATCCTCATCACAACTCGCAGTCAACGCAAAGCATTTGATTGAAGCGAAGCACCTACTTCTTTTCAGTCTTGCTGAGAAATACGATCATCACGTTCACGCATCAACCAATAAGTGATACCAACAGCCAGAGTAATGGCAGCCAAACCAAACAATGCCTCTGCCGAAGTAGTTTTGAGATCCAGAATGATGAATTTGCGAGCCAGCGCAAGCAAGGCAATCAGCAACACGACCTTCGTTTGGATGATGCTTTGCTGGCGGGTAACGACGTATTGCAGCGTATGATTGAATTCCAGCGCAATCAATAATGTCATAATCTGGCCAAAAACGGTTTGAAAAACTGTATACTCAAGCGGATTCAATGCACCAAACACCAACCCGCCAACCACTCCAATGAATAAACGGAAAAGGGCCACCATAATTACAAGCGTAATCATAAATGTAAGTATGAGCGCTACTATGCTCTCGAAACGTTGGTAAAACGTTTGAGTCGACCACCGGTCTATCATCAAGCGCCATCTTGATAACATCTCTCTCATTCTTTCGTATTCGTTTCCAAGATTTTATTTGACATAGAAAGTAGTTTAATGCAAAGCATCAGACTGAACGTTAAGGTGCATTACTTTGCGTATATATGTGAGGATTATGAATTTCCAAGAACCATTCTGGATTTTGCAATTTTACAAAACCATTTTGTTCATACAGACCATGTGCATCTAGCGTTGCCAGCATCCAACGGCGTAGTCCCTGCAATTCAGGATGCAGAAGAATACAAGAAATCAGCCATTTGCCGAGGCCACGCCCTCTATAATCTGGCACAACAAACACGTCAGCTAAATAGGCAAAGGTAGCGCAATCCGTAATGGCGCGCGCAAAACCGATCTGTTTCCCATTGTGATACAAGCCGAAGCAAAGCGAATGATTGACTGATTTTTCTACGGTTGATCTAGGGATATGCTTTGCCCAATAAGATACTTTGCATAAAAAATCATGGATCATTTCTATGTCCAAGTCTTTTCGATTATCCGTCACTGCGAATTCATCTTGCTGCCATTTCATTGATTATTCTCTCTTTAATTAACCTGGTTTGCCATCTACCCTTGGCCGCCAATAGATAGGTGCGAAGCGTGCTGCCCATAGCGTAAAACAAATAAGCCATACCGCTGCTGCAAATAGATAAAGCATCGACGCAAGAGCAGAAGCAGCCGGTATGAGGTCAGGCAGTATTCTGAACAAGGTAGTGATCTGAAAACCAAGAAAGAGCAGCCAAGTAAAATGATCCAATACCAGTGGACGACCTGAGTGTCCTAACGTCACACGAGAAGCCATGCCCAACACCATACTGGCAAAATAACCAATTACCAGCGCATGAAGGGGTGCAAGACCAAACCAGATACGCTCCCCCACGCTCAACCACATCATCAGGCTCTGCGCTGTAAATAGCAACATCGCTACGGACAGCCAGGCAAATGAGATATGCAGCACCGCCAGCAGGCTGACACTGAAGCTGCGAAACAATCCCCAGGCCCATGACAAGTAGAAGGCACACCCAGCCAATGGCAGATCCATGCACCATACATATTGCGGCATCCCTATGAGCTGCAACAAACCATGACCCGCTGTACAAACAAGCATCAACCAGAGTAATGCATAGGGTCTGACAATCACATAGTTTTCCAGCACCCGGCTAGAGAAAAATGGAATCATGCGGTGCGAAACAGTTAACAGGATCGGCAACAGGAAAAACCAGATGCCTGCCTGACGTGAAAAATCAAGAAATAACGAATGATCAGTCAGAAGCCACACAAGATAAGCAACCATACCCAGCCAGCCAAAGATCAATGCGACACTAGCCACTCGTGCATGGCGCTTATCTTGCGCCTGTGTCTGCAACAAGACCCGTAACAGCGCTATAATCGCAATCCCCCATCCTGTCAGCATCGTTGCGATGCCGGCTACCAGTAGAGTTTTACTGATATACAAGCCAGCATAGAACAGAGCCATGCCCCCAGCCATAAAGATGCACGTTGCCAGATAATAGCGCGGCTTGATTTTTTCCCCATTCATCCAATTTGGGAAGGTAGTAAATAAAAAACCAAAAATGAAGAAAGGAAAAAATCCATACACCATCAAGAAAGCATGCGCCCAGATTGGCGCCAGATTCAATATGGGTGCATTGCCAATTACACCATAGCGCCCCATCAGATCAAGCATCCACCATAAGAGGGTAAATACGCCCTGCAATGTACCTACCAGAAACAAGCTGCGATGAGGTGCTTCAGACAGATAATGCCAAATAGTCGCTTGTTTATTCATATATTTTCCTTGTCATTTAATTTAATCTCTGTTTTTCTATAGATGAATAACTGATGTTACGCAGCTCCACGCTGATAGCGTATCATTTCCGGGATGAAAACAAAGTATCCAAATTTATATACGGATTATTTGATTAGTACTACCGGCTACGCAACGGCGACCGAATTATCGCCCATGTTAGACGGAGAGATGAGTCATAATCAAGTGACCCGGTTTTTGTCAGAACGAAAATACACATCCCGGAACTGGCAGGAAGTGAAGTCAGTAGTGCGGCAAATCGAGCAGGAAGAAGACTATCTGATTTTTGATGAGTCGGTGCAGAGAAAGCCTGGACAGACGAGAACGAGATTGTTTGCTGGCATTATGATTATTGCAAAGGGCGGACGGTCAAGGTCATCAGCCAGTTGAATGCGCTATATTACAATGATGAGGTATTGATCCCGGTGGCATTCGAGATGGGTGGGCAAGTCGCGGCGATCTATGAAAAACGGTGGAAAGTCGAAGCGTTTCACAAGTCGTTGAAATCCAACGCCGCACTGGCAAAGTCGCCAACCCGGACGGTAATCACGCAATGGAACCACGTGTTTATGTCCATTTACGCCGTATTTAAACTGGAATGTTTGAAAATCCAAGCATAAGGCCAACCATTTCGTCCTGCGGGCGAAGCTATCTATCAACGCAACCCAACAGGCTTATGCGCAGTTGCAAAAGTTAAAAGCTGCGTAACATCCAAGAATAACCTTTAAGTTATATCAGCCTTTCTCTCTTATCGTTTTTATCATGCTACATATTTGCTATGATGTGCTCATTATTTATGTAAAGAACTTGTGTACCTTATTTATTAATGCTTAATATTGATTTGCATTGCCACTCTACAGTTTCAGATGGTCTTTTGACGCCTGCTCGCCTGGTAGAGCATGCCGTTTTACGAGGCGTCAACGTCCTTGCGTTAACTGATCATGATGACGTAACAGGGCTGGCGGAAGCTCGTATTGCAGCGCGTGAGAAAAATATCATACTTATTAACGGCGTGGAAATCTCTGTCACATGGCAAAATAGAACCTTGCATATTATTGGCCTCAGAATCGATCCCGAATATCCTCCATTGGTGCAAGGTTTAGCATCGATTCGAGCAGGACGAGAAGAGCGTGCGCGTAACATTGCCATTCAACTGGAGCGTTGTGGCATTCATGGCAGTCTCGAAGGAGCCCATACTTATGCCGGAGGACGATTGATTGGTCGTACCCATTTTGCCCGCTTTCTTGTGGAAAAAGGATATGCTAAAGATGTTCGATCAGTGTTCAAGAAATATCTGATAAAGGGTAAACCAGGTTATGCTCCTCACCAGTGGGCAGCCTTAAATGACGCAATCAGCTGGATACACGGTAGTGGTGGCCAGGCAGTCATCGCCCACCCAGCGCGCTACCAATTAGGTAAGAACGTTCTCGATGCATTGTTACACGAATTTCGTGATCGTGGTGGGGTAGGTTTGGAAATTATCTCACCCAGCCATACACCCGATCAGATAAAACTGTTTGCACATCATGCCCAACAAATGAATTTATTGGCTTCATGTGGTTCTGATTATCATGGACCAGGCGAAAGCTATTTTGATCTTGGCCAATTACCGCCATTACCAGCTGGATGTATTCCCATCTGGCACGATTGGAATATTGAGCAAAAAATAAATCGTCACTGAGTGACCGAACTAAGCCCGCACTACATTACAATAAAGCATCAAAACATTAAAACATCAAAAAAACAAAAGAGTTGGATCTCACTAAATCATGGCACAATTTTTTTCTATTCACCCACAAAACCCTCAACTAAGATTGTTACGACAAGCTGTTACGATTCTGCGTGAAGGCGGTATTATCGCTTATCCGACAGATTCGTGCTATGCACTCGGTTGTCAGATCGGTAACAAGGATGCCATGGAACGTATCCGGACCATAAGGCAAGTTGATGAGCATCATCATTTCACATTAGTCTGCCGGGATCTGGCAGAAATTTCGACCTACGCCAAAGTAGACAATATTCAATACCGCTTACTCAAGGCGAATACACCGGGTAGTTACACCTTCATACTTAAAGCTAGTCGTGAAGTACCCCGCCGCTTGCAGCACCCCAAACGTCACACCATCGGCCTGCGTATTCCGCAGCATCCGATAGCCCACGGCCTACTGGCAGAATTGGATGAGCCGTTGTTGAGCTCCACGCTGATCTTGCCTGGGGATGAGCTACCGCTAAATGATGCCGAGGAAATCCGGCAACGCCTGGAAAATCAGGTAGACTTGGTGATTGATGCTGGCTCTTGTGGTGTAGAGATGACCACCGTCATTGACTTAACCAGTGATGTGCCTGAAATAATTCGTACAGGAAAAGGCAGTCTTGCACCATTTGGGATAGCACATGGATAACTTAGATAGTATCATTCTAGGGATCGCCCTTTACGCACTCCCAGTTATTTTTGCTATTACCTTACATGAAGCGGCGCATGGTTATGTGGCCAAACACTATGGCGATTTGACCGCGTACATGGAGGGACGCATCACACTCAATCCAATTAAGCATATCGATCCGATAGGAACCATTATCGTGCCACTGACGCTATTTATCATCAGCAAAGTGACTATGGGCACAGGCTTTCTGTTTGGTTGGGCCAAACCGGTACCCGTTAATTTCAGTCAGTTACGGCACCCTAAGCGCGACATGCTGTGGGTAGCAGCAGCGGGACCCGGCGCTAATCTTTTCATGGCTTGTTGCTGGGCGTTGATCATAAAGCTTGGATTGGCTTTTCCAGAAAACATTTATGCTAAACCAATGATTCTCATGGGTATGGCCGGAATTGAAATCAACCTCGTTCTGATGGTATTGAATCTCTTGCCCATACCACCACTGGATGGTGGACGTATGGCGGTCAGTTTACTGCCGCATCGTCTTGCTTACCAATTCTCGAAGATTGAGCCTTATGGGTTTATGATTCTATTATTATTGTTAATGACTGGCATGCTAGGTGCGATTATCTTGCCATTTATTCTCCTTATGAAGCAGTTCATTGTTTCGGTATTTGGATTGTATATCTGATCAGGCCATGAAAAGCCAAAGGGTGTGCCTTTTATCAATCAATAACATGTAGATGCGCTTATTTTATCTCCGACTAACCTTGTATTAATTTAGGATTTGTAGCATGTTTGCTGATCGCGTTTTATCAGGAATGCGCCCGACCGGTAATCTACATTTAGGGCACTATCATGGTGTGTTGAAAAATTGGGTCACCTTGCAGCAGCAATACGAATGTTTGTTTTTCGTGGCTGACTGGCATGCGTTGACTACTCACTACGACTCACCCGAACTCATCGAGCAGCATACTTGGGACATGATTATTGACTGGCTGGCTGCAGGCGTCGATCCTGCGCACGCCACCCTGTTCATTCAGTCAAAGGTGCCCGCCCATGCTGAACTCTATCTGTTGCTTTCGATGATTACACCGCTCGGATGGCTGGAACGCGTTCCCACCTATAAAGACCAACAGGAAAAATTGACCGAAAAAGATTTGAGTACCTATGGCTTCCTGGGGTATCCTCTGCTGCAAAGCGCAGATATTCTCATTTATCGCGCTAACCTGGTTCCTGTCGGTGAAGATCAGGCACCCCATCTCGAGTTCACCCGTGAAATCTCGCGTCGCTTTAATCATATTTTTGGTAAAGAACCTGGTTTTGAAGAAAAGGCACAACTGGCCATCAAAAAGCTTGGCTCCAAAAAATCCAGGCTCTATAGCGAATTACGCACTCGCTTTCAGGAACAGGGCGATGAAAGTGCGCTGGAAGAAGCCAGATCCTTGCTGAATGAGCAGCAAAATCTCAGTATGGGTGACCGTGAGCGCTTATTCGGCTATCTGGAAGGAGGCGGCAGAGTGATCCTGTCGGAGCCCCAGACCCTCCTTACGCAAGCATCAAGAATGCCAGGGCTGGATGGTCAGAAAATGTCCAAATCCTATAATAACACCATCAGTTTGCGTGAAGACGCTGACAGCATCGTGAAAAAAATCCGCACCATGCCGACAGATCCAGCGCGCATACGGCGCAGCGATCCGGGCGATCCAGCCAAGTGCCCAGTGTGGTCGTTTCATACTGTTTATTCCAACGACGAGGTCAGGAATTGGGTGCAGTGGGGCTGCAAAAGCGCGGGGATTGGCTGCCTGGAATGCAAACAGCCCGTAATTGACGCTATTCTGGCTGAGCAGGCCCCTATTTGCGAGCGGGCCAAAATGTATGAGGAAGATCCGGCACTGGTCAGGCATATTATTGAGGATGGCTGTGAAAAAGCAAGCAAACTGGCAGAAGATACCATGCGCGATGTCAGGGAAGTCATGGGACTGAATAATGCTTAAGGAAGCCCTGAAGATATGCGCTCTTCTCTTCTTTCAAACAAAGAGGAGGTGAAGCCATCGTAGCGAGCGACTTAAAAACGCAAGGTGGACGGAATGCACAAACGCAAAAACAAGCTTACAAGTCTTGGCGAAGCCACTATCAGATAGAGAGGGAGAGATGGCATATCGCCCGGCACGGCGATTGGGGCGCACAATAGGTCTATGAAAGAAACTTTGTTTGCCCAACCTCTGGACAAAACTTATCTTCGCTCATGAACATATTGAACGATACGGATAATAAGCTTCCCATTGCCAAGGTTTGCGGCCAGCCGGTATTGGAAATACCGCGCGATCTTTATATTCCGCCCGAAGCTCTGGAAGTTTTTCTCGATACGTTTGAAGGACCGCTTGATTTATTGCTCTATCTCATTCGCAAGCACAATCTCGATATCCTCGATATCCCGATGGCAGAGCTGACCCAGCAGTATATGGCGTATGTGCAAATGATGCGTGCCGATCAATTCGAGCTAGCAGCAGAATATCTGCTCATGACTGCATTGCTGATCGAGATCAAGTCACGCATGTTGCTGCCACCCCCTGTCACAGAAATTGAAGAGGAAGCCGATCCACGTGCTGAACTGGTGCGCCGCCTGCTGGAATACGAGCAGATGAAAAAGGCCGCCATGCGCCTTGACGAATTACCGCAGGCTAATCGCGATTTTGCACTGGTGCAGGTAGCCATTGATCAGGTGGCAGCCAGGCCGCTCCCTCACGTCAATGCAGAGGATTTACGCCATGCGTGGCTCACGCTGCTCGAACGCGCAAAAGTCAACCGCCATCATCATATCGGCCAGGAACAGATTTCAGTACGTGCCTGCATGAGCCAAATCCTGCGCACATTACAGGGTGGCAAGGTCGTTCGCTTTGATGAATTATTCAGCCAAACGACCAGTATCATGGAAATTATCGCCCATTTTCTTGCCTTGCTGGAGCTTGCCAAGGAAACGCTGGTCACTATCGAACAATCCGAGAGTTTTGCAACGATTTATGTCAAATCAACCCAACCCGCTACTGCCCTCTGAAATACTCACCCCCTTCAGCGAGCCTGACATCAGCAAAATTCTGGAAACAGCCCTGCTGACCACACAAGAACCCCTTGCCCTGGCAGAATTGAAGCAACTGTTCGAGGGCGAAGTCAGCAGCAAACTGCTGCAAGCGTTACTCGAAAAATTACAAGAAAAATGGCGTGACAGCGGCATCGAACTGGTCAATACCGTCGGCGGCTGGCGCTTTCGCAGCAAACAGGAAATGCAGGTCTTCCTCGACCGGCTCAACCCGCAGAAACCTCCGCGCTACTCACGCGCAGTGCTGGAGACCTTGGCAATCATCGCCTACCGCCAACCTGTGACGCGCGGTGATATCGAAGAAATCCGCGGTGTGGCAGTCTCCAGCAACATCCTGAAAACTCTGGAAACACGCGGCTGGATCGAAGCCGTCGGCCAGCGCAACGTGCCCGGCAGACCTTCTCTCTACGCCACGACAAAGAGCTTTCTCAATGACCTCAATCTGCAATCACTTGAACAATTGCCAGCATTGGATGAGCTGGCGACACTTACTGACTTACCTGAACCTCAGGATCAGGAGCTATCCACCGATTCAGAGACGACGAAAATGTTGGAGTCCGGGCAAGCAGATTCACTTCAGAATATCACATCTGCGCCATCAGTACATTAAGTAACGCAGTTTACTTGTTGGAAAAAGCCTCGGTTTGGCTTTTCAGCGCATTGCATAAGGCCATGAGTTGGTCGACTTTGGCGACGACACGGTGTTGTTCATTAGTAGAAGGCGAAGCAAGCAGATATCTGCTTAACTTGTCACCCGTTAGGTATCGTCTTATTGATGCACCAGTAAAATACTTATCTAATCTTCCTAATTTTGAATCTGTAGCCAAGCAAATTTGCAAATACTCAGCTAAGATACCTTTCAGCGGTCTTGCACGATGAATAGCTTTCTGAAAAATAAATTTCCTTTGATTGGTCATACCAGATAGCGCAGCGCCCTGACCCCCGCCCTCACAAATCAATAAATCTCCTGGCATGATCCTGAATTCTTCAAGCTCTTCATTCTCAAACTTCATCTCCTTAATATCGTTCAGATCAAAAGTATGCCATTGAACATTGGTATTCCTAAGATACGGCATGAAAATATCTTTATTCCTTTATTTATCGAGCATTTTACCCAATCGGGTATAAGTTATTTCTCCAAATCTTACCCATTTCCACTCCTCCGGTAATTCGTAAGGCACATCCTCTGGCTTAATCGCTGGCAGCGGTCTAGCTGCCTTGATCTTTCCTCCTTCACTAGCTGCTGTTTTTCAGCTTGGATTTCTTTGAGTAGTTCACTGGCAGGAGGATCATTCGAGTCTTGCGGCACGAGCTTGCCCATGACTGCAAGTTGCAAAATGGCTTTGCGCAGCTCAGTGACGTTTTCATTGCTAAGGCTTGGTAGAGGGAGAGGTAGATTTCATAGGATTTATTCAACTGCCGTTTCTGGATTTTGATATGGCCGCACCAAACGGCTTGAAATCATTGGTCATAGTCTGACCGACCAGAATATTACGATCTGCCAGAAACAAAATGCGCTTCCTGGCCTTGGCTTTCCACAAACGCCAGATGATCTGAAAGGCGGTGAAAGTTTTACCGGTGCCGGTTGCCATGACCAACAGAATGCCCTGCTTGCCCTGCGCAATCGCCTCGATGATGCGATTGATGGTAAGCAACTGGTAGTAACGTGGGGTTTTATTGCTGCCGTCACTATAATAATCCTGCGTAATCAGAGCATGCTGCCGCCCATGGGTATGAATGCCCTTATGCATCAGCCACTGCTGCCACAGCATGTCGGCCGAGGAAATTCATGTAGGCCCAGTTCGCGTTCGACAAGGCCATCGGCTGTAATTTTGTTATGAAACAAAAAGCCATCACCATTCGAGCTGAAGATGAAAGTCACCTGCAACAGCTCGGCATAATTCAGTCACTGTTGCTACCAGCGCCGATGGCGTGATTGTTGTCCTTGGCTTCGATCACGGCAATCGGTATATTGGGCTTGTAGAACAACACATAATCAGCCCGCTTGTGCTGCGCGCGCGTGTGCAAGCGACCACGCACAATGATACGCCCTTTAGTCAGCAGAAATTCTTCCCGCACCTGGCTTGCGATATTCCACCCTGCCTGTTGCAAGGCAGGCGTAATGAATTGGGTGCAGATATCGCGTTCAGAGAGTTGCTTTTTATGTATGATTCAACTCTCTCGCTTCTTTTTCGCTCGATAATGCTGCTTACTTGTTAGCCGCAATCAATTGAGGTGTTAAGTGCGGTGCAATAATTTGCAGCAACTGCACGAAAATCTTGGGATTGCCTGCAACAATCTGCCCGCTTTTCAGGTAATTCTCATTGCCTTCCAGATCGCTGACCAGTCCGCCTGCTTCAAGAATAAGCAGACAGCCTGCGGCGATATCCCAGGGAGACAAACCGATTTCCCAGAAACCATCATAACGCCCGGCGGCCACATAGGCCAGATCAAGCGCAGCGGAACCAGGACGACGGATGCCAGCCGTTTTGGGGATGATATCCTTGAACATGGCGAGGTAAGCTTCCAGAAAGGACAGATCCCGGAACGGAATACCCGTCCCGATCAAAGAATCAGCCAACAGACCGCGCTTACTGACGCGGATGCGTTGATCGTTAAGATAAGCGCCACGCCCACGGCTGGCGGTAAATAATTCATTGCTGACGGGGTCGTACACGACCGCTTGGGATAACACCCCTCGATGCAATAATGCAATCGATACCGCATATTTGGGAAAACCATGCAGAAAATTAGTCGTGCCATCCAGCGGATCAATAATCCATTGGTATTCTGATTTTTTGGCGTCTCCACGATTACCGCTTTCTTCTGCTAGAATTGAATGGGTAGGATAAGCATCCATCAATACTTTAATGATGGCTTCTTCAGCCGCACCATCTACTTCACTGACAAAATCACTGTGCGATTTGCGTGAAACTGTCAGAATATCGAGGTTCCGTGAAGCCTGATTGATAATACTGCCTGCACGGCGCGCGGCTTTTACCGCGATGGTTAGCATTGGATGCATTTTATAAGACCAAGAAATAAAAAGAATTAAGAAAAGGTTAATTTTAATATGAATCGCTGCTGTCCGCTCGCCAATGTCCATATCGTATTAAGCCATACCACTCATCCCGGCAATATCGGCGCAACCGCAAGAGCCATGAAAACAATGGGGTTAAGCACGCTCTGCCTGGTCAATCCTAAATCTTTTCCGAATAATGAGGCAAACGTGCGTGCCAGCAACGCGCGGGACATCCTTGAGCAAGCCAGCGTGGTGAGCAGCCTGGAAGAAGCGCTGCATGATACTGTGCTTTCCATAGCAATGACTGCCCGCACGCGCGATCTCTCCAATCGAATTCTTGATGCGAGGCAGGCCGCAAAGGTGTTACTTGAGCATGCATCCAACGCTCCAGTAGCGCTGATTTTTGGTAGAGAAAGCTCTGGTCTGACCACAGCCGAAATCAGCAAGTGCCAGCTCACTGTGCATATTCCGACCAATCCCGATTATTCTTCGCTCAATCTGGCCGCTGCCGTGCAAATCATGGCGTATGAACTGCGTATGGCGTTGACCGAAACAACACTGATAGCTCCTCAGCAGCCAGCTTATCAGCTTGCTAACTTCTACGAGGTTGAGTTATTTTATCACCACCTGGAACAAGCCATGATCGACAGCGGGTTTCTCGACCCCAGGCAGCCCAAACGTCTCATGCAACGGCTGCGTCGTATGTTCGCGCGTACGCAACTGGAAAAAGAAGAAGTCAACATATTGCGCGGGATACTCAGTGCATTGGAAAAGCATCGTTCAACATAAGTCATGTTGTTTGGATTGACTTAGCCAGCTTATTTAGCGATGATTGCAACTGATACTTCTTCAACCACCTTTTGAGATGGTAAGTTAACTGACTATTCACACTGTATCGTCAGTTATTTCACAAACTCACTGATTGATTACAATATAAAAGGAATGACCATGACAACCAATATACTTTTTAAACACAAAGTTAATGCCATTATCAGCAGCAAGCACTTATTAAAACATCCTTTTTATATGGCTTGGACCGAAGGCAAATTGACCAAAGATCAGTTGCGCCATTATGCGGAACAATATTTTTATAATGTCCTGGCTGAACCGACCTATTTAAGTGCGGTTCATTTCAACACCCCTCATATTCATGCTGAAACGAATAGCGGTGATATCAGTGTGCGTCAGGAAATACTCAAAAATTTGATTGATGAAGAACATGGTGACGGTAACCACCCTGCTTTATGGAAAGCCTTTGCCTTTGCCTTGGGTGCGGATGATAAAAGCCTGGCTAATGCCCCTGCTCTGCCTGAAACAGAAAATCTGGTTTCGACCTTCCGTGATATTTGCCTGAATCAGCCTTTTTATGCAGGCCTGGCTGCACTGCATGCATTTGAGTCACAAGTTCCTGATATCGCCGCAGTGAAAATTGATGGGCTGGCCAAATTCTACGGCATGAGCAATCCGAAAGACTATGCATTCTTCTCGGTTCATCAGCAAGCCGACATCTACCATTCACAAGCCGAATGGGCCATCATTGAACGCTTTGCTGATACGCCGGAAAAACAAGCTGAAGTGCTCGCGGCGACTCAGCGAGCCTGCGACGCCCTCTGGAAGTTCCTGGATGGTATTCATGAAACCTATTGCGCGAATCTGATCTGCGAGCAAAAGTCGGCTGTGACACTGCACTAATTGAGCCTACCCGGGTGGATAGTGATCTATCCACCCGACATCATGAGCATTGTCTTCCTCTCCACCTTCATTCCAGCGGAATGGCTCCCTCTAACGTAGCAAAGCATTGATCCCGGTTGGTAGTCACAAAATCCTGCAAGCAGGTAAGAGAAGCATCCCCTTCGCGTGCCGATATGAATAAATCGCTCCATAGCCCATTGGCGCCAATGCGCCGCGCGATGACGTAATCGTGATCGACATAACTTTTGATGCCCCAATTGGGCAAGCAGCGATTCCCCGGCGGCTTGCCACTAATTGTAAAATAGCCACGGCCAGCTCCGCTGTGCGTCGCTGGCAAGATATGCCTGCAGGCAACAATACCTTGCTTATCAGGTCAATACGCTCTTCTGGTACGGGATAAGTGATCAGCTGGTATCGGCAAAATCGGCCGCCATCAGCACCCTTTTTTAGTCAGCTCATGACCGGGCGCAAGCACCGCCAGAATTTCAAAACGAAACAAGGGATAGTGAACAATGCCTCGCTGCGGTTTGTTCTCTGAACCAGTCACAATATCCGCTTCCTCGCGCTTCAGCAGCTTGATAGGATCAGCATGAAATCCGGAAACCAGATCCAGTTCCACTTCCGGCCAATGCTTGCGGAAAGTATCCATGATTGGTATCAACCAGTCAAAACAGGTATGGCATTCCAGCGCTATACGTAAATTTCCGCTTGTTCGCTGGGTCATTCTGGCGAGATCACGCTCAGCTGCCTGCACTTCCTTGATCACTTTTTCAGCTAACAGAACAAGACGCTCTCCTGCATCGGTCAATTGGATAGCGTGTCCCTGCCGTTGAATCAGCAATATCTGATAATAATCCTGTTACGCCTTAATCTAATGGGAAAGTGCCGATTGCGTAAGATGCACGCGCTTGGCGGAGAGCGATAAACTGCCGGTTTCCTGGAGTGCAGTCAAGGTTCGAAGATGACGTAATTCGAGCATATCAACTTAAGCAAGCATGAATCTAATTCATAATTCTAATATATTTTTTCATTTTATTCACAGTTTGATCTGCCACACAATGATTGCTTTTTTAATACCCTAAGAGAAGAGTAATTATGGCTTTAACACACAATCTAGGATTTCCACGCATGGGCGCACGCCGGGAATTAAAGCAAGCGCTTGAAGCATACTGGAGAAGGGAGATTGACGTGCAGCAATTAAAAGATCAGGCCAAAGCCATTCGCAAAAAAATTGGCTGCTGCAAAAAGAAGCGGGTCTAAACCTGATACCAGTTGGCGATTTTGCCTTGTATGACCACATGCTCAATATATCCACCAATGGGTGCAATACCTGAGCGTTTCAATTCGAGTCAGCATGGCACCATGGTCGATCTGTATTTTTCCATGGCACGAGGGACGCCCGATCAATCTGCAATGGAAATGACCAAGTGGTTCAATACCAACTATCACTATATCGTTCCGGAATTTAACAGACAGACCCATTTTCAGATCACCTCGGAGCAGTTGTTTGATGAGATCAAGGAAGCCCAGATATCGGGCATTTCTCCCAAGGTGGTATTGATCGGGCCGCTGACGTATTTATTTATGGGCAAGGAAACAGAAGTGGGTTTTAATCGCCTGGAGTTATTGCCCCGTTTGCTGCCCGCTTATCGCAATATTCTATCTTGAATAGCAGCATTAGGCGTCCAGTGGGTACAGATGGACGAACCCTGCCTGGCATTTGAGCTGGAAGCCATCTGGTTAGAAAAGCTGAGTGAAGTCTATACCATCTTACACGGAAGCGGCTGCCAATTGTTGCTGACGACCTATTTTGATGCCATTGATAAACATGCGGCCACACTCAAAGCTTTACCTGTCGAGGGTCTGCATATTGATGTATGTCGCGCACCACATCAACTCGATGTCTTTCTTCCTGATTACCCGACTAACAAGGTACTTTCGCTGGGTATCATCGATGGGCGCAACGTGTGGCGCGCCGATCTCTCCCAGGCATTCGCAACTCTATCAAAATCAAAAGCATAATCTTTGCTGGGGGGACAATTATGGATTTCACCGACCTGCTCGTTATTACACTGTCCGGTCGATCTCCAGCTGGAGACCCGGCTGGAAGGTGAAATTAAAGGCTGGCTGGCTTTCTCAGTGCAGAAACTCAACGAAATTGTCATTCTGGGACGGGGACTAAACCAGGGAAAAGCATCCATCCAAACCTTTTTGCAAGAGTCCGTTGAAGTGAGACAGGCACGACAGCAATCCAAACGGATACATCATCCGCTGGTACAAGAGCGCGTAAAAAAAATTAACACAGCGCGAGTGCCAGCGTCATCTTCCCTTTGCGCAACGACAATCTTTGCAACAACATTATTTTCAGTTGCCGCTACTGCCGACCACTACCATCGGCTCATTCCCCCAAACAACCGAGATTCGCAAAGCCAGAGCTGCTTTCAGAAAAGGAGAGCTCTTCCATTTGGACTATCTGGAGGCCATGCGCGCTGAAATCCAGCATGTCATCGGCAACAGGAAGAAATAGGGCTTGATGTGCTCGTGCATGGCGAAGCTGAGCGCAACGATATGGTGGAATATTTTGCAGAGCAGCTATGGGGTTATGCGTTTACCGAAAATGGCTGGATGCAAAGCTATGGTTCGCGCTGTGTTAAACCGCCTATTCTCTATGGTGATATTTATCGCCCGGAAGCCATGACAGCTAATTGGATCAGCTATGCCCAGAGCCTAACCAGCAAACCGGTCAAGAGAATGCTGACGGGTCCGGTGACCATGCTGATGTGGTATTTGTACGCGACGACCAGCCTTATTCTGAAACAGCGCTGCAGCTTGCTCTTGCCATCCGAGATGAAGTAAAAGATTTAGAGCAAACCGGCATTGGCATCATTCAAATTGATGATCCTGCTTTTCGTGAGGGACTCCCACTGAAAAAATCAGCTTAGGCCAGCTACCTAAAGTGGGCAGTCCAGGCATTTCGTGTGGCAAGTTCAGGTTTTAAGGACCAAACACAAATTCATACCCATATGTGTTATTCAGAATTTAACGATATTTTACCTGCGATTGCCGAAATGGACGCAGATGTCATGACCATTGAGACCTCTCGTTCCCATATGGAATTGCTGGATGCATTTGTGCAATTCGCTTATCCCAATGAGATCGGCCAAGGAGTATATGATATTCACTCTCCACGCATTCCTGATACGAATGAGATGCTGACAATACTGAAAAAAGCGCTACGACATATCCCACCCTAGCAATTATGGGTCAATCCTGATTGCGGACTGAAAACCCGGGATTGGGCTGAGACTTATATTGCATTGAAGAAAATGGTCAATGCGGCGCATATCCTGCGTAATCAGCTCATTCCAATTCCAAATCAGACATGACGCGAAGGTGGTCACAGACAGTGTCAATGGTACAGCAAAGTGAAATCGACAAAGCCAGGTTGGATTGAGCAATGGAATGACTGCTTAGTGTCTCATCAATGGGAAAAGCCGTACCCAATTTGAAGCTTACGCTTGATTCAGGTAATGAAAAAGTTTGTACAGTGGCTAGGCATCAGCAGTTATAATTGCCCTCTCTGGCTGGAAAATCTCCGGATTAGTCAGTCAAATCGTTATTCTGCTTTCTAACAGATTCAACTATATAAATAAGTTATTACTCGATCTTTAGCCTCACATGGATGAACAATCAAGTCTGCTGGCCTTGTTTACCAGCAGTTTTCTGGCGGCCACTCTTCTGCCAGGTGGCTCAGAAGCGGTATTAGCAGGCGTACTCATGGCTTACCCTGAACTTTACAGTTCAGCCTTGAGCATTGCCACAATTGGCAATACACTCGGTGGAATGAGTTCTTATGTGATTGGCTGTTTATTGCCAGACGAAAAGGCGATGCGTAGCAAAATGGGTAACAAAACGCGTGGATTAGAATGGGTACGCCAGCATGGCGCGCCCATTCTCTTTTTCTCCTGGTTACCCTTGATCGGTGATGTATTGTGTGTCGCTGCAGGCTGGTTGCGTATCCACTGGCTTTGGGCTGTGATATTTATTGCGGCAGGAAAATTTGCACGTTACTGGGTCATTGCCACTGCAATCAGTTAATCCCCAGAGGCTGGGGACTAACTCATAATTAGCTCATCTAACTGGTTACTTCTCAAGTAATTTCTTTAACTCTCCATTTTGGTACATCTCGCTCATGATATCTGAACCGCCGACAAACTCACCGTTTATATAAAGCTGCGGAATAGTTGGCCAGTTAGAATACTCTTTAACTCCCTGGCGAATTTCCGGATCAGCGAGTACATCAACCGAGAATAAATCTTTCACGCCACATGCATTGAGTATCTTAATTGCATTGGCAGAAAACCCACATTGGGGGTGATCAGGTGTACCTTTCATATAAAGCACTACGGGATGAGTAGTAATTTGCTGTTCAATCACCTCATTAGCATTCACGTCTCGATATCCTCCTTAAATAATTAATTCGAAAGCTAATTTTATTATTAGATAGCCAGGTGAAATTATGGTTCTATTTTTTATCAGACATTATTGCGGTATCTCACCCTTCAGCAAGCATACCGCATTAATCATATTCTAGCAGTGAGCTTTTGTCGCCAGAGCACGATCATCACGTTGCCCGCCACTCACGCGTAGTATCCCTGCCAGATCTGGACAGGAGAATATGTTAATAAAATTGGATTCTGCCAGCAATTGCCGGCAAATAGTAGCTTGGTCATAACCATGCTCTAGTAACAGTCCACCCCCTGCAGCCAAAAAATCCGGTGCATGGGCGATGATGTGACGAATACATGCCAAGCCATCATTCAGCGCCATCAGCGCAATATGAGGCTCAAAACGTAGATCACCTTGATCCAGATGGGGATCTCCCTGGGCCACATAAGGTGGATTCGAGATGATCAGATTAAATTCATCATGATCCAATCCATCCAACCAGTTTCCTGCACGTATCTGCACATTATGGATGCCCAGCCTTTCTGCATTCAACCGAGCAATTGACAGTGCATCAGGTGAGAGATCGACTGCCGTAACATGAGCTAATGGCCGATGTTTGCTAATGGTAAGTGCAATTGCGCCACTTCCTGTGCCTAAATCAAGCACTTTACAAGTTTGATTAACTGGAATACGTGATAAAGCCAGTTCTACCAGTAATTCTGTTTCCGGTCGAGGAATTAAAACAGCAGGCGTAACCTTAAAAGTCAAATCATAGAATTCACGTTCACCGACCAGATAGGCAACGGGCTCACCCGCACTTCTCCTCATTACCAGCAATTGGAAAGTATTTAATTGCTCGTGATTCAATATATCATCTGAGTGAGCAGCCAGAAAGGCGGCATCTACATTTAACGCATATTGAAGCAATAGGCGTGCCTCTATATGATCTACAAGGCAATGTGCATCTTGTAGTGCCTGTGCTATCGTGACCTGCATACTTGCGCAGCTATTTTAAAGTGAGTACTTCCCTGGAGCCGTCATTTTTCCATCAGAGATGCCAACTGCTCTGCTTGGTGTTCAGCCATCAATGCTGAACATAGCTCATCAAGATCGCCATCCATGATTTGGTCCATCTTATAAAGCGTAAGATTAATACGATGATCTGTCACTCGTCCTTGCGGAAAATTATAGGTGCGAATCCGCTCCGAGCGCTCTCCGCTTCCCACCAGTGATTTGCGCGTCGCCGCCTGCTCTGCCTGCTGCTCATGCATTTGCTTATCGAGAATGCGGGCAGCCAATACACTCATTGCTTGTGCCTTGTTTTTATGCTGAGAACGCCCTTCCTGACATTCGACGACGATCCCCGTGGGTAAATGGGTAATACGGACGGCTGAATCCGTTTTATTGATATGCTGACCGCCTGCACCGGATGCCCGGAAGGTATCAATTCTTAACTCAGCCGGATTCAATTCAACACCGGTAATTTCATCCACTTCTGGGATAACCGCAACGGTACAGGTAGAGGTATGTACTCTTCCTTGAGTTTCTGTTGCTGGCACGCGCTGCACGCGATGGGCACCTGATTCAAACTTGAGCCGAGAATAAGCCCCATAACCGATAATCCTGGCGATAATTTCCTTGTAGCCACCTACATCAGAAGGGCTTTGTGAGATGATCTCGACCTGCCAGCGCTGACGCTCAGCATAGCGTGCATACATACGAAACAGATTACCCGCAAACAATGCAGATTCATCTCCACCCGTGCCTGCACGAATTTCAAGAAAAATATTACGCTCATCATTGGGATCTTTTGGCAATAACTGCTTAAGCAACTCAGCTTCGATTTTCTGGAGTTTCTCTTTCCCAGCGACAATTTCAGCTTCAGCAAAATCCCGCATGTGGGGATCGGGGATCATCTCTCTGGCGGTTTGAATATCCAACTCAGTTTGCTTATGAGCCTGATAAAGCTCAACCACTGGAACAATCTCCGCCCGCTCACGCGTCAGCTTGCGATATTTATCCAGATCGGCTGTAATTTTCTCGCTGCTCAATAGCTGGTTCAATTCCTCCAGCCGCACACTCAGACGAGTGAGCCGGTCTGCAATACTTTTATTCATTGTGGGTAATGTAATTGATATAACCGATTGATTAGCTCGACCAGCTTATCCCGCTCATCATCGGCGGCATGATTCAGCATACTGGAAGGAAAGTGTAAGAATTTGTTGGTTAATCCATTACTGAGCGATTCGAGTATCTTTTCTGGATTTTCTCCTTTTGCCAGCAGCTTCTGCGCGCGTGTAAGTTCATGCCTGCGAAAGCGCTCTGCCTGATCCCGCAGTGCTCTGATGGTCGGAACGAGTTGGCGTGTGGCCAGCCAACGCATAAAATCAATCACATTGGTTTCAATGATGGTCTCAGCCTGGGCAACTGCGCTGAGACGAGAGTCCAGTCCCTCTTTGACGATATCGGCCAAATCATCCACATAATAAAGAAATACATCATCCAGCTCTGCGACTTCCAGCTCGACATCTCGCGGGACTGCCAAATCGACAATAAAAATGGGCCGATGCTTGCGGATCTTGACGGCACGTTCCAACATGCCCTTGCCCAGAATCGGTAAGGGACTGGCCGTACAGGTAACCACAATATCGTGCAACGCCAGTTGTTCAGGTAATTCGCTAAGTGGGATGGCTCGTGCATTGAAGCGTCGCGCTAATGCTTCGGCCCGTTCGGCAGTGCGATTGGCAACTGTAATCCTCTTG
Source organism: Nitrosomonas communis (assembly GCF_001007935.1). Taxonomy (NCBI): domain Bacteria; kingdom Pseudomonadati; phylum Pseudomonadota; class Betaproteobacteria; order Nitrosomonadales; family Nitrosomonadaceae; genus Nitrosomonas; species Nitrosomonas communis. Next base: position 1,340,993 of record NZ_CP011451.1, read on the forward strand.
GGGTGCTTGGCAATAAAGTGGCTAGCGCAAAGCTCAATCATTTCACCTGCACCAATAAATAGGACATTCTGTTCGCTGATATCACCAAAGATCCGCTCTGCTAAGCGAGCAGCGGCAGCAGCCATGGATACGGAACAAGCCCCAATCTCAGTAGATGTGCGTACCTCCTTAGCCACAAAAAAAGTGTGCTGGAACAACTTGTGCAGCAATAATCCGAGCGTACCGGCATTCTGTGCTGACTTGATCGCATTCTTCATCTGGCCGAGTATCTGCGGTTCACCCAGCACCATGGAATCCAGTCCGCTGGCCACCCGAAAAGCATGCTTGACTGCCTGCTCTCGAGGCAATCGATAAAGATAAGGCTCTAATTCACGTTCAGGCAAATGATGAAAATGTGTGAGCCAGTGTATCGCCGTATCGGGTTTCTCGGTGTTACAGTAAATTTCTGTACGGTTACATGTCGAAACAATGGCAGCTTCTTTAACTGCATGGTTTCCCACCAGGTCATGCAAAGCATGCTCCATTGTATTTTCATTAAACGTAACTTGCTCACGTATATCTAGTGGTGCTGTATTGTGATTGATACCAAAGGCAAATAATTGCATGAAAGGTGATCTTTAAATAGCTAAAAATCGGAAATGCATCATTATAGCGGAAGTTTAAGCGCTATCAATGAAAGGAATAGATTTGCCTTACACACTTCCTCTAACTACCTTTATAAATGCTAAATGTAAAACCTCTGCATAACTGTACTTTTAGTTTTTTTCTCTGGGCTCTGGGTATAGGTAGTTCATAAAATCGATTACTTAAAAATACTAAATTATCCAAAAAACCAGTTATGCACAAGCTTCTAAGTGATTAAGTTAACGCCACGGCATAATGGGAATAGTAGAGATACTGTTTTTAGGTGATCCTTCAATAATTCTATCGCTATAGGTAAGATAAATCAGCACATTGCGTTTAGGATCATAAAAACGCACCACCTGTAAGGTCTTAAACAGCAACGAAGTGCTTTTCTTAAATACTTCCTCACCATCTTGCTTTCCATTTCTCACATCCTCGGGTAGTTCGATGGGACCTACCTGTCGACAAGCTATGGCTGCATCAGCGGTATCCTCAGCCACTCCCACTGTACCCTTAATCCCCCCTGTTTTAGCCCGACTGAGATAACAGGTAGCTCCTGCAATATCGGGATCATCAAACGCTTCAACGACAATTTTATCATTAGCTCCCAAAAACTTAAATCGAGTGGATACACTACCAATTGGTTCAGCCATTAAAGGAAAAGCAAACAATAAGACTAAAATAAATATAAAAAACTTAATTTGCTTTGAAAAATTTAAGAGATAAATCATCGTATGGTTTCTCCATTTCATCGTACACTATGCTCTATCACTGCTCAGCTAGATATTTAATCAAAATCTCGTTGACCCTTAGCTTAGAGAGCATAAATCGATAAATGTTTAATTGCACTTATTGTCAGCTAATAAATTTACGCCGTCATCCATTCAAGGCATTGTCAAGCTTATGTCACTGCGTAAGCCCGAAATTGGGATATCCATAATGAATGGACGAGAATTTTAACTTGCATCTCCTCACAGTAAAAGTATTTTATTATTAAAGAGTACCCCTATAAATTCATATTTGCGAGCATCCGCTTCGCGGATGGCCTGCTTACCCCCTCTCGTCACTATACTTCGTTGTTCATAAAAAAGGCTGCCTTACCTATAGTGATAGGCTGCATCCACATTTTTTGTGCTTACCTTGTCTTGTTTAAAACTCTCTATTTTTAGTGGTGCCCACAATTCCAACTAATTTCCCCATACTATGCCATGTAGAACCATAACTTTTTATTATATATAAGAAAACTTGACTCAAGCTTACTCTAGCCCACCAATAAAACCCATTCCCTCTCCCAATAGCATAAAAAAATGTCAAGCGTTCAAACTTTATCGCAAAGTATTTGTCTTGATACCATAATACTAAAAGTAGCTATCAATCTCCGTGTACTTTCATACTGTGAATAGAAAAACAACTAAGTATTGCCAAGAAATCAGAAATCCAGAAGTGAGCAGAGAGAATAATATTTAACACATCCTACGCGAAAAATCTGAGCATATCAGACTACAAGATGGAAGCTAAGAAATCTGGAATACTGCAAAATAACTGTTATTCGAGATATTCACATTTTCCTTAGTTTTCAGTCTTTATACTTGCTTTATTCCATTTAGGATGTCGTCAAAAATAACTTCCAGAAATTGGATTAGAATGTTCATGCAGGATTATGGATAATAAAGCCAATTTATAATTGGTGAATGACAAATTGTGGCTATTTACGATAAAAGCATTGAACTGAAGATGCAGCGGTTGTTTCTGATGCTATCAGAAAAGGATCGGCGGCGGTATGCGGGGATTGAAGCGGCCAAGCTAGGGCACGGCGGTATTGAGTATGTGTCTGGGTTATTTGATATGGATCCCAAGACGGTGCGACGCGGTCTGGTAGAACTGGAGGTGAGTGAGGATCCTGCGCCGAGCCGGATCAGAAAAAAAAGGTGCGGGACGTAAAAATGCAATGGTTCACAAGCCTACCCTGGAAGAAAATTTCCTCAGGCTACTTGCGGAATTTACCGCCGGCGATCCGATGCGCGAAGGTGTCTTATGGACCAATCTATCACGTTGCGAGATTAGTCGCCGCCTGGCTGAAATGGGCACATCAGCAAGTCGGTATACGGTACGTAAATTATTAAAGAAACATGGTTTAGGACAGCGTAAAACGCGTAAGAAAAAAACGCTGGGAGCCCATCCTGATCGGGATGCCCAGTTTCAAAACATTGCCAGACTTAAGGCAGCGTATATGGCCAAGGAAGAGCCCGTGATCAGTATTGATTCCAAAAAGAAGGAATTGATTGGCAATTTCAGTCGAGAAGGTTACACCTATACACAGACGCCTGTAGATGCTTTGGATCATGATTTTCCCAGTGCCGGTGAAGGCAAATTGATTCCGCATGGCATCTATGATCTGGCGCGAAACGAAGGGCATATGAACCTAAATACCAGCCACGATACCAGTGAATTTTGTTGCGACAGTATTGCGCATTGGTGGAAACAGCAGGGTTGCCAGCACTATCCCAAGGCCCGGCGGTTGTTGCTTCTCTGTGATGGTGGCGGCAGTAACGCCGCCAATCGACATGTGTTCAAGGAAGCTTTGCAGGTGCTTGCCAAACGGCTGGGACTGGAAATTCGTGTTGCCCACTATCCGCCTTACTGCTCAAAGTACAACCCTATTGAACACCGGTTGTTTTCGCACATTACGCGTGCCTGCCAGGGTGTGGTGTTTCATTCGGTCGCCATTGCCAAACAATTTATGGAGAAGACTAAAACCTGCAAGGGTTTAAAAGTAACCGTGGATATATTGACCGGGATTTACGTTACAGGAAAAAAGTGTGCAGAGAATTTTCTTGAAAATATGAGGATCATCTTTGATGACTATCTTCCTCGCTGGAACTACCGGGCAGTCCCACAAACAATCTGATTTCGGGAAGTTATTTTTAGCTAAATCCTTAGTCTTTTTTTATTTGGTAACACCATTCAATTACGTATGCAGAAAAATCCATTCATGTTTGGAAAATTATATTTAATAATCATATTGTTAAATATGATAACATTTATTATGAGTCTAACTCGATTAACGAATAAAATTCTGGCGATCTTTGCGTCAAGGATTCTTGTCAACAATTCCTCGATTTCCGTCTGAAAGGATCATGCCGTGAACGTTTTTTACGAAGAATCCGGTACTTTTAAGGTTGGCGCCGTTCTTGCGGACAATACAACTTCTTTACAAGTAGAAGCATCGCACGGTAAACGCTCCAAAATCAAAGCTTCCGCAGTATTGTTAAGGTTTGAGATGCCGTCTTTATATGAATTTATGTATCAGGCACAGCAGGTTGCTGCTGATCTGGATACGGATTTTCTCTGGGAATGCTGCACAAATAGCGAAGAATTTTCGAGCCATACTTTAGCTGCTGATTATTTTGGGCACTCACCTAGTCCAGTAGAAGTCGCTGCAATCATGATTCTCCTGAATAATTCGCCCATGTATTTTTACAAAAAAGGACAAGGGCGTTATAAAGCCGCTCCAGCTGAAGCTTTACGAGCAGCGCTTGCCAGCCAGGAAAAGAAACGATTGGAAGCAGAACAACAAACTCGCTATAAGCAGCAACTGAGTACCTTCACGCTTCCTGAAGAATTCAGACCACAATTGGATGACCTACTTTATAAACCAAATAAAAATACCATTGAATGGAAAGCGCTCGAAGCAGCCTGTACTGCCACCAAGCTCAGCGTTCCCAAATTATTGGAAAAATGTGGTGCCATCTCCTCTACCCACGATTATCACTTCAATCAATTTCTGCGAGAGCATTTCCCGGAAGGTATCGATTTCAATCTACCTGAAGTAGATAATATTTTTCGTGATTATGAAAATTTACCGATAGCAGAGGTAGCCGCTTTCAGTATTGACGATGCGACCACCACTGAAATTGATGATGCTTTCTCAGTTACCCCGCTCGCTCTGGGAAGCTTTCGTATTGGCATCCATATAGCAGCACCAGCCTTAGGCATTACCCCGGGTTCTCATTTGGATAAAGTAGCTGCAAAACGCCTTTCGACTGTTTATCTACCTGGGCAGAAAATTACCATGCTGCCTGAAAAAACGATCGATTTTTATACTCTCAGCGAAACACGATTATGTCCAGCCATTTCGCTCTATCTGGATGTAGCAGACGATTTTACCGTAACAGCTTCTCAAAGCCGCATAGAAAAAATCAGAATCGTCGCCAATCTACGCCACGACACCTTGGAACAACAGTTTAATGAAGATACCTTGAGAAAAAATCTCACAAATTACCCTTTTGCGAATGAGTTGAGTCTACTGTGGAATTTTTCGCGCAAAATGGAAATCTTCCGAGGCAAGGAAAATGACCTCAATAATGAAAAAATTGATTACAGCTTTTTTGTGGAGCAGGATCGCATTATTATTCAAGAGCGTCGACGCGGCTCACCAATCGACAGAGTTGTTTCTGAATTGATGATTTATGCCAATACTGAATGGGGCAAACAACTTGCCGATGCGGGAATCGCAGGTATTTATCGCAGCCAAAATGGGGGAAAAGTAAAAATGAGTCTTTCTCCAGCCCCTCATCAGGGACTCGGGGTGGCCCAATATGCTTGGAGCAGCTCTCCCATGCGCCGTTACATAGATTTAATTAATCAGCGGCAGCTTATCGCATTACTCAAGGATGCCATTCCACCTTATTCCAAAGAGAGCGATGAATTGTTGATATCCATGCGGGATTTTGAACAAGCTTATAGTATATATAGTGACTTTCAACGCGCTATGGAGCGTTATTGGTGTTTGCGCTGGTTGCTACAGGAAAACATTCAAGTGACCGGCGCACAAGTCATTAAAGAAAACCTGGTAAAGCTCGATCGCATTCCTTTCATCGTGCGAGTGTCTTCATTACCAGACCTGTTACCGGGCACAATTGTTAAGTTAGAATTATCCCAAATTGACTTGATTGAATGCACCTTGAATACACGATTTTTATCTAAAGAATAAGCTAGAAAATATATTGGGTGCCTCTAAAAATACAGAGTTTTAAACAAGACAAGGCGAGCACAAAAAATGTGGATGCAGCCTATCACTGATAGGTAAGGCAACTTTTTTGTGAACAACGAAGTATTGTAACGAGAGGGGTAAGCAGGCAATCCGCGAAGCGGATGCTCACAAATATGAATTTTTAGAGGTGCTCTATTTTTTGTTTATGAGATACTTTTCAGTTATCGTCAGTTATTCTATCTTTACTAAAAATCATAACACAAACGCTTGTGAGCAAAGGAAGCAAGACCGCATAATAATAAAAAACGAGTATCACGCATTCAGGTAAAACCACATTCCAAATGGTTAACCGAGAAATAAGCGTTTAAGCGTTCGCTAGTCCAGCTAGCGGGACGTACTGTAGGTTTGTTGACAAGCACTCATATGAGTTGATTAATTTTATCTAGCCGTTATTTGTTCTAAGATGTTAGATTACAGCCTTTCGATGCCTTATCCCGGGTCATCTTATCGACCCAAACGCTTCTATACTGCCATACTGATTTCACTGGTTCTACACGCAGTCATCCTATGGGGAATTACTTTTAAGGCACCAGAACCTGTCGTCAAGAATGTTGCCAAATCGCTGGAAGTCATTTTGGTCAACAAAAAATCTGAGCAAAAACCTATCGAAACGGATGTATTGGCACAAACCAATTCGGAAGGAAGGGGTAATGTTGATGAAGATCGGCGTGCTCAATCGCCTTTGCCCGTATTACCGCAAACCAAGCCATTAACTGATCTTGCTCAAGCAGGTCAAAAAACAAAACAACCAGAAAAACAAGTCAAGAAACTCATGCCCGCTGTTGAAAGCAAACCACGTATTGTTGAAAGCAAACCACGTATCATTGAAGCCGAACCTCAGGCAGAACAATCTGAAGACAAGCCAATACCCAAGCTTGATAGTACAGATTTGCTACAACGCAGCCTTGAAATTGCACGCCAGGAAGCTCAAATCAACAAGGAATATGAAGCATATCAGAAACGCCCCAAGCGCAGATATATCAGTACACGCACAAAAGAATATCGCTTCGCACGCTATGTAGAAGACTGGCGGCTCAAGGTCGAACGCATCGGTAATTTGAACTATCCGGAACAAGCCAGAAAGCAGCAGCTTTATGGCAATTTGCAGCTCACTGTAGGCATTCGATCAGATGGCAGCCTTGAGTCGGTTGGCATCGATCGTTCCTCTGGAACTAAGGTTCTCGATGATGCTGCCATTTATATCGTAAAATTAGCGGCTCAGAATGGTTTTGCCCCTTTTCCACCCGATATCAGTCGAGATACGGATATTTTGCACATTACCCGTACCTGGGTATTTGCGCGTTCAGATGAATTAATCAGCCAATAATCTGTAAAACATATATCATTTGTTCAGTTTATTGATTGCCAGTTAAAATTTCATATCTCTGCCACGCATTACAAAATAACTTTATGCCTGATTTTTATGCAGTCATTGGCAACCCTATACACCATAGCAAATCACCGCTCATCCACAAGCTCTTTGCCCAGGAGACTCGGCAGGATATGCAGTATGAGGCTATTCTGGCACCCCTGGATGGCTTCGAGTCAACAGTCAGGGCATTTCAGCAACGGGGAGGTATGGGCATGAATGTAACCCTTCCATTCAAGCTAGAAGCTTATGCCCTATCTACTCGTTTAACAGACCGAGCAAATGCCGCTCAAGCTGTGAATACACTCAAATTTATTGGAAACAATGATATTCTGGGTGATAATACGGATGGAGCGGGATTGATGCAGGATATCGAAATTAATCAACGTGTTTCTATTGCCGGTAAAAATATTCTGTTAATGGGGGCAGGCGGTGCTGCACGAGGCACTATTATGCCACTGCTAACACTCAAACCTCGCCTACTTGCCATTGCCAACCGCACTAAAGAGAAGGCGCAAGTGTTACAAAGACAATTTTCTGCTCATGGCAATGTCTTATCGGGACATTATCATGATTTTTCAGGAGAGAGTTTCGACATTATAATCAATGCTACTTCAGCGAGTCTCCATGATGAGTTACCTTCTTTACCGGAAGGGATCTTTTCTAAAGAATCACTCGCTTATGACATGATGTATAGTCAAGAGTTGACACCATTTTTAAGATTCGCTCAGCAGCAAGGCGTCATTAAGTTAGTCGATGGCATTGGCATGCTGGTTGAACAAGCCGCGGAATCTTTTTTCTTATGGCGTGGCATCCGACCAGAAACGAAAAAAGTAATTGAAATGTTAAAGAATAAAGGGCACTAAACAGCACGAGCGCTATTCATTATATACGAGATATCAACCATTTAGACTCAACCTCTAAATGGTCTAATTGCGCAGGAGATACATGGCAAAATTTCTCAACCGCTGGCTATGGCGATTCTTGCTCTTATCTTTCAGCGCTGGCCTGCTTTATCTACTGTGGATACTGCTCCATATTGTTTACTGGAATACCCATATCCCACACGCTAGTGCTTTCATGCAAAGCAGGCTGGAAAACTTAAGACAACATCATCCTGATGCTACATTGCGTCATCAGTGGATTGCTTATGAGCATATTTCTCTCCACCTGAAACGGGCAATCATCGCTTCGGAAGATAGTCAATTCATGAAACATAATGGCTTCGATTTTCAATCGATTCAAAGTGCGCTTGAGAAAAATATAAAAAAAGGCGAATGGGCTGCTGGCGGCTCAACTATCAGTCAGCAGCTTGCAAAAAATCTGTTCCTTTCAGAGAGAAAAACTGTATGGCGTAAATTTGAGGAAACTTTGATCACGATCATGCTCGAGAATATGATGTCCAAACGGAGGATACTGGAAATTTATCTCAATATGATTGAATGGGGCCGTGACGTATTTGGTGCCGAAGCCGCTGCCCTTCATTACTTTGGAGTATCGGCCTCAGTCCTGACAGCCAGACAGGCAGCATTTCTAGCATCAATAGTAACCAATCCACGCTATTATGATCGAAATCGCAACACCCAGAAGCTGCTGAAGATAATTAATATCATTCTTAGCCGCATGCATATATCACAGATTCCATGATAAAACATTCCTTAAGAAATCTGTTTCTAGGTCGTCTTTAGAACTTTCCAGTTTTTACTGACTAGTACAATGTATCTGACTGAGTTAACATTCATTCCCTTAAAAGTCAGTTTTATTGTAATTCCACAGTTAATAAATCTGTAAAAATTAACTTCCATTCCTGTGATATAACGAAAAAAAGCGATGCTTATCTCATTCTGTCTTTTGATCTATAGGAAGTAAGTGTCTATTTGCTCTGTTTATTTATTGTGACAACCCTTCCTCCATCGGAAATCTGCCATGACTGAAGACAGCCATTCTCATGAAAATGAAGATTTACAAAGCATACTGGAGCGAATCACTTATTTGCTTCGTAAATACAGATTGGTAGAAGGGTTAGTACGCTTACAAGATTTCCCGCGTCAAGATTTGGTGGGATCGATTATCCAGAAACAAAATCTGGCAAGTCTTCAGAATGTACTTGATAAGCTCCATCCAGCCGATATCGCGCATATTCTGGAAGTACTACCATTGGAAGACCGTCTCTTCATATGGGGTCTGGTCAAGACTGAGAATGATGGCGAGGTGCTGCTCGAAGTTTCCGATGGTGTTCGCGAAACACTGATTGCTGATATGGGTAGCAGCGAGTTAGTAGCCGCTGCTGAACAACTGGATGCAGATGAAATTGCCGATTTGGCACCGGATTTACCCAGTGAAGTCCTCGAAGATGTCTTCCGGGCTTTACCGTTGGAAGAACGTGAACAGTTACGTGCAGCCATGTCGTATCCTGAAGATTCTGTCGGTGCGCTCATGGATTTCGATATCATTACGATACGTGAAGATGTCAGATTGGAGGTGGTGCTGCGTTATTTACGACGCTTGGGTGAATTACCAGACCATACCGATCAGTTATTTGTGGTCGATCGCAATGAGCATTTCAAAGGTGTTTTGCTACTGAATAAGCTATTGGTAACCGATCCTGACGTCATGGTCAGCGATGTGATGACGGCTAAAATAATTAAGTTTCATCCCTACGATAGAGCACAACAAGCCACCCAGGCTTTTGAACGCTATGATCTTGTTTCTGCTTCAGTGGTTGATGTAGATGGAACGTTATTAGGGCGAGTTACTGTTAATTCGGTGTTAGATTTCATTCGTGAGAAAGCTGAAAGCGAAGCGCTTAGTCAGGCAGGTTTGAGTGAAGAAGAGGATTTGTTTGCACCCATCTGGAAAAGTGTCCGAAATCGCTGGGCATGGCTTGCCATTAATTTGGTAACGGCTTTTATTGCCTCACGTGTCATTGGCTTATTTGAGGATTCCATCGAGAAATTGGTTGCACTGGCTGCATTGATGCCTATCGTCGCAGGGGTAGGTGGCAATTCCGGCAATCAAACCATTACCATGATTGTTCGCGCCATTGCGCTAGGCCAGGTTAGCACCGACAGTACGCTTAAACTGATCGGCAAGGAAATTGGTGTCAGTCTGGTAAATGGTCTGGTTTGGGGAAGCATCGTTGGGTTATTTACCTATCTTATTTATCAGAATATTTCACTTGGCCTCGTCATGGCGCTCGCCATGATTCTGAACCTCCTGTTAGCCGCACTCGTGGGAGTACTCATCCCATTAACCCGAATAAAACTGGGCCGTGATCCGGCCATTGGCTCCAGCGTTATGATCACTGCTGTCACCGATAGCGGCGGTTTTTTCATTTTCCTGGGGTTGGCTACGCTTTTTTTGTTATGAGCAATCCCGGATCAACTAACAAATAAATCGTATAGCTCGTGATCGGGTCGGGGTAACAGATACAACGTGTTACCCCGACCCGATCGGCACTACGGCACTATCTCAAGGTCATATTACTTTAGCATAACTCAGGATCTAGAATTAGATTAGCCTAGATCCGCTAATTATGGCTGACTGCGAACCGTCTCAGTCTCTATCGTTTTCTGCTTGTAAATCCATTGATAAAGCACTGGCAACACCAGTAGCGTCAGCGCCGTGGAGGATAGAATACCCCCAATCACCACGGTGGCCAGTGGTCGCTGTACTTCCGCGCCGGTACCGGTAGCTAGTGCCATCGGTACAAAACCGATGGCAGCTACCAGCGCTGTCATCAGCACAGGTCGCAAGCGGGTGAGCGCGCCATGTTGAACGGCATCATCCAAATCCAGCCCTTGTTCTCTTAAATTTCGAATAAAGGCCAGCATTACCAGGCCATTCAATACCGCCACACCAGAGAGCGCAATAAAACCCACTCCCGCAGAAATGGACAATGGAATATCGCGTAGCCATAATGCCGCTACGCCCCCCGTCAGCGCAAATGGGACGCCTGTAAACATCAATAGTCCATCACGGAAATTGCCAAACATGGTATAGAGCAAAAGCAGAATCAACACCAGTGCGGCTGGAATCACTATCTGCAGGCGCTTCGCTGCAGAAATCATTTGTTCAAACTGCCCGCCCCATGTCAGCCAGTAGCCAGCAGGAATTTGTATTTTTTCATCAATGAGTGCTTCAGCTTCACTGACGAACGACCCCAAGTCACGTCCGCGTACGTTTGTTGTTACAACCACTCTCCGTTTACCATTTTCACGACTGACCTGGTTGGGACCTTGAACAATATGAATATCAGCCACTTCACCCAATGTCACGTACCCAGGAGTAATAATTGCTTGAGGCATATTTACAGCCCCTCCCATATTAATGATAGAAATACCGATCGGCAAACGTTTGAGCGCTTCAATATCACCACGCAAATATTCTGGCAACCGTACTTGCAAATCAAAACGGCGATCACCCTCAAAAACAAGGCCTGCACTACGTCCACCTATCGCAATCGTGACAACATCCTGAATATCCGTCACATTCAGCCCAAACCGCGCCATTTTTTCTCGATCCATTTGGATGGAAAGTACGGGCAGTCCAGTAACTTGCTCAATTCTGACATCGGATGCACCTGGTACAGTATCGAGCACTCTCTCAATCTGTTCAGCTACTTCGAATAGGGTATCCATATCATCGCCAAATACCTTCACCGCAACATCAGCACGTACACCGGATATCAGCTCATTAAAACGCATTTGTATCGGTTGGGTAAATTCATAGTTGTTACCGGGGACTTTCAGTACTTTCTTCTCAATCGCGGTAACTAATTCTGCTTTAGTGCGATAAGAACCAGTCCATTCTGATTGAGGCTTAAGAATAATGAAAATATCTGCCACACTTGGTGGCATCGGATCCGTGGCAATTTCGGCAGTTCCGATTTTAGAAAATACTGTGTCGACTTCAGAAAATGTCATGATGGTTTCTTCTAATTCACTCTGCATTTCAACCGCTGTAGTCAGGCTAGTACCCGGAATACGGATGGCATGCAGCGCAATGTCCCCTTCGTTGAGACTCGGTATAAATTCACTCCCTATGCGTGTTGTCAGTAACCCTGAAAGCACTACAATGACCATAGCAATGGTAACGGTAAGTTCCCGGTTACGCATCGCTGCATTCAGCATAGGCATATAAACTCGCTTCGCCCATGTCACAATTGGACTCTCTTTTTCTGTCACTTTCCCTGAAAGAAAAAGCGCTACAGCTGCCGGAACAAAGGTGATGGAGAAAATCATCGCGCCTACCAGTGCTGTCACCACGGTAAAAGCCATGGGGTGAAACATTTTCCCTTCCACACCGGTTAACGCAAAAATAGGAAGATAGACAATGATGATGATTAACTCACCATAAATCAGTACCCGGCGTGCTTCACTTGTGGCATCGAATACCATTTCAAGGCGTTCAGTAAGTGTTAGCGTCCGCCCCAGTCGTGCTTGTTCATGGGCTAAACGGCGGATGCTATTCTCGACAATGACAATCGCCCCATCCACGATAATACCAAAATCAAGCGCCCCGAGACTCATTAGATTAGCACTGACATGATTTGCTACCATCCCACTAAAGGTAAACAACATCGAAAGCGGAATAACAAATGCAGCGATCAGGGCTGCGCGCAAATTTCCCAAAAACAGAAGCAGCACCACAATTACCAATGCTGCGCCTTCTACTAGATTGGTAGCCACCGTGTGAACGGTTCTATCCACTAGTTTAGTTCGGTCATAAACAGGGGTAGCTACGACGCCTTCAGGCAGGTTGCGATTAATCTCAGCTAATTTCTTGGCCGCTGCTTGAGAAACAATCCGGCTATTCTCTCCGATCAGCATAAATACTGTACCTATCACCACTTCGTGACCGTTTTGCGTGGCAGCACCCGTACGCAACTCGTTGCCAATCAAAACATCGGCCACATCCTTAATGCGTATCGGGACATCCTGCCGAGAACCGAGCGTAATATTGCTAATTTCATTCAGATTATCAACCTGACCTGGTAAACGTACCAGGTACTGTTCACCGCTTTTTTCAATATAGCCCGCACCCACATTGAGATTGTTACGTACTAACGCAGTTACCACATCCTGAATAGTCAGACCATAAGCAATCAGTTTCTCCGGATAAGGTGCCACATGGAATTGTTTGACGAATCCGCCAATTGAATTCACTTCAGTCACACCTGGAACCATGCGTAGTTGGGGTCGAATAATCCAATCCTGAATTTCACGTAAATCAGTGGCTGTATAGGCTGTACCATCCGGTTTGTGGGCACCTTCCTCGACATCGACCGTCCACATGAAAATTTCACCCAACCCAGTAGAAATAGGCCCCATTGTAGGTTCGACTCCCACAGGCAGCCGGCCTTTAGCCTCTTGAATTCGCTGACTAACTAATTGGCGAGCAAAATAGATATCTGTTCCGTCCTTGAATACCACTGTCACTTGAGACAAGCCGTAGCGAGAGAGCGAACGGGTATAATCAAGATTAGGTAACCCCGCCATGATGGTCTCAACGGGGAAAGTGATACGTTGCTCCACCTCAACCGGTGAATAACCAGGCGCTGCCGTATTAATTTGCACCTGAACATTCGTAATGTCAGGTACGGCATCAATCGGCAGCTTTTGGTAGCTGTAAACTCCTACTATAGCAACCATCAGTACCGCTGCGAGTATCAAGCCGCGATGAAGGATAGAAATCTGTAAAATACGTTCTACCATGATTAAAAGCTCCGCTTAGAGGATGCTGGTAAAGCTAGTGATCGTGGGTTGCACCCGCTTTACCCAGTTCAGCTTTAATGGCAAAGCTATTACCTGCCGCATATTGATCCCCGGCAGACAGTCCCTTGAGTACTTCAACCATCGTGCCGTCGCTGCGGCCAAGCTCCAGTGGCCGAGCCTCAAAATAGTTTCCATAACGGCCAAACACGACGGACCAATCACGCCATGTTTGAATTGCTTCTACCAATACCGCAACAGGCACTTGGATTTCTTCAGCCACCAGCTCAGCCGTAACAAACATGCCCGGCCGCCATCTCTCCGCCAGGTTATCCAGCTCAACCCGCGCAGTAGCAGCTCGAGTAGGTCCACCAATCAAGGTAGTGATATACGTGACAGTCCCTTCCCCTTCCAAATCAAACGCAGTCGCTTTAATCCTCGCTTCCTGTCCAACTTTAACCACATTTAAATCCTTTGGATAAACCGTGATTGCTGCCCATACAGTCGAGACATCAGCAACGGTATAAACCGCTGTGTCTTCTTTGACTGACTCCCCAAGGACGATGGCTTTTGCAGTAATAATGCCCGGAATAGGGGTGCGAATTTCATAACGGGAAAGATTTTTTTCAGAAAGACTGGATTCAGGGCTTACCCCAAGCGCATGCAGCCTCTCGGACGCAAGCTGCAGGGCAATTTTGGCTTCATCCCATTGCTGCTGGGCCGTGAGATATTCCTGCTTGGCTGTAATCTTTTCTTCCCATAATTGTTTTTCACGTTCATAGGTAGTTTGCGCTAGCACCAGCCTTCTCCTGGCAACCAGATATTGACTACGCAAATCAGCCAGCATGGGACTTTCAATGACTGCCAGAACATCCCCTTTTTGAACATGTTGACCATGGTGACCCATAACGGCTGTAACCATACCGGGAATACGCGGCACAACCTTTAAGATAGTGTGTTCATTAAAAATGATCTCACCAGGTAAGTTGAGTGTTGGTTTTATAATTGCGGGGATAGCAGTAGCAATTTGAATGCCGGAACTTTTCAGTGTCTCATCCGACATTTCTACCCGGGCCTCAACCTGGCTATACCCCCAGTGATAAGCTCTGCCCTTCCAATCAGCGACAATCGCCACGTCAAAAGAGTGTGGCTCTTCTACCTCTTGATCACCAATCAGATAATCGCCTTCAGGCGTAAATCGGAATAATTGCGCGGACGCTCCCAATCGCGTCAAGGTAATACTGATCTTAGCTTCAGTAGGTGGAATCAACCTGCCTTTATTGTAAAGATAAAGGCGAAATTGGGGAGGCACCCCTTTTTCAAAAATAGTCACCTCCACACTAAAATCATCTGTCGTAAAAAGCTTTCCTCCCCTGGGACCTTTAGCCGGTTCAATCTGATCGCCTCTTTCTTTCTCTCCAGCTCCAGAATCAATGACAACCTTCTTCTCATTTTCCTCACCACTTATCTCGTCACGCAAACCAACTGAATTATTACCCCAAGTCAAAATGAGTACGCCCAGAACAATGCCAATGACGATCACGATCATAATAGGCATCCATCGTGTTTTATTCATTACTTACTCCTTGTATTTCTCATTATCGCCAGAATGACGCATACTGGTCGTGACTGAAAGTTCATCGATTGGTCCCGCGATCAGCCGTTCAATCTCATTGACTAATCGTTGATAATTTGCAAGTGCGCGTACATACAAAACCTGGTTCTGAAAAAGAATACGCTGGGAATCAAGTAGCTCCAGAAACCCAAATCTTCCCAACTCATATCCTTTCTTTGTAACTTCAAAAGCACTTCTCGCCCCAGGCAATATTTCATCACGCAGGATGTTGATTTCATTCCAAACCGCTGATAAAATTTCATATGCTTGCGCAAGCTCAGTTTTTAACCGCAACTCAGTCGCCCCCCTTTCATCAATGGCTTTATTCACCCGCTCATGCGCTTCTTTGAGATTACCCTGATTACGATCAAATAATGGTAGCGGTATTGCTAGGCCAGCTACTGCAGTATTGCCACCAAGTTGAGCATGATGTACAACACCAGCATTAACAATAAGATTAGGGATACGACGTGTTTGCTCTACTTCCAGTAACGCTTTACGCTGCTCTATATTCTTTAAAGCACGAAGAGCTGCTGGGCTTTCAAGCACACGCTCCTCTAGCTTTTCTATACTTGGCAAAGGAACCAGTGATTCAAGATTTCCTAAAGCTTGATTAAATTGCGGAGAATGATCTCCCCACAGCAAAGCAAGACGTTTACGCGCTGCCATTAAATCTCGCTGCGCTTGCTCACGTTCAATTTGCGTCGTAGAGAACCCTACCTTAGCCCTCGTTTCCTCAATAGGTGGCACTTTGCCAGCTTGCACACGCTTGACGACTGCGTTGACTACATTTTCTGCAAGTTGCATAGTTGCTTCTGCCAGCCTCAATCGCTCCTGTCCCGCAAGTACATCGGTATAGGCATTGGCAACCCTAGCAATGATCTCAATACGCTTAGTGTTATAATCTTTACTTGCCAACTCTTCATTAAGTAATGCAGCAGCAGTCCGTGCAGCACGTTTCCCCCCCAACTCGAATAATTGACTAATCCGAATCGTTGTAACCTGCTGCACTACCTCCTGCGCAACTGCTTCAGGTGAATTGATATCTCCTGAAAGCTTTTGAATATTTCCAGCATTTTCAACATTTACGGATAACTCTGGATTTCTAAACAATCCAGCTTGTTGTGTTGCCCCCTCCAACGCGTTCATTTCCTTAGCAAAAGCTGCTAATTCGGGGTTATGTTGCAATACAAGATTTACTGCCTCTCGCAAGGTCAAATCCTTTTTTTCCAAAGAAAGAAATGATGTTTGATAATTCAATGACTTGCCATCATTCAAATATGCTGAATCAGAGCTTGCCATTAGTTGGAATGGACAATACAAAGAAAACAGAAGCAGGATTAAGATTTGTGTTTCAGACAACAAACAAAACCGTAACTGCTTGTACTGTAATTTAAATTTCATAGCATCCTCTGCAAAAGCATTCAATACTTACAGCTTCTACTCACAATGATGAGCAGATTATTAGCATAGTTGAATTGAGCTAGATCTATAGTGTTTATAGCGCAGATACCGCTTGCTTGAAGAATGATGAGCGTGCCACTTCCAAACAATAATGTGCACTACAACCCAAGCACGCTAGAGATCTAATTAACTAGATAAGGGGCCGAAATTTTTTGGAGGGCGGAAAAGAGAATCCGGAATAGATTCAGGAATATACTTAGGAACAAATACTGTCAAAGCTTCTGCTTCAGTAACCGGAGCTATTATCAAAAAGGATTCATTTACAAAGAAAGGCTGATATTGACCGGCAGCATGAAGAAATAAATGTGTAATTGCATCCAGCTCACCGCCGTCACCTAGGGCGTGATGAAGATCAAGATGTTTTTGTGGATCATCTAAAAATAGAGCGCTATGATAGTGATGATCCAGTTCATGAGCAAAGACCTTATCATTAAATGATAAGCCTAATGTATTCGTAAGCATACTCACGAAAAATATCAGAATGATGAAATGAATGGCTAATCGCTTATGCATATTAGAAATCGATTACTGCTCATTATACTGCTTACAAATTTATATGAGATAAAAGAGTTAGGCTAATTGATCTTCTGGTAGCTGTAAAGAAAAAATCAGATTATTTCCACCCCTTCTGCTAGCAGCATGTCCACTAATGCAATAAGCGGCAGTCCAATTAAAGCATTGGGGTCATCTCCCTTCATCCATTCGATCAAAGCAATCCCAAGCCCTTCAGACTTGGCACTCCCTGCACAATGATAAGGCTGCTCCTTCGAAAGATAATGCTCAATTTGTGGATCGCTTAATGCGCGAAATTTAATAGAATAAGGAACGAGGCGCGTTTGCAGTCGATTAGTACGACTATTCAGTAGACATAGTGCTGTATAAAAAATAACTTCTTTACCGCGCATTAAACGTAATTGTTTAACTGCATTAGCATAATTCAGAGGCTTCCCTAATTGAATGCCTTCCATCACAGCGACCTGATCTGCAGTTATGATAAGCGCATCATGATACATTGCAGCAACAGCATGAGCTTTATTTTCAGCTAATCTAAGTGCGGTGGCCTCAGGCATCTCATCTTGCAGGGGCGTTTCATCTATAGCTGGATTGGCTGTTTCAAAGGGAAGCTTTAAACGCTGGAAAAGTTCGCGGCGATATAATGAACTGGTTCCCAAAATAAGTCTTGGGTGAACATACTGTGTTTTCAAAATGTTATAATGGTTATAATAGATTTTGACACTTAACTATAAAAAATATAGCATGCAAAAATTATGATGCATAAACGTTTTATCATAGATTCTCTTAATTTTGTCCGCAATAGCGAGGTACATCATGGTAAAATCCTGCCCGCTGAATTGGAACGTTTAGGAGAATATTTATCTGATCGCTCGGGAGAGATCATTTACTCGATAAGTGGAATTTTTGACGAAAAAGATAGACCAACACTTAAAATAATGATCACAGGAATGATTAGTCTTTGTTGCCAACGCTGCCTCGGTAAACTGGAACATATCTTGAATATAGAAACGAGCTTGTTGCTCGCAAGAAATCAGGATGAATTTTCATATTATGATGAAGATATCTCGGTTGATGCCATTCTAGCATCTCCTGATATGGACGCACTAACGCTCATTGAAGATGAGATCATTCTGAGTTTGCCGATTTCTCCCCGTCATGAGGAAGATCAATGTTCATTCAGCAAAAACATCGCTAATACTTCAGAAATAACAAAAGGGGTTAAGGAATATCCATCTGTTACCCTGAAGTCATTAAAAAACAAGCACACTAAAGTTTAATTTTTTGGAGTCAACATAACATGGCTGTTCAGCAAAATAAAAAATCCCCATCCAAACGTGGAATGCATCGCTCTCACGACTTTCTGACCAATCCACCTTTAGCCATAGAGCCTACTACCGGGGAAGTACACTTACGCCACCATATCAGTCCGAATGGATACTACCGCGGCAGGAAAATTATCAAAACTAAAAACGACGAATAAGTTTCCTCTCACTCTATCTGCCTCTTCGATTTCGCCAAATACCGCCTAGCACTGTCATAGCGCACTATTTAAGAGTAACCTAAAGTGAACATCACTATGGCGATTGATTGTATGGGCGGTGATTATGGTCCACATGTTACAGTCCCATCGGCAGTTAAATACCTACACAGCGATCCTGAGGTCGACATTATTTTAGTCGGAATCCCTGATGTGATCGAGGCGGAATTGCGCGCCCTTAATATGCCTCTTAGTCCACGAATGAGGCTACATGCTGCAAGTGAAGTTGTGGGTATGGATGAACCCCCGGCACTCGCTTTACGAAGTAAAAAAGACTCTTCTATGCGCGTTGCGATTAATTTGGTTAAAAGCGGTGAAGCTCAGGCATGTATCAGTGCAGGGAATACTGGCGCATTGTTAGCAACTTCGCGTTTTGTTCTAAAAACTATTGAAGGTATTGATAGACCAGCGCTTGCAGTTGTTTTGCCTACTATAAAAGGACACACTTACATATTGGATTTAGGTGCAAATGTCAATTGCACTGCTGAACACTTACTACAATTTGGTATGATGGGCGCCACGCTCGTTTCTTCTGTTGAAAACAAAAAAGATCCTAGTATTGGTTTGCTCAATATAGGCGAAGAAGACATTAAAGGTAATGAAGTAGTCAAGCAAGCCGCAGAACTACTTCGAGATAGTGGATTAAATTTCTATGGAAATATCGAAGGCAATGATATTTATAAAGGAACAACAGATGTTGTAGTCTGTGACGGTTTTGTGGGTAATGTTGCTTTGAAAACATCAGAAGGTGTGGCCCAAATGCTCGCTACTTTTTTGCGCCAAGAATTTAAGCGCAACCTATTCACGAGATTTGCAGGACTTGTCGCTTTACCTGTTATCAGCGCTTTCAAACGACGGGTTGATCATCGCGAATACAATGGTGCTAGTTTGCTTGGGTTACGTGGTATTGTTATAAAAAGTCATGGATCTGCTGATAAGCATGCATTCTGTGCTGCTATCAAACGAGGTGCTGAGGAAGTGCGCGGCGGAATGCTAGGTCATATCAGCAAACATATAGCAGAATTACAACACAACACTCAAAAAAGTAAATTTAATTCAGCAACTGTGGAATAAAACATGTATTCAAAAATCATTGGAACAGGTAGTTATTTGCCTGAAAAAATTTTGACTAATCATGATCTCGAACGCATGGTGGATACCAGTGATGAATGGATACGTGAGCGAACAGGTATTGTCCAACGCCATATTGCCGCAGAGGGTCAATTGGCCAGTGACCTCGCGCTTGAAGCAAGTCGTAGGGCCATAGACGCAGCAGGGATTAAAGCTCAGGAAATTGATCTGATCATTCTGGCTACGACCACTCCGGATATGATTTTCCCTAGCACGGCTTGTATCTTACAGGACAAGCTAGGCATTAGTGGTGGTCCTGCCTTCGATGTCCAGGCAGTATGCAGCGGTTTTATTTACGCGCTCGCTACGGCTGATATGTTTGTGAGTTCCGGCAAGTGCAGGAATGCATTAGTGGTAGGAACCGAAGTATATTCTCGTATTCTTGACTGGACTGACCGTAGCACGTGTGTATTATTTGGTGATGGCGCTGGTGCTGTCGTGTTGACGCAAAGTAATCAACCTGGAATACTCTCAAGCCATTTGCATGCCAATGGGAGTTATAACAAAGTGCTTGCTGCACCTGGAAATATCTGTGGTGGTAAAATACAAGGTTCGCCCTTCATTACTATGGAAGGAAATACTGTGTTCAAGTTTGCAGTTAAGGTGCTAGAAGAAGCCGTATCTGAGGCTATCACAGCCAATAATTTACAAACATCCGATATTGACTGGCTGATTCCTCATCAAGCTAATATCCGTATTATAAAATCTACTGCCAAGAAACTGGGAATTCCAATGAAAAAAGTGGTTACCACCGTTGATCAGCATGGGAACACATCGGCTGCTTCCGTGCCGTTAGCTTTAGATATCGCTGCGCGTGATGGACGCATTCAATCTGATCAATGCGTCTTACTAGAAGGCGTAGGGGGCGGTTTCACTTGGGGTTCTGTACTGCTACGCTGGTGATCTATGAAGACCGCATTTGTTTTCCCTGGACAAGGCTCGCAATCAGTCGGCATGATGAAAGGTTATGCAGATGTGCCATTGATACACGAAACATTTTCTGAAGCGGCCGATATCCTTAAACAGGATTTGTGGGCATTGGTTAATCAAGGGCCAGCTGAGGATCTCAACTTAACAGTCAATACACAGCCGGTCATGCTGACAGCTGGGATTGCAGTTTATCGTGCATGGAAAAACCTGGGAGGGAAGAAACCGGATTACTTAGCAGGTCACAGCTTAGCAGAATATACCGCACTGGTCGTATCAGGCGCTTTAACTTTCTCTGATGCATTAAAGCTGGTGAGCTATCGCGCAAAAACCATGCAAGAGTGCGTGCCTGAAGGGATGGGCGGTATGGCAGCGATAGTGGGATTAGATGATGATGAGGTACGAGCCGTTTGTGCTGAAATTATAAGCAGTTGTGACGGAATGTCCTTAGAGCCTGCTAATTTTAATTCACCTGGTCAAGTCGTGATCGCAGGTCACAAAAATGCGGTCCAGCATGCAATGGCGCTATCTAAAGCAAAAGGAGCAAAATTAGCTATATTGTTACCAATGAGCATTCCGTCGCATTGCTCACTGATGAGGCCAGCGGCCGAGAAAATGCATCAATTACTTGAGAAAATATCGTTTGAGCCACCCACCATTCCCATTTTGCACAATGTAGATGTGCAACAGCACCATGATGCCATGTCAATCAGAGAAATATTGGCAAAACAGCTCTATAGCCCAGTACGTTGGGCAGAAACTATTCGCGCTTTTGCATCGGCAGGCGTAGATCATGTTGTCGAATGTGGGCCAGGCAAAGTATTAACCGGTTTGACTAAACGCATCGATGCAAAATTAAAAAACTTATCATTGACAGATAGTAATGCTCTCAAACAAACAATTGATATATTGAAATAAATTGCATCCAATATATTACCCAACGGAGAAATAATGTTAAGCAGTCAAGTGGCCTTAGTGACAGGCGCCAGTCGAGGAATCGGACAAGCTATTGCTTCTGAATTAGGCAAGCATGGCGCCACTGTAATAGGCACGTCTACCACGCAGGATGGCGCAGAAGTTATCAATCAGTACCTAAAAGAAGCCCGAATAAAAGGATTGGGCTTGGCAATGAATGTCAACGATATTGCACAGATTAATAACGCCATTGAAACTATACGCGATACATTTGGTGAGATTAGCATATTGGTCAATAATGCAGGCATCACTCGCGACAATTTACTGGCTAGAATGAAAGATGAAGAATGGGATGAAATCCTGGAGACCAATCTCAAATCGGTATTCTTTCTAAGTCGTGCTGTTTTGCGCTCCATGATGAAAGCGCGTGCAGGACGTATCATTAATATTTCATCTGTAGTCGGCGTAACAGGTAATCCTGGGCAAACCAATTATGCCGCAGCCAAAGCGGGTATGATCGGTTTTAGTAAATCGCTTGCGCGTGAAGTAGGAAGTCGAAATATCACAATTAATTGTATTGCCCCCGGATTTATCGATACTGATATGACGCGATCTCTTACTGCTGAGCAACAGCAGAATCTAATCCAGCATATCCCATTGGGAAGATTGGGGCGCCCGATAGATATCGCATCAGCAGTAGTCTTTCTCGCTTCACCCGCAGCAAGCTACATTACAGGCACGACTTTACACGTGAATGG
This sequence comes from Nitrosomonas communis, assembly GCF_001007935.1. Lineage (NCBI taxonomy): Bacteria > Pseudomonadati > Pseudomonadota > Betaproteobacteria > Nitrosomonadales > Nitrosomonadaceae > Nitrosomonas > Nitrosomonas communis. The sequence continues at coordinate 1,363,615 of NZ_CP011451.1, forward strand.
TGGAATGTATATGGATTAATTGAAATTATAAATTTTTGGGAAACATCTTTTCAAATTAAGGTATTAATTTTTATGTCAAATAATTTTATTAATCAGTAGCTTTTAAAGTAACCCAAATGCAATAAAGGTGTTAGTTTTGTTAGTGTAGGAAATTTGTTAAAATTGGTTAGTTCTTCTCACGTAAAAAGGAAGGGTGCATATATGGAAAATACAGATATAGAGCAACGTATCAAAAAAATTGTAGCTGAACAATTAGGTGTAAATGAAGCAGATGTCAAAAATGAGTCCTCCTTTGTGAATGATTTAGGCGCTGATTCACTTGATACCGTAGAACTTGTTATGGCATTGGAAGAGGAATTTGAATGTGAAATTCCTGATGAACAAGCTGAAAAAATCAATACTGTTCAAGAAGCAATTGATTACGTTAATCAACATACCTCTCACTAATCTTTCTTTTTTTATCTACTGGAGTATTTTTTGTCCAAACGTAGGGTAGCTGTTACAGGGATGGGTATTATCTCCCCTGTAGGAAATAATATTTCTGATACTTGGCAGAGCATTGTTGCCGGAAAATCTGGTATTACTAAGATAACTCGCTTTGATGCGTCCCCTTTTTCTTCACAAATTGCTGGTGAAGTTAAAAATTTTGATATTACACAGTACATATCAGCCAAGGATGCACGGCGAATGGATATTTTTATTCATTACGGTATGGCAGCAGCAATCCAAGCAATAAAAGATGCGGCTATAGAAGACTTAGCCGGGCTTGATCCAGAACGCATAGGCGTTAATATTGGTTCTGGAATCGGTGGTTTGCCAATGATTGAAGATACTGATTCTGCTTATCATGCGGGTGGCCCCCGGAAAATCTCTCCATTTTTCATACCCAGCACTATTATCAACATGATATCTGGCAACTTATCCATCATGTTCGGGTATAAAGGACCTAATCTGGCCATTGTTACTGCATGCACGACTTCAACTCATACTATCGGCAGCTCCGCGCGCATGATTGAATATGGTGATGCAGATATTATGGTTTGCGGTGGCGCAGAGTCATGTGTAACGCCTCTTGCGATTGGAGGATTTTCTGCAGCTCGGGCACTGTCATCTCGTAATGATGATCCGGTTTCAGCCAGTCGCCCTTGGGATAAAGGTAGAGATGGCTTTATTTTAAGTGAAGGTGCTGGCATTTTAGTTTTAGAAGAAATGGAGCATGCTAAGCGACGTGGCGCAGAAATATACGCGGAGCTTATCGGGTTCGGTATGAGTGCGGACGCTCATCACATGACCGCTCCGTGCGAAGATGGCGAAGGAGCTGCTCGGTGTATGTCAAATGCACTTAAGATTGCAGAAGTTAACAACGATGAGGTTGATTATATCAATGCTCATGGCACATCAACTCCTCTAGGCGATATAGCAGAAACGCTTGCGGTCAAACGATGTTTTGGCGATCATGCTAAGAAACTTGTCATCAATTCTACCAAATCAATGACTGGACATTTATTGGGTGCTGCCGGAGGAGTAGAGGCAATTTTTTCTGTGCTCACACTCTATCATCAAGTCGTACCACCGACTATTAATCTATTTGAGCCTGACCCGGAATGCGACTTGGATTATGTCCCCAATACTGCCAGAAATATGAAAATAAATTTAGCTATATCAAACTCCTTTGGGTTCGGAGGAACTAACGGAACTTTGGTATTCCGGAAAATTTAGCTACCTATCTGGTGTATGTGGGTGCTAAAACGCCTATCTCGGAAACTGAAGTTACTTTTTTTATCCATTTTCATTGGAATCATTTTTTTTATCGGTTGGTTTTATTACCTGGCCAATGCTGCAACCCAATTGCCCTTTATCCCATATGAATTTTCGATTGAATCAGGTAGCAATCTAAAGGACATTTCCAATCAATTAGTTGCAGATCATCTACTCCCTAATGCCTGGTCTTTTATCTTGCTATCAAAGATGCTTGGCTATGAATCATTAATAAAAGCAGGTGAATATGTACTTATTGAAGATGCCTCCCCTTTGCAATTACTGGAATACCTTGTTAAAGGGGATATCAGGCAAAATGAAATTCGGTTCATCGAAGGCTGGACATTTTCTGAACTTAGGAAAGCTTTAGATGAACACCCAGCAATTCGGCACGATACGCTTAATCTCGGTGAACAAGAGATTCTGCAGCTAATTGGCGCTTCTGAATTAAAAGCAGAAGGCTTATTTTTTCCGGATACCTATTTCTTTCCAAGAAATAGCAATGATGTCAGCATATTAAAACGTGCCTATCATACAATGCAAAATCACCTGAAAATAGCTTGGTCTTCTCGAAAAGAATCTCTTCCATTAAAGTCAGAATATGAAGGGTTGATCCTAGCTTCGATTATTGAAAAAGAAACTGGTAAGAAAAGTGACCGTAGCATGATCGCGGGTGTTTTAATTAATCGACTACGCTTAGGGATGAAACTGCAAGTTGATCCGACTGTTATTTACGGGATAGGTCAAGATTTTGATGGAAATTTGCGTAAACAGGACTTACTTACTGACCAAGAATACAACACTTATATGCGGTCTGGACTTCCTCCTTCACCTATTGCCATGCCTGGATTAGCCTCAATTCAGGCAGCTTTTAATCCAGCAGAAACTGATGCGCTTTATTTTGTTGCGAAGGGAAATGGTGAATCGCATTTTTCTACTAATCTGAAGGACCATAACCGTGCTGTGCATAAATACCAGAAACAGTAGTAACCATAACACTTCACACTTCTGAATTGATGCTTTCTTATAAAGTAAAATAATGCAATTCTCTATTGTCATTCCAACTCTTAATGAATCAGAAAATGTGGATTTACTGTTATCACGTTTATTTGCGCTTGATTTGTTACCAGGCAGCTTCGAAGTCATTTTTGTTGATGATGGATCAAAAGACGGAACGCCCACTAAAATACGTGAATGGGAAGCACATAATAAACATATTCATCTGGTTGAGAGGCAAGAGAAACCCGATCTGACTGCCTCAATTCTGGCAGGTGTAGCTATTGCCAAAAGTGATATTATCATGGTAATGGATGCAGATTTGAGTCATTTACCCGAGCAAGTTCCAGCGATTGTTGCCCCCATCTTGACCGGTAAATATGATGTTGCGGTAGGTAGTCGATATGTTTCGGGTGGAAGTACTCATGGTTGGCCTTTATATCGCCAATGGTTATCCCGTCTAGGGGGCTTTCTTGCACGCCCTATTTGTGATGTGAGCGATGCGACTTCCGGTTTTTTTGCATTTCGTCGTGAGCTTATCGCAAATATTGCAGAAAGGGCTCGCGGGTATAAAATTCTTCTTGAATTGTTAATGTCAGGCCAAGGTAATCTTAAAATTATAGAGATCCCTATCTCCTTTCATGACCGAACACATGGCACGTCAAAATTATCTCTTTCACATCATCTGATTTACCTCCAACGACTCATTACATTGGCTGGCGGCACAGCTTCTATCGGCACAGCTAGCCGTTTCGCAATTGTTGGGTTTGTGGGGGTTTTTGTTGATGCTTTTATATTCCAATGGATGATAAATTTGAGCTTTGGGCTCGCATTGGCTCATATCACCAGCTTTTTAGCAGCAGTCACAATTAATTATATACTTAATTCTAAATGGTCGTTTCGATCGCACTTGGAGGGCAGCCTTAATTGGCAACAATTTGGCCGTTTCTTAACTGTGGGATTGTTAGCATTGCTCTTACGTGGCGGCGTGCTGGCATTGCTTGTTTATACTTGGCATTTATCAGCCGAATTAGCAATATTCCCAGCAATTGCGGCAACGGCCATAATTAATTATCTTGGTTCAGCTTTTTATGTTTTTCCAGAAAGTAAAAATTGCCCCCCGTTAAATGTCCGATGGCAAGTGGCCGCAGTTGGAGTGGTACTTTTTGTTACTTTGTTGCGCCTAGTCTATCTTGGTCTCGCTCAACTCATTCCTGATGAAGCTTATTATTGGCAATATAGCCAGCACATGGACTTGAGTTTCTTTGATCATCCCCCCATGGTTGCCTGGCTAATCTGGCTGGGTACTGCAATAGCAGGTCAAAATGAGTTTGGTGTAAGGATTGGAGCCTTTATCTGTGGTTTAATCACAATGGGCTACTTATATGTATTTGCCCGTAATTTATATAATAAATCCACCGGCATGCGTGCCATCATGCTGCTATCTGTGCTGCCATTCGGCTTTGCTTCTGGCATAGTGATAACACCTGATGCACCTTTGATGGCCTCCTGGGCTGCTACTTTATACTATATGGAGCGTGCACTTATAGCTGATCGAAAGATAGCATGGTTAGGTATGGGAATTGCTTTTGGCCTGGGCCTGTTATCTAAATATACGATTGGATTATTAGGGATAGCCGCTCTAGCTTTTGTTATCTTGGATCCCAATGCACGACGCTGGCTGCTTCGGCCTTATCCCTATTTCGCAGCATTCCTCGCGCTCTTGTTGTTTTCACCTGTTGTTATTTGGAATTTTCAGAACGACTGGGTCTCTTTCTTATTTCAAACAGAACGACTTGGAGGAGGGGGTCATGTATTTTCTGTTCATTACCTTGTCTTATATGTCGCAATTATTCTAACTCCGATAGGCTTGTATGCTGCTTTGCAGGCACTATGGTATGTTGGTACCAACGGCAAGCATAATCAATGTGAGCGTAGACGCAATTTATTTATATTTATATTTACGGGCATTCCGCTGATAATTTTTTTGGGTATTAGTACATTTGATACCCCACGATTTCATTGGACTTGTCCGCTGTGGCTTGCAATTTTACCCACTATCGCCTGGATGATGGGACAAAATAGTGCTCTACAGACAGTCTCTAACCGTTTACGGGCGATTTGGCAACCAACTATTATTGTTTCTTTGCTAGCCTATGCATTTGTACTCCATTATGTGGTATTAGGTATTCCTGGCATACCCTACCAATTTCTTGCCGAGCATTATTTCTGGAAAGAAGCAGCTATTGAAATCGAAAAAATAGCTGAAGAAATCGAGTCTCAGAATGGACAAGCTCCCATTGTAGTAGGAATGAACAAATGGTCAATTGCAAGCGCTCTATCTTTTTACACTAAAGATAGTAGCAATATGGATATTCGCTCACGCAATATGTTCGGGGACAAGAGCGCCATGTATGATTTCTGGTATCCATCACACCCCGCTACTGACCGCCCTATTATTTTAATAGGCATAAAACGCCACACACTCGAGCATGATCGAGCAGGAAACGAAATTGACCGGATGCTTATCCAACCCAGTACGATACAATACAAAGCAGTGACACGGAATGGCACGCCCTTACGCCCTCTATACTACCGTACTGCCCAAGGGTATCGTGGCAGATCTATTTAAAAGTTATTCCATTTCTAAATCAAAAATGAGACGAAGGCGAGCCGCAGACAGTATAAATAATACGGCAAGGTGAAGCCGACAATGTCAGTTTTGATTTAGAAATGGAATTACTAGCCAATAAACTAAGCTAGCTGGATTTATATTGTGAGACTTTTTAATGACTATGCTTGAGCATAGTCTCAACTAGCCAAATAGAACCGATTCCTAAGCTAATGAGCACTACTTGTTGGATTGTGTCGCCTATTTCCGGTCGTTTATGCAAGCCCGGAATCAGATCTGCCATCGCCACATAAATCATGCATGCTGTTGCAATTGCAAGCATCGGTAAAACAAGATGATTGAGTTGATGCAGCATAAAATAGGCTAATACTCCTCCTACTACCGCCGAGGTACTTGACAGTAAATTAAGTAAAAGTGCTTGAGTGCGACTGTAACCAGAATTGAGTAAAATAATGAAATCACCAGCTTCTTGCGGGACTTCATGGGCAAAAATTGCAATAGCAGTCACGATGCCAAGCTGAACATCAACCATAAAGGCTGCAGCAATCAGGATACCATCCACAAAATTATGAAATGTGTCTCCTAACGTAATCATCAGGCCGCTACGACCATGATCACCTTGGGCCTCATAAATAGAGTGGCCATGCTCTGGATCATGCACTTCACATTCATCCATATGGCAGTGCCGCCACAAGACGAGTTTCTCCAAGATAAAAAAAAGCAGTATGCCGAGCAGAACGATAATCGTGATTTGCTTTGGATCCTCAGCAAGCTCTAGAGCCTCAGGGAGAGTATTTAAAAACGCTGCCCCTAACAATGCTCCAATAGCATATGAAACGAGCATAGATACCCAAGAACTACGGGTATTCAAGGTCAATATAGCTGCAAAAAAAATACTTATTAGACCACCAAGGAGGCTAGTCAAAATGATCCAGGCAAGAGTCGACATATAAGTTATTTTATGGAGAAATAAGGATGATGAAGGTGCGGCACTTCGTGTTTAGTGCTGTTCCATTCAAGGAATAAAACAGTTTTTCCTGAAGAATATTAATCAGAGTGATGCTAGTGGCTGGTTGCTTGCACCCAACAGTACATTCATTCTTTGATATGGATTCATTTAGGGATTACTTCGCACTGGATCGCTCCATTTTACACTTGCCCCAGTAGCTTGTTATCATTTAATCGTTACGTTAACCAAATCAGTGCGGCCATTCTGCCCGTCTGACCATCTCGACGATAAGAATAAAACCTTGTTGGATTACTAAAAGTACACTCATAGCCGCCATAAATTTTAGTCACACCCACATTTGTTAGTCGTTGCCGTGCTAATATAAATAAATCCGCGAACCATTTCTTGTTACTTTGACTTGGAGTAAAAGCGAAACTAGATTGGCTATCTTGCTTCAAGAATATTTCCTGCACTTCTTCTCCGACCTCAAAATGCTTAGGACCAATTGCAGGGCCCAGCCACGCAATAATCTCAGAGCTCTTACAAGCCATTTCCGAAATAGAGTTTTCAATTATTCCGTTAGCTAACCCCCGCCAACCGGCATGGGCAACACCTACAACAGTCCCTGCGGTATCACATAAAAATATGGGTAAACAGTCTGCTACTAATATTGCACACACCTTCCCGCTACAACGGCTCAATGCCGCATCACCTTCAGGCTCTACTACCTTTTTGTCCACCCACACTGGCTTTGCCCCATGAACTTGCTTCAACCAGCTTGGATCATTCGGCAAATATTGCCGTATTAATGCGCGATTTTGTTGTACTGATAAAAAATCATCCTGTACATGATCACCTAAATTTAATTCTGCATAAGTACCATTTCTGTTTTTACTCACGCCACTGTTTCGGGTTGTGAAAATCGCTTTAACATTGGAAGGTGATGGCCAGTTTGGAATAATCCAGTCGTGCATAAATGAGCGAGTTAATTGGTAGCCAGCCAGAAAATAGCAATTAGTACTACTGCCAGCATACTCAATAAATCCAAGTAATTTTCACTGAATAATTGATGGATACAACTTAGAAAAAGTTTGACAAACATACTCTATTTGCTCAGCAGTGTGCGCTGCATTTACACTGCACCGAACCAATGATTTACCTTCAGGTGCAGCTGGCGGAAGAATCAAATTGACGTAAATATTATTCTCCAACAAGCCGTTCCACAAGGCTAATGCCTGCTGTGGATTATCTAATATAGTTGCTACGATAGGACCAGGTTCCGGACCAACTTGATATCCCACTATTTTAAGGTGTGAATAGAGTTGCTGTGCGTTTCTCCAAAGCTGTTCACGTAATTTACTACCATTACGGAGCAATCTTAAAGCGACACGTGTTGCTGCAATGGTAGCTGGCGAAGGTGAAGCTGTAAAAATATAAGGATGACTCACATAGCGCAACTGATCAAGTTGCGGATGATTGCTGACACAATAACCGCCTATACCACATAAACTTTTACTAAAAGTACCTGTAATAAAATCAATTTCACTGCTGAGCTTAGTTTTCTCAGCTAAACCTTGTCCAGTTTCACCTAAAACACCAAGTGAATGTGCCTCATCAAGGAGTAAAGTACTACCATAAGCATTCTTTAAGTTCACAATTTCAGCTAAAGGCGCTTGATCACCCAGCATACTATAGATACCTTCAACAATAATGAGTGTGTTCTTGCTCCGCTCACCTAATCGTCGAAGACGTTTTTCTAAATCAGCCATATCATTATGCCGAAAGCGAATGATATCTGCTCCACTTAGAATACACCCATCATAAATACTTGCATGAGAATCACCGTCAATAAGTGCTACGTCCCCTGCTCCTATTAATCCAGAGATTGTTCCAAGATTTGCTTGATAACCTGTTGTAAAAACAATACATGACAGGCATTGATAAAATTCGGCAAACTCCATCTCTAGTGCACGGTGTCCTGAATAATTTCCGTTTGCCATTCGAGAGCCAGTGGTACCCGTTCCTTCTTTATCTATCGCTTCATGCGCTGCTTCTCTACATTCCGGTGCAAAGCTAAGCCCTAGGTAGTTATTAGTGCCAAGAAGCAGAATCCGGCGCTGACCGATTTTCGCTTCTGTTGGAGAATAGATTTCTTCTATGGGTATTCCAAAGGCACTTAATCCAGTGGGTAATTGAGCTTTCCTGGCTGCGGCTGCTGCATCAAGTTTTTCGAGTAAATTCATTTTGAATCAGACTTGATTCTGTAAATTAAATTAGCAAGATCATACACAGTAACGACATCTGTGAGAGCATTTAGCGGAATAGAAATATCAAAGTTATCTTCTAATTCCATAATGAGATTCAATAATTTTATGGAATCAATCGCCAATTGAGTAATAAGATTGGTTTCTGGCGTAATTTCCTGTTCTGCATTGGCAAAACTTGCTAAGCGTCGACATAATAAATCCAGAATGTCTTCTTGGTTAATTTCTACCATTGGTTAATTAAAAAATCTAAAGTTTGATCAATTGTGGCAATGTATCACAGAGGCGGAAATTAGGATACCAGTTCACTAAATTTTGCCGCAGAGGCGTTATATCGCACACCCAGTCTGGATGTTGTAATTCACATACTTTTCCAGGAGTCAGCATTGGCGAGTAACCTAATAAGCGAGACGCCCATAAATTAGCATGAGCAATTAATTGCAGTATTAAATCAGGTAATCTAATACATCTGACAGGCTTTCCTAAAACATCTTGTGCAATAGCAGCCACTGATCGGTAGGTATAACCACCCGGCGTGCCATCATCAATCTCAAAAGTTCCTTTAATGGGCTTATCAGTACACAACCAATATTGAATTGCTGACACCAAATCATTCACATGCAACAATCCGAAATGATTAATTAAATCACCGATTGCAGGTAGCACACCGTAGTGAGTTGCCTTAAAAAGAGGCTGAAGTTCTTTGTCACCAGGACCATATACAGCTGCAGGACGAAAGATCGTACATGGCATATTGTCTGAACAACTATTGATTAGTTGCTCAGCTTTAAATTTACTAGTTGCATACCATGAAAGCTTTGATTCTCTTGCTGCCAGAGAAGATACAAAAAGGAAGCGAGGACTTAAGTTTTGCTCCAGGATTGCGCGCAGGAGATTATCTGTTCCCACTACGTTATTCTGTAAAAAGCTTTCTAAAGAGTTACCTCTTACTGCGCCAGCACAATGTATGACAGCATATGCTCCTGAGACAAGCCGCCGCAGTGACTCGTGGTTATCCAAGTCTCCATGTACCCACTCTAGATTTTCTCGTTTTACAGATGAGAACTTCCGAGTTAATGCGCGAATTCTCCATTTACTTTCTAGCAGAGTATCAAGCAATGCTCGGCCGATAAATCCAGTGGCACCCGTTACTGCCACTACTTGTGACATTTACGATTATCTGTTATCTGTCTCCAGATTGAACTACGGATATCTGATCAGCTATATTTGCACGTTGAAGGAATCCTTGACGTGCCGCAAAACGCGACAGCTTACCAGACGATGTTCTTGGAAGCGTATGAGGTGGCACTAATTCAACAAGGCAGTTAACACCAAAAGCCATATAAACCATTTGTTGCAATCGACTCATGAGTGATTGCCTTTCTTCCACGGAGGTTAAACGGCACTCAACCACTAATACGACGATTGTTGTATCATCAGATCCACTAATGCCAAAGGCTGATGCTTCTCGTGATCTTACTTCAGGCTGTTGTTCAGCAAGTTCTTCTATATCTTGAGCACGAATATTTCGGCCGTTAACAATAATAACATCAGTACGACGTCCCGTAATGTACAAATCACCTTCAAGAATAAAGCCAATATCACCTGTATCAAGCCATTTCCCTGGCTTTAGTGCTTTTTTAGTTTCTTCATGGTTATTAAAGTATCCGGTCATAATGCTATCCCCCCGGACTAAAACACTTCCAACCATCATCTGAGGTAATTCTTCTCCATTATCATCAACAATCTTAACTGTATGCTCAGGAAGTGGCCTGCCACAATTGACAAACTCATTAAATTTTCTACCTTCTGCTTGTACCCGAACGGCCATTTTCTTTTCTACTAACGTTTTGGTATCGACTTGGATACTCATTACTCCTTGGTTAATCTTCGAAAAAGATACCGCGAGAGTCGATTCTGCCAAGCCATAGCAGGGTAAAAAAGCACGCTCATCAAATCCTGCCGCAGAAAATTTATCTGCAAAATTTCGTAATATATCTGGCCGAATCATTTCAGCTCCGATACCCGCTGCACGCCAGCAGCTTAGATCGAGCTCCTTCAGATCAGACTCACGAACTCTTAATGCACAAAGTTTGAGGCCAAACGGTTGACTAAAAGCAATAGTACATCGGTTACGGCTAATCAATTTTAACCATTGTAATGGTCTAATTGCAAAATCTCGTGTTGCGAGATAATCCACCGATAACTGTGCAGCCATTGGCGATAATACGAGGCCTACCAAACCCATATCATGATAAAACGGAAGCCAGGAAGCACAACGATCTTTTGCGCGTACTTCCAATCCATTACGTACGATCCCGCGAAGATTACACATCAAGGCCTGTTCTGTTATAACCACACCACGAGGCATGCGTGTACTACCTGAGGTAAATTGTAAATAAGCAGTTTCTTCCGGGGAATTAGGTTGAAAAACCACTTCTATCTCTGGAAGCAACTCAAGTTGACTAGGTGTTCCAACCCATTGCAAATGATCAGTATTTAAACCTTCAGCAGCTTCTTCAAGAAAACCAATAAAATCAAGATTAGCTATTGCAATACTTGCTTGGCTACTTTCAAGCATACCGCGCAATTGTCGAACATATATCGCATGGCTACCAAGATTAACCGGTATTGGCATTGCAAAAGGAACAAGGCCTGCATAACGGCACGCGAAAAACAATTCAATAAACTCAGGTGTTGTATCAGCAATTAATGCTACACGGTCTCCGCGCGCCAAACCGAAACTAGACAAGCGGCGAGCGGCCATAAGTGCGCTTTGTTTAAGTGCACTATAGGAAAGTACCGATCGTACTCCACCCTTTGCATCATAAAAATTGTATCCTGTCGTTCCGGCTGCCGCATATTCCAGCGCATCCGTCAACGTATCAAAATCTGCTAATCGTTGAGGCAGCGTGTTAGCTGTAGGTGTCGCTGCCATTGACAATTTGCTTGAAGGCTGAGTATCAGATTCTTGCATTAGCGGATCCCCCAGCGTAATTATTGTCGAACTCAAGATCTTCCCCTCGAAGTAATGGTGCTGGTCATCTTATTCTAAAACTATTTTAACGCAATAATCCCCAAAGACATTCTTATCAATGCGTTAGATAATCATCCATACGCTTCTATTGCTTCTATTTTTCGTTGCTTATTAAATACAACTGTCTCATATTCGCTGACGAAGGAGCTTATAGTAAGGGTGATTTCCCTGTCAAGGTTATATTAATTATGTGTTGTTTTATAGCAACAGTCTTATTATCATTAATTCAATCTATAAGACTTTAATTTCTAATTTAAATTTTATGAGCAAAAATTTAAACTGATGCATAATGAACGTGCATAATTACCGCCACAATGAATAGTAATCTCAAGCTGATCTTAGCCGTAACAATAGAACTATTCTTTTTCAAGAAAATAAAATTAGGCGGGAACCAGAATGTTTAATCTGATCCAGGAATAATGTTTAATCAAACTAATAAACCGGAAATGTTGCAAGCCAGTAGTATCGGATTAATTTCTACCAATTCCGCTTCTTACCTATAAAATAATATTAAGAAATAACCGATAGGCAGGCAATAATGCATTTGGATACAATCTACTCTTCAATGTAAGAAAAGGGATTGTTTTAAAATATTTAATATCTTTAAAAGCAAAAATAGGATATTGCTGTAAGAGTGAAAAAATTAATTGAATATTGAGTACAGCAATACTCCTTCTCATATGCACCCAAGCCGTTAAAATCAATAAGGCTAATTATGATACGACATATCAGATAGTTAAAGACAAATATCAAATATCCATAAGAGGCCAGCTAATCCTGAATTTTTTTCCGATACCTCTCTAAGTAGTATATTTTACATTACTCATGCCCAGACTGCTGTTATTTGGCTACGGTAACCCAGGTCGTGGCGATGACGCACTTGGTCCCAATCTTATTGATCATATTGCATTATTGGGATTTAGCCACGTCGAATGCCAAAGTGATATGCAGCTCCAGATTGAGCATGTGATGGACGTGGCCAGATGTCATCAGGCATTGTTTATCGATGCAGACTTATCATGCGCGGAACCATTTGTTTATTCCAAAGTAGTAGCAGAAAAAGACAGGAGCTACTCGACACATGCCATGACTCCATCCACCTTATTACACGTGTATCAGGAAGTGTATGGACAGGCTGCACCACAAACTTTTTTACTTCGGATTCGAGGCTATCATTTTGAGCTTGGTGCTGCGCTAAGCAACAGAGCAGACGCAAATCTTGAGGCAGCAGTAAAGTTTGTCAGCAGATTATGTGAAATGGATGATCTCAAAATCTTATGAAAAACTTCGTACCATCTATCATTTCTTCAAATGGATTTTTGAAGTTTCGTTTCGATAAGAACAGGAGAATTCAAGTTTGAAGTGTATTTTTATAAGGCTAACAAGAGCAAGAGGCAAGCTACAATAGCAGCTGAGCTTCTTGAACGATCAAATAAAAGAAGTATAGATGAAGCACTGGCAACAGCTTATCCGAGAGCAACGTATCAGATTCAGAGGTTATGGAAAGCAGGTTTTAAGCAAGAAGAGAATGGTAAATAGTGCCTCTATTCAGACAAACCGGGGGATAGTGGCCAACCTATGCGCAGTCAGAGACCGCGACACAAGTGCTATGCAAACGGAAGAAAGCGGTGTGGCACAATTCGCAACAAGATCAGCATCGATGACCCGCACGGAATGGTTGAGCAAAGCACGCGTATAGGTAATTGGGCAAGCGATACTTTGATCGGCAAGCGCCATCTCAAGGGGCACCGGTCACCATGGCAGAGCAGAAATCGCATCATATTCTCGTAGGCAGACTACCACCTAAACATGCTGAAGGGGTAACAGAAAGGACCCGCCAGCTTTACCCCCCTCACCAGCACAAATGTCATACTGTAACCTTTGAGAAGGGTAAGGAAATTGCCGGACATAAAACTATCGCAAGCTAATAATTGGCCATCCATTCTGTTGCGCATATCCCTCAAGAGTAGCATCAGGATCAACGGCAACAGGATGCGTCACTTTCTTCAGAAGCGGCAAATCATTCAGAGAATCACTGTAAAACCAGCTTTCCAGAAAAGAGAGCCAAGTAAGATTATGCTTATCCAACCATTGCTCTAATCGCGTGATTTTCCCTTCTCTGAAGGAGGGTATTCCTGATACTCGGCCTGTGAATTGACCTTCTTTTTGTTCTGGCTCAGTTGCAATTAGGTGATCAATGCCTAATATCCGTGCAATTGGAGCAGTTACAAAACTATTGGTTGCTGTTATGATGATGCATACATTACGTTCAAGTTTATGCTTAGCAACCAGATCATGCGCACCAGGCGCAATCAATGGCATGATTTTTTTTTGAATAAATTCACTGCGCCATGCATCAAGCTGCTCTCGTGAGTGACGCGCTAATGGCTTTAGCTGAAAATCGAGAAATTCATGAATATCCAGTGTACCCGCTTTGTATTGCTCATAAAATTCGATGTTGCGCGCTTCATACACTTCACGATCAAGCACTCTCTGTTCAATTAGAAATTGCGCCCATTGAAAATCACTATCTCCGGCAAGGAGTGTATTATCTAAATCAAATAAAGCCAACTTCATAAGGCTACCTGTAATAATTCGCGCAATAAAGGAAGTGTTATTGGTCGCTGCTTAGCAAGAGAGTAGCGGTCCAATGCATCAATTACTCTGATCAGAGCAGGTAAATTACGCTGCTGATGCTGCAGCAAATAATCGCAAATCTCATAAGGCAGCTCAAATCCGCAACTGATTGCATGATTCTTCATAGCTTCTCTCTTTTCCTCATCATTTAATTCATGTATCTGATAAACCAACCCCCAGGCAAGACGCGTAACTAAATCTTGCCGTAAAGACAGCCGTGCAGGGGATACTTCACCACTTACCAAAAACAATGCATCTCCCTCCTCTCGCACTTGGTTATAAAAGTTAAATAATCTGATTTGGGCAGCCGCCCCTAATCGCTCTACATTATCAATTGCCATACAACGAATAGAAGCGGCCTCAAACGCAAACTCACTATTAATTTCGCATGAAACATACATTGCTTTGAGTTCTTGTTGAATAAATGCCTCAACTACTGCCTGCAACAAATGGCTTTTACCACATCCAGAATTGCCCCATACGTAAATAAAACGCTCTAGATTTTGATTGGTTAAAGCATTTTTAAGCGTTTGTAGCAGCTCAAAATTATGTCCTGGAATAAAATTCTCCAGTGTAGGAGGCCGTGGTGACGAAATATCGAGTAATAGTTGTTTCATGGATGCATACTGGAACCATTTCAAGAACAATCCTGCATCATTTGTCTATCGATACAATCATCAATATTTACTTCAGGACAAACGAACCGTTCTAGACTTATAGTCTCCAATTTTTGGCAAATGTATAGTCAATACACCATTCTTGTAATTAGCTTCTGCTCTATCAATATCCACATTGTGTGGCAATGGAATCGAGCGCTGGAAGGATCCATAAGCACGTTCCATAATATGGTAAGTACTATCATGGGTAACCCTTTCGAAGCGTTTTTCTCCACTTAAATAGAGTTTGTTTCCATCAATGGTAATTTGCCAATCTTCCTTCTCAATACCAGGCGCTTCCACGCGCACAACGATCTCCTTATCTGTTTCCTCCACTTCTCCTGCTAGTAAACCCCATCGTGGAAAAACGGGTAGTTGACTTTCACTTTCAGTAGTCACTTCATTTTTGTCATCTTTATTACGGCCAAAATGAGTTAGCGCTTCTCCGCTCCGAGTGAGCAATTCGCGCCAACCATCAGACAGATTTTCCCATGCACGGCCCAACTCACGACCAATGCTTTTTCCTGCCTCTTTTAATGATTCGAGCATAATTCTCCCTCCATTTCATCATTTAAAAAATAGATTAATCATTATCTTATAATCAAGGATACTATCAACGTGACCAGCTCACTCGTAGCAAGTTTTCTTCCGGATTATAGTGAAACTCGAGCTCGCCCTGATAAGAATCATGGATCTTTTCGCCCATCCCACGCGCAAGATGGATATCTGTAGTAGTAATCAATGTGGAATCAGGTTTTTCTTCAATCTCCATGATGCGCTTAACGGGATGTTCTGCACGCTGGTACTTTTCCTCATGATGCACTAGATGCATGATTTCTTCGCGATGCGCTAAAAAGAAAGGCCCTTCCAGAGTCAAAAAACCCGCCGGATAATGATCATGAATGCGATGGCAAGCAGAGCACATTTCTTGATGTGCGTTTGCTGGCGCAGGCAACCACTGCCAGCGTCCCTCATGAAAAACTGCATTACATTCTGGACAAACGGTTGGTTCATGTAACTTACCTCTGAGCTTATAAGCATCGTGTACTTTCTCCTGAAAAATACCATCACGTCGAGTAATCGTATAGAAGCCAGGGGGGACCGTAGAAAAACTTTTATTAGAATGACTCATAGCACATGCCTCCTTTAATAAATATGAAATATAAGTGTCATGACTTGATTTAATAAGGCACAAGGTTCAATTTAGATCATATTACTTTTTGATCGATCAAAACTACGGATCTACGGATTCTGCATTCTTAAGTCTCATATCCTACCTC
Organism: Nitrosomonas communis; assembly: GCF_001007935.1. NCBI lineage: Bacteria > Pseudomonadati > Pseudomonadota > Betaproteobacteria > Nitrosomonadales > Nitrosomonadaceae > Nitrosomonas > Nitrosomonas communis. The sequence goes on from NZ_CP011451.1 coordinate 1,379,824, forward strand.
TCTTTTAAATGATTAACCAGACTGCCGTCATAAAACTGATTACACTATCCATTTAAGCGGATGGTTTGAGTAACAGCCAGAAAGGAGGAAAAAGAAATGTTTCATGATCGTAAAGAAGCAGCCATCTTATTGGCAGAGCAACTGAATCCGTATCAGGGTCAGCATCCATTGGTATTAGCGATTCCACGTGGTGCTGTACCAATGGCGAAAATTATTGCCGATACGCTAAAGGGTGACATGGATGTCGTGCTCGTGCGTAAATTACGTGCTCCTGACAACCCGGAATTTGCAATTGGCTCAATAGATGAAACAGGTTGGACTTACCTGGCCGAATATGCCCATCAAGTGGTAAGCAATCCAGCTTATATTGAGCAGGAAAAAACGTCTCAACTCGAAGTCATGCATGAACGGCGCAACAGTTATACACCGATTCGTCCACCTCTTGATCCACAAGGACGTATCGTGATCATAGTAGATGATGGTCTGGCAACCGGCTCTACTATGATTGCTGCTCTGCATGCCGTACGCGCTAAACATCCTCAAAAATTGATATGTGCGGTACCCGTTGCACCACCTGATACTTTGGCTAAAGTTACACCTTATGCTGATGAGATCGTTTGCCTGGAGGCACCAGAACTGTTTTACTCAGTAGGACAATTTTATCAGTCATTTCCTCAGGTTAGTGATGAGGAGGTGATTACGCTATTGAGCAAAAACGACAAATAATTATTTGGGAATACTGAAATGCTGGACAAACCAGTCTGCTGCATGACGCGCAACCTGTTCCAGCGTGCCAGGTTCCTCAAATAAGTGGGTTGCTCCTGAAATCAAGGTAAGTCGCTTTTCACAATTCAATAGTGAATAAGCTTGTTGATTTAATTCAATCACCTCGTAATCTGCTCCACCAACAAGTAGCAAGGTAGGAGCATTAACTTCTCTTAAGGCCTGTTCACCAGCGAGATCAGGGCGCCCACCGCGCGACACGATAGCCGTAATTTTATTCCCCAATTTTGCGGCAGCCTGCAGTGCAGCGGCAGCGCCTGTACTGGCACCAAAATATCCTGCTTGCGATGATTGCGTCTTTGATTCCCCTTCCAACCATGCGGTGGCGGCAAGCAGACGTCGTGTGAGCAATTCGATATCAAAGCGTGTTGCATAATCCCGATCTTCTTCTTGCGTCAGCAGATCAAATAATAGCGTGCCGATCCCATGATCCTGTAGCACTTTGGCTACATAGGTATTACGGGGACTAAAGCGGCTACTACCACTGCCATGCGCAAATAACACCACACCTGCTGCAGCAGATGGTAACACCAATTCACCACCTAGTCGGGCAGCGCCATCCTGAATCAATACCTCACTCATACTAACCTCCTATAGTAACCGACATGCGCCGTCTGCCAAATGTCTCGGCATATTCATCAAAACGTCCTGCAATAGCAATATCGCAATCAGGACAATGGCTATTGGAAGTGAGACGATAGTGGGCGATTTCATACCAGTCACGCTCAATCAAGGTGGTACTACATGATGGGCAGAAGGTGATATCTCCGTCTTTATTATGCATATTTCCCGTATAAACGTAATTGAGCCCTGCCATGTGGGCAATGTTACGCGCTCGAATAAGCGTACTCATTGGAGTGCTTGGCATATCAATCATTTTGTAGTCGGGATGAAATGCGGTGAAGTGTATCGGCACCTCCACACCAAGTTCTCTTGCCACCCATTCACTCAGTGCCTGCAACTCTTCTGTAGAATCATTGAGCCCGGGGATTAATAATGTAGTTAGCTCAAGCCATACCTGCGTTTCGTGCTTGAGGTATTTCAATGTCTCGAGCACTGGCTGCAAGCGCGAGCCGGTTTGCTTGACATAAAATTCCTCTGTAAATGCTTTTAGATCGACATTAGCGGCATCCATTTTAGCGAAGAAATCGCGCCGAGGCTCAGCATGGATATACCCGGCAGTAACTGCGACGGTCTTAATATTGCGCTCATGACATGCATCGGCCACATCCATGGCATATTCTGCAAAAATGACCGGGTCGTTATAAGTAAAAGCAACACTTTTACAACCCAAACGTTCAGCAGTTCGCGCAATAGCTTCCGAGCTTGCCTGATCAGCAAGATTATCGAAATTACGTGATTTGGAAATATCCCAGTTCTGACAAAATTTGCAGGCAAGATTACACCCTGCAGTGCCAAACGACAGCACGCTGCTGCCCGGATAAAAGTGATTCAGCGGCTTTTTTTCAATAGGATCAACACAGAAACCCGAAGAACGACCATAGGTCGTCAGCGCCATTTCATCATCTAGCCGGCCGCGCACGAAGCAGACACCGCGCTGTCCTTCATGCAATCTACAATCACGTGGACACAAATCACATTGGATACGTCCATCACTCAACCAATGCCAATACTTAGCAGGATATCGTTCTGCACTGCTAATCGGTTCATCCATTTAGGTATTCCTCCATATCTTCAACTTCACGCCATTTGGTTACGGTATAACGCGACAGCTTGATCCCTTCTGCCCAAAAATCTGCAGGTAACCCTGCCTTCCGCTTCAACATGGCGAGAAATTGATGAGGCTGTGAAAGCTCCTGCCATACTTGGGGCAGAAATGTACTGCGATAGCAACCACATTCAAACACGATGCCATCTATACCAGGTCGCAGCTGCGCCAGCGCATCCGCTTCGTCTTGCACTAACATCGCCAGCCTCGATGACAGCAACGAAATTTCGATATGGGTATCATCAAACTCAGCGGTAAGCAAAGGTGCGAAGCATGGATCATGTAAAGCAGCAGACACCGCATTGCGTTTGACATCCATTAATAATGATCGTTGCGCCTCAAGTGAGCCAATACAACCACGCAATTTCCCCTCCTGCATCAGCGTAACAAAACACGCACCCAACTCTTGCAGCCAAGGCGCATGCTCATCGCTCTCCGACCGGTACGCAATATTCAAAGCACGAGCAATCGCAGCCCGCGCAATTGATAATAGCCCTCTTCCTTGCTCAGGCAGCATAGTCAGTGTTCCCAAGCGGTGAATTGAGCAATGTGCAAGCAAATGCACCATAACCCATTACCTGCCCGCGCGGGCCTGCGGTATCACCCGAGTTGCGCAAATCCAGTAAATGCGGAGTCAAGTGATGTTTGCGTGCAGCCAGCATCAAGCCATTAATGGGCATCGCACCACAGGCATGTTCATGATCGACAGTGTGGTTTAATTGAAGAATAGAGGAAGCAGTCTGACTATCTTCACGTTGCGCGATAGCATAGGATAGATAGTGCGACAGATCGGGGCTCACAATAATCAAGGTTTTCTCACTTTCCCATAAACAATCCAATACTTCAGCGATTTCCTCAGCCAAGGACATCCCCACGACCAAAGGTACAATCGAGAAATCCGTTAAGTACTTTGCAAAAATGGCAATTGCACTTCCAAGGAATGCACCAACGCATGCGCTTGCGGGCTGACCGTCACCTGGGGTAAATGTATGATGTCAGTGATGGCGGCTGTATCAATCATCATTTGACCTAGTGGTGAGGTAAAAGCATTAACATCCGGCAACGCCAAACCACGTACTGCCACATGGTGCGCCGGACCTAGCAAGATGATACGCCGAATACACTCAACAAAGGAACAAAGCGTGATGTACGCTGACGCTGCAATCGCACCCGAATAGATATAGCCAGCATGCGGCACAATCAATGCTTTAAGTATTAATTTATGCGACTGGGCAGCGCTCAATAATTGCTCGATATGCTCAGCTAGTTGTTGCGAATCGGCTGGATGAAATAGCCCTGCTACAGCAGGGGGCGGACGGTAACCATGAAAAATTTCCCTCAATCAGATGACCGCTAATATAAGGGTAATCTCTTAAAAATTAGGGAAATATCAATTGGAATTAAATCATTGCGAGATTAAAAAACAATAAAAACAATCAAGAACGCATCGTATCCAGATATTGCTTATGCAAATTGATCACGCTGCTCCATCCTTGAGATTGCATCAGTGTGGCAAATGTCGCAAGTAGCAAATCTACGATTGCATCCAAATAAGATACAAATACAAAATCCACGCCAGGAGTCAATTAATACAGCAAATTCTAGCCCAATCACCAATAAACCCATCACTTATAGACCACGTCAGAGCTCTGCCAGCACACGATCGTTTCATACATAAGGATACAGCCGCTTTCGTCAAATTGGCGGTATCCACTCATTGATTTAGGAAATCAAGAAATTTCTATCATGGAGCAGGTAAAACGACACAATGAGTGCAAGCAATAAATTCATTAAAAAATCTAATATCGCCAGCCGATACTGATATAAGCAATCACTCGGCTAAGATAAAACGCGCCAGTATTGGCCCAGGAGATAAATCAGTGTTCCAAGCACGCCGATAAAAATGATCTACCAAAGAGAATGTTGATCTTCAGAGTGTTTAGTGTTCATTTGCGGTAAAATTACATTTTACTAAAATGTGACACTCTATCCGTAACCAAGTGAGAACTCAACTTGACTTCATCTAACCCCCAACATCCTAAATCAGATCAGCTATCCTATCGCGACGCCGGCGTAAACCTTGATGCAGGCAATCTTCTGGTTGAGAAGATCAAACCTTTTGCTCAACGCACATGGCGTCCAGAAATACTCGCCGGCATCGGAGGTTTCGGTGCACTCTTTGAAGTCCCGCATAAATACCGTCATCCTGTATTAGTATCGGGAACTGATGGGGTAGGCACTAAATTGAAACTTGCCTTTCAATTTAACCAGCACGACAGTATTGGAATCGATCTGGTTGCCATGAGCGTCAATGATATTCTCGTGCAAGGTGCAGAACCCTTGTTCTTTTTGGACTATTTTGCTTGTGGCAGACTAGACGTCGATACTGCTGCTCGGGTTGTTCAAAGTATTGCAGCAGGTTGCATGCAAGCTGGATGCGCCTTAATTGGGGGTGAGACAGCTGAAATGCCCGGCATGTACCCAGAAGGTGAATACGATCTGGCCGGTTTTGCGGTAGGCGTCGTAGAGAAAGATAGCATTATTAATGGCTCTTCCATTACGGAAAACGATGTCGTTCTCGGAATTACTTCCAATGGCGTGCACTCGAATGGCTTTTCATTAATCCGCAAAATTATTGAAAAACATGCTATTGATTTGAACAACAAGCTCGAAAATGGCACGCTGATAGAAGCTATTATGGCACCAACCCGTATCTACGTAAAACCTGTACTAGAGCTATTCAGACGATTACCGGTAAAAGGTATAGCTCATATTACCGGGGGAGGGTTACTAGAAAATATTCCACGCATTCTGCCTATGAGAACAATGGCTTACGTTAACAAAGAATCTTGGGAAATTCCTCCTTTATTTCATTGGCTCCAACAGCAAGGCAACGTTACTGATGAAGAAATGTTCCGGGTTTTCAATTGCGGTATAGGAATGGTTTTGGTGGTTGCGCCAGAGTATGCAAAAGAAGCCATAGCTGTCTTGCATGATAATGGAGAAACAGTCTGGCAAATCGGTCATATCAAGCAACGTGATGCTAATGAACCAGCTATTCTGATTGTTTGATCAGTCATACCTTATGAAATCCTTGGTTATTCTTATTTCTGGTAGAGGTAGCAACATGCAGATGTTGCTCGATGCCAAACTCCCGGCAAAGGCCATCACTGTGATCAGCAATAATCCGGCTGCAACAGGATTAGAAATTGCAAGATCGCGTCATATCGAAACACATGTGTTAGATCATCGTGCTTATCCCAGCCGCGAATTGTTCGATGCTGCGCTCGCAGAAAAAATTGATGCCTGCCAACCTGACTTAATAGCACTTGCTGGTTTCATGCGCATTCTTAGTAATAGTTTTGTTAGCCGTTATCAGAATCGATTAATCAATATTCACCCCTCCTTATTACCCGCATTCTCCGGTTTGAATACGCACGCACGCGCAATCAATGAAGGTGTAAAAATACATGGATGTACGGTACATTTTGTTACCCCACAGCTTGATCATGGTCCCATTATTATTCAGGCTGCGGTACCTGTCCTGCCAGAAGATACCACTGAAACCCTGGCTGCACGGGTTCTCCAACAGGAACATTTGATTTACCCGCAAGCTGTACGCTGGTTTCTGGAAGATCGGCTTATGCTTACCAGTAATAGTATAAAAATTCGAGAAGCAACTACAGAACAATATGTTTTATATTCGCCTCGGTTAGATCAATAAACATTTGCTTCAAACGCATTGGGCATTCCAAAATTAATTTTTGCTGTGTCTTTAATCAATGCGGTAGCGCCCGTCGTCAAAAACAAACCATTCTCATAGGCCAATCTGAAGCGCTGACAAAATATTCTCTTTATTATCATTCACCATGCGCCTAACATTTACTCAACTGGATATGGCCATAGCAGCCATACGTACGATATTACCGCTGGAATCTCCCGCCGATAGCCTGCTACGCGTGTTTTTCCGTAATCATCCAATGGCAGGCCAAAATGATCGAGCTGCAGTTGCAGAGATTGTATACGGCATTTTACGTCACAGGTTTTTTCTAGAATACCTGGCAGAAAAAGCAACACCCCGCGCCCTACTTCTCGCCTACCTCGTCAAATTTGAAGGCTTGAATTTGCGCGAACTAACCACCTTCATCAGTGAATCTGAAGCTAAATGGCTCGCTCACATTAAAGCGATCAATTTAGGCTCGCAGCCTCTTGCTATTCAAGCAGAATTTCCTGACTGGTTAATGGAAAAATTACAAAAATTTTTATCTGATACCGAGATTCTTAGATTGGGTCAGGCGCTCCAGCAACCCGCTCCTTTAGATTTACGCGTTAATACATTGCTTGCAAAACGTCATGAGGTACTTACCTTATTAAATCAGGAAGGTATCAAGGCACATGCTACACCCTACTCACCTATCGGGATTCGTCTATCCGGGAAACCCGCTATTAACCAAGATCCGCTGTTTCTTTCTGGCAAAATAGAAGTACAGGATGAAAGCAGTCAGATTCTAGGCTATCTGCTGGCACCTCGACGTGGCGAAATGGTAGTTGATTTTTGTGCAGGCGCTGGGGGCAAAGCGCTGATGCTGGGAGCGCTCATGCATTCCCAAGGCCGTATTTATGCTTTCGATATTTCTGAGAAGCGGCTCAATAATCTAAAGCCACGGCTTAAGCGCTCTGGTTTGTCCAATTTGCACCCTCAACGCATCAACAATGAAAATGACATCAGGCTAAAACGTCTGTACGGAAAAATAGATCGGGTACTCGTTGACGTACCTTGCAGTGGATTAGGAACTTTACGCCGCAACCCGGATCTGAAATGGCGGCAAACACCGCAGAGTATTGGAGAATTAAAACGCAAACAGGCCGCCATTCTTTCTTCTGCTGCAAATCTACTTAAACCCGGCGGCAGACTGGTTTACGCTACCTGCAGCCTTCTACCGGAAGAAAATCAAGACATTGTAAAACACTTTCTTTCTGATAATCCTCATTTCGCTCAATTAAATTGTGCGAGTCTACTGGCACAACAAAAGATACCGCTTGATACAGGGGAATACTTGCAACTATCACCTGCACTTCACCAAACTGATGGCTTCTTTGCTGCAGCTTTGGAGAGAGAAAATTAATCTGATCCACTTATTCCATTTCTAACGGTCATTGTCAGTTTGCTGCCCACCCCATATAATGAAACGCATTTAGAAATGCTTGCTCGTTATCCGATATTAGAGGCGCCAGAGGTGGCGCTTGGAAGGAATAACTGAATAAGCATTAATTGACCAATATTCCGTATCGCAGGATTCGACCGCGATATTACTTTGCGCTCAAATTTCGTAGTGTTTCACGCTAAATCAAACTGATTTTGTCGGATTTACCTTGCCGTATCATTGATACTATCTACGGCTCGCCTTTGCGTCATTTTTGATTTCGAAATGGAATTACTTTTTTGCCAGAATAGGAATACTCTAATTTATTGACAGCACCATCAAGCTTCAGGTGATGGAAGATCTCATTCCCTGCACATGGCTTACCAATATAATAGCCTTGCGCAAAATCAACTCCCATTTTTTCCAGCAAGATAAGCACTTCCTCATTCTCAACAAATTCAGCTGTAATTTTCTTACCAAATTCCTTTGCCACACTACATAAGGCTTTAACCAATACTCGATCAGCAGAGCTATTTGCGAGATCTTTAACAAATGAGCCATCTATCTTAACAGCATCGACCGGCAACTCTCTCAAATAGCGAAAAGATGAAAAACCAACACCAAAATCATCCAGCACAAAGCCGCAGCCAAGTTTTTTAATTTCTTCAAGTAGTTGTTTAGTTCCAAAGAAATTCTCAAGAGCCGCAGTCTCTGTTATTTCAAACATTAAAAGAGTGGGATCGACACCATGAAACATCAGTTCATTTCTAATCAGGGGGAGTAATTCCGGATCTTTGAAAGCATGTGCAGACAAATTGATTGACAAGCGAATTCGATTACCCAATTTATTGATCATGGCTGCTTGGGCAATGGCCTTGCGCAACACCATATGATCGATCTCGTGGATAAGGCCAATATGTTCTGCAGCAGCAATAAAAGCACCAGGCGTATAAATAGTGCCGTCTTTATCGCGCATACGTAACAACACTTCATAATGGGTAATCGTTCTATCATATAGCGACATAATCGGTTGGAAATAGAGCAAATACTCATCATATAGATTGGCATACTCGATTTTTTCTTTCCAATAGACCAGAGTGTGCATTCGCTCTCTTATTTCATCGTCATTGGAAAACAAATGCCAAGTTCCCCGTCCTTTATCCTTGGCCTGATACATAGCAAGGTCGGCTGCAGCCAATAAATCATGCACTGTATTACCATGTTCCGGAAAAAGAGCTATTCCAATACTTGCCGCAATTTTGTGCGTCCTATTTTTCACGATTAACTGGGTTTCACTTATGTGAAATAGAATTTTCTTAGCGACTTCAATAGCTCCACTTGCTGTAATCTCTGGCAGAATCACTGCAAATTCATCTCCTCCCAAACGCGCCTTTATATCTACCGCACGAATAGTATGAGACAGCATGTCTGCAACTTTTTTAAGTAAAGAATCACCAGCCTGGTGTCCGCTGGTATCATTAATGTATTTAAATCGATCGAGATCAAAAAATAACAATGCACCCGGTTGTTGGTTCTGCTGCGACCAAATGATCATCCGCTCGAGCTCTTCACTGAAACGGCGTCTATTAAATAAGTTGGTCAATGGATCATGATTAGCCAACCATATCAAATTACTTTCAACACGCTTGTATTCTGTAATATCCAGGCCAACGGAGAGTACTGATGAATCTTCCTCAGATTGCCACGACAATCGGGAATGCAACCAAACAATATGTTTTTTTGAACCATCATTACATAAAGTAATTGTCTCATGCCTCAATTGTTCACGTTGACCGTAACATACCTGTTTTAAGTCCTCGTTAAGATGATATTGCGTCCCATCCAGCAACAGTAACTCAAAAAAAGTTTTACTTTTAATCTCTTCTTCAGTATAACGCATCAGCATTTCGCCATATGCGTTTAACATCATTATCTTGCCTTTAACATCCTGAGTCAGCACGACAACCTGTGCTGTATTCAGCAAATGCGCAATAAAATCTTTCTCTTTACTTAATTCATCCCGTTGCTTTACAAGTTGCTTGGTACGGTAAATAACCTTATCCTCCAGCTTCTCAAGCTTATGAGATAGTGCTATTGCCGCTTCATAAAGAAGATCAATCTCATCCTTTAGCCACTGCTTTCTACCCATTGAGGAAAGCGTCGCTCGGAAAATTCCAAAGCTTCCTCCCGCCAAAAGTGGCAAGGTAAATACGATATGCTTAAGCTGTGAAAGTGGCTTGGAAAGAATGGCAAATAATAATATTCCTGAAAATATTAAACCAATTAAACCAATGCTGACGATACGCCAAATAGCATCACGAATTGCTTCAATGGTCTCTGTGATATCAGTAATGATAACCAAATGTGCCTGATCCGTCACACCTATCCCTTGTAACGGCAAGAGTTTTATCCGCTGATGGCGTTGATTCGATTGAGTTTGGATTCCTTGCTTGAGACTCACAAGATCTGGATATTCTTTTAACGTTTGATTAAGGACATCAATGTTTTTATCTCTATTGGTCAATGCTGCCAAGCGTATATCCCATTCAGGAAACCATACATCATTATGTGTGATCTTGTATTTTTTTTCTTTTAGAAATAAACCAATATCCGAACCAAATGTTCGCTTAAAACCCAAGAAAACATCAGCTAGTGAGGCGCCAATAACAATCGTTCCTGCACGGACACCTTCTATCAGAAGCGGCTCGATCGTATACTGAATACAACTTTCCAGGCAGATCAATGGGTTAGCTGGATGTTCATGAAAATTGACTTTACTCACATGCTCCTTAATAAGCTTGTCACGATAGATGTCTGGCTCGAAACTATCCCAACCTACTAGGAGTTGATCAAATTGATCATAAAATCTTACCGCTTCAATTCCATTCTGGAGCTGCAATAATGGCCAGTGATGGTCAAATGCCTCTTCAATTTGCTTAGTATTTTGTGTTGATAGGGCTACATCCATCCCTTTCAGAAAAGGGAGCATCCTGATGAGTAAATGAGAACTATGTGAAATTTGCTCAATGAGCTTTTCGACTTCGCGGACATGACGCTGATATTGCTGCTCGCTTTGTTGATCAATATTATTGATGAGTCTCTTATAGCTAATGATGCTGAATATCGTAACCACTATCAGCAATATCATGCTGGTTAATAATGAAATTTTCCATTTCAAACTGATAAATTTGGATGATATCCGATCCACAAATTTAGCAAAATGAATTAATTTTCCCTGGGCACTTTGTTTCATGCAGATTTCTACTTAAAAGCGGTAAGAAGCCTGGACTGCAAAGAGATTCCAATGTTGATCTGTCGGGTCCTCATTTTTTGGATTATCCAACGTAGAAAGCCAACCTGTGCCATTCACAAGATGATACTCGCCCCGTAACATTATCGAAGGGGTAATATTCCAGCGTAGACCCACTGTCAAATCCTTGGCAAAACGACTGTGGTCAGGGCGATGAAAATCACGCTCAAATTTATTGCCATGACGATCCTTTCTATCTGCATAATAAACATCATATCTTAATACAGCCTCCCAAGAAGGGTTAAACCGATAAATACCTTGGAAATAATAGCTCTCACCTGTAATATTAAAATCAGGAACATTATCATTAAAGAAATTCTCACGCTCGATATGACGGATAGCATACTCGGAAGTGAAGCTCCAACGCTCTGCATTATATTGCACAGAAAAAAATAATGGAGAAAACCGAAATGAACCGGTACTTAAGGAATCCGCTGGAGCTGGATCATATCCTATATTAAAGTGGGCTCCACTCACTGCCAGACGTAAACGCCCGCCATCCCGTTCGTACATTATACGACCGATATAAGATAATCTCGTCTTTAGGTCACCAGGAGACTTACCTCCGAGGACACCAACTTCAGTAGAAGTGTCCCCAACCTGCGGGAAAACTGTACTGAATTGAGCTGTAATATCCCCCCATTCAGAACGTGATTCGCCATATAATTGCATACCATCTGAAGCAAGGCCAAAATTGCGCACGCGATCGAAGTAAATTGATTGTGGTAATATAATACTTGGTCTCGTAAAAGGCACATCACGAGTGTCATTATAAAAAGTGAAGGGATTCTTTGTTCTTCCTATACGTACCCCAAATTCTTTAGCTTCAGATGTGAACACAGTATAATCAAGAAAGCCGTAATCTATGCGAATACCACCTTTACTGTCCTCGCCTGCCTGTCGCGAAATCAGCTGCATTGAGAATTGGAGGTTTGTCAATGGACGATGCGATGCATTTACCCCGAGCTCTCTAAAAGCAAAACTACCTTCCTTACCGCTACTGTCTCCAAAAAAATCGTTTTTTTCTTTTTTATCTCCATCTGTCGTCTTAGTCCAACCTTGACTCAGGAAACCATGAATCTGAAGGCCATTCAAAATTTTTTTATCTGTATCTGACGCATTAATCCAGGACGAATGTTGCATAATTAACAACATCCCAATTCGGATCAAGTAATTTTTCAAAACACTTGTTCTATTCAACATGGAGAATTTGGATGCCGTCATCTATATTTACTCTTTTCAAATAACCGATAGCGCCCGATGTTGTGGCAACCCGGACGCGCATTTCTTCTTCAGAATTTACTAGAAAGGGTGCCTGGCCTGTTCCTGAAAAAATAAGCCGGTCCCATGCAGAACGTAATTGGTATGGAAAGATATTGAGTTTTTCTTTGGCAAAAAGATGGTGCAACGGCGCTTCGTCAGGAAGCACAAAAACTCTGATAGGGGAACCATCCTGCCATGCTCTAAGGCGCATGCCAAAAATCGCACGTAGCGAGTTTCTGGAAATATTACGTATGGCTATACTAGGGTGAACAACCACTTCAACAGAATCATTACCCAAAGTACCGCTTGTGGCAGGGGTTACAACGAGTAACAAAAGCAGCAACAGAATACAGCACAAAAAATCAGCGAAGCGTGCTGCCATGCTAAATAGGTTTTAGCAGGTCATTATGTTTACATAATTATTCGGCAAGTCTTGTTGATGTCTATACATCGATTTAAGCTCCTGAAGATTAACCGGCCAAATTCTACCGTTATCTGTCACTAATTCCCAAATATTTGGATGACTTATATACATCCTTTCGAGCATATCAAATAAGCTTATATAATATGGACGGCGTAAACCATAATAATCTACAAATGGCCCAATAGGATCATGCTGCATCCCATAAAAACCTAATAGCCTATTTAAAGCAGGAGTCATTGCAGAAAACCAGTAATAAATTTCAAGTCTGGCACATATCTGAATAAGACCAACCATTAATGCTAACATAGGATGAGGAAAACGCCTACGTCGCCCTCTATTAAAGTTTTCCATCGTATTAATGCTGTTATCAAAATACAGATCCTCTTTTCGCTTGAGGAAGTCATTCCGAATCGCTAATCTTGAAATTTCAGCTGTATGCGGACGCAAGAGCTTAGAATCTGTAAATTCAGAATAAAAATGAGTATGTAATTCTATGGGTAACTTACTATTTTTAAATAAGTTAATAGATAATATCAAACGTGCCGTACCAACAAACGTATTAGAAGAGCGGTGGCGTAGCAGGATATGCACTGAACGATCGTCAAATTCATCTCTTTCTAACTGGTCTTGATAAGAAGAAGCATCAAAATATCGTTCTGTAATACACCAGATATAATATCTTAAGCTAAAAACCTCTTTCAGTAATTCAGGTGTATCAGCTACCACAATTTCAAAATATTCATGAAAGGCTGCCACAATATCATTCATTACAATTCTTTGAAAGAAAATTTATTAAAAGTTATGATAAATAATTAAAAATAATGATTTAACAATCTGTTCCCATACTATACTGGCCGCACTTCAAATTTCGGCACTCAAGCGCAATCGATCACCTGAAAATTATCGGTTAACAAGGAGCGTAGCGCTTCCTTATAGCAGTTGGAAGCAACAAAGCAATCATCGCAAGCTTGCTTGAACAAGGCAAAAGTTTGATAGTACTTGCCATACAGAATTTCTTTTTTGAAGAATCGCCAATAGCGCCCAATCAGATTCAGATCGGGTGCATAAGGTGGCAGGAAGATCAATTGGATTTTTAAATCTGACAAGTATTCAGTAACGAGCTGAGAGTAATAATAGCGGGCATTATCACAGATGACGTATATACGGGCAGCAGCGGGATGTTGTTGCTCGATTTGTTGCAACAACGCTATCGTGGATTGTGCATGGATCGTGTCATCATAGCGAATGATTGGGCATAGTCCAGCGCAATCGATAGCGCCATTGAGGTTGATGCATTGTCGACCTGTGTTGCCCGGAATTTGATGATCCTGGCCACGTCTGATCCATCCATATCCAGCGATTGGGTTGTGCTGCGGATGCGTGGCGTCCATGAAATAAATCGGATCATCCGGTGCTTTTTTTGCTTTCAGGGTTTGATAGTATTCAACAAACTCCTTTTGCCGCTCAGCATTGGCTTTGCCTGGAATCAGCCTGGGTTTTTTGTAAAAATAGCCCAATCGATGTAATAACTGTGTCATGCCACTTTCTCTGTAAGCAACCTGCCACGTCTGCTCCACGTACTGCGCGATTTCTTTAGCGGTGAGATAGAGATTCTCACGCAGATGCTGAGTAAGCGCAGCGTCGCTGCCGCCAGCGTCGTTTCTTTGCCAGGCAGCCAATCCGCCTTTACCATATCGCTGGAATTGATTGCGCACCATTTCACGGTCATTCAACAGGGCGTGTGCAACCTTGGCGGCCGACCACCCTTTACCTAACAGATAAACAACCTTAACCCAACCAGCATAACGCTTATCGGTAGTATGACGGTGTTCAAACTCTAACTCAGCGAGTTCTTGATCGGTTAGGCCGTAGCGTGAGGACATACAACGATTCTATTCTATTCATGACATTGGCGCACCAACTTAAACCAAATTTTCATTTATGAGGAGTATAAACCAAAGCAATCTACTAATATTTATAGCAATACCCTCTTATAGCAATACTCTCATTATTAATTTAATCATTAACCTTATCTAAAATAAAAATCTGTCGTCAAATAATGACGATTTCTTATAATTAAGAAAAATAACATGGAATGATGAAAAAATATATAAAAAAAACAGTAGCAATAATTGATTAACATGAAATACTTATTAATACAATAACTTAATGATTTTTAGATATCTGTCTCAATATTACAACATCATTTATAAATAAATATTTATATATGGCGTCAAGGTATATTATTCATTCATGCCACGCTAGCCCAAGAAGATTGTCAATTAATGGGAGTCGCTTCAGAGCAGGTAATAATTTACATGATTTCAATTATTTAAAGTATTTACAGCCAGCGTTTGTAATAACTTGTACTTTTGAAATTAGCTACCAGACGGAAGACCAGAACTCTATTCCACCCCATGTTAAAGGGAGTTTTCTGCAATGAAGTAAATGGTTCATCCGGGAATTGCGTACGTAGCAGCTTAAAGAGATGATAGAAAAGTAGGGCAAGATAGATTGAAATAACCACTATTTCCTAATCATGGGGTTATATCAAAATGTCGACGAGTTTGCTCTATCACGCTTTTGGCATAATTGGTTATTTTTATCAAAGCACCCGTTATATTGCGAACGCTATTGTAGTTGCTATAAAAGAGGATCAGTGGCATCCAAGATGCCCCATTTACCGAAGTTGCAACGTTATTGTGTCGAGGAAAAGTGATCCGTCGCTTTCGAACGATACCGATAGGTCAAAAGGCTGTTTATATTGATCTTCCAATTCTGGAGGAATACATAAAACAATCATTCTAGACAAAGATTAAAATTCGTAGTACCAACTGGGGGTGTGACCCATTAATAACTTGTTGTAAAACATAGTGAATTTAAAATGATGTGACAAAGATGGGCTAATATCAATAGCTTGTCGATATTTCAGGGCCAACTAGCTATGCAGTATCTGGCTCAAATGCAGCAGTCATCAATACTCATAATAACCGGTTATTTACCAGGCACGCTCGTTTCGATTTCGTCTCGATAAAGGTTAGTTAGGGAAAATTCGGGTTAAACTAACACTTCTAGAGGCTCAGGGTGACTTAGGAAGGCTGTCGGGCTTGCTGTCAGGCCATACGCCCCGGACTGGAATACGACAATTAAGTCTCCAATATCTGCCCTGGACAATTCCATCTGATCTGCCAACAAATCAAGTGGAGTACAGAGTGGTCCCACGACAGAGACCACTTCTGTTTCGGAAGCTTCTACTTTGTTGCCAACAATGACAGGATAATTTTTACGTATGACTTGACCAAAATTCCCTGAAGCAGCGAGATGTTGGTGCAATCCGCCATCGGTCACTAAAAACACTCGCCCTTTTGATAATTTTTTATCTAATACACGACACACATAAACCCCCGCTTCCGCTACAACATAGCGTCCCAGTTCAATTACAAAGCGGATTCCAGGCAACTCCGGTTTTATTTCTGATAATAAACGTTGTAAGTTCTTTCCCACAGCAACAAGATCAAGTGGCTTTTCGCCGGGAAAATATGGTACTCCAAACCCCCCTCCCATATTCAATGTACGGATCGGAATAGGTGATACTTGTGCAAGTTGCAACCCTAGCTGCAACGTTTTATCATGGGCATCTTGGATAGCTTCTGCTTTAAGGTTCTGTGACCCACAGAAAATATGCAATCCTTCTAAGTCTAATCCTAGCTTGCTTATACGAGCAAGCATAGCAGGAACGCGTTCCACGTCAATACCAAACTGTTTTGCTTCCCCGCCCATTTTCATTCCAGAAGATTTAAGCTCAAAATCTGGATTCACTCGAACAGCTACCTTAGGACAGATACCCATCTGTTCAGCTAGCGTCGTGATACGCTCCAATTCCCGCTCAGATTCCATGCTGATCACAATACCTGCGGCAATGGCACAAGCGAGCTCATGCTCATTTTTTCCTGGACCTGCAAAACTAATCTTGTCAGGAGATATTCCTGCATCCAGTGCCACTTTCATTTCTCCGACAGAGGCCACATCCATACCATCCACCAGTCCAGCTAGATGCTGAACAACAGCAGGCATAGGATTAGCTTTCATTGCATAGTGAAGATGAATCTCTTCAGGCAGACAACGACGCAGCAAATGGACACGCTCAGTAATCAATTGCCTATCATAAGCATAAAAAGGAGTTTTACCCACTCGCTGGCTAAGTCGTACAAGAGAAATGCCCCCAACATGAAGGCAATTATTCTGTACAGGAAATTGCTTCATAGGAACATGTTTCGGACGCATCACAGTCATATTTCTACTGATATAAAGATATCTAGAAATTCCTGAGCTATACTTTTACGATCAATTTTGCCATTTGGATTACGCAAGAGGTGGCCTTGTCGTAGCTTGATTAAACTTGGCACCATGAAAGCGGGAAGATCGCGCCTGCAGGCCAATAGCAATGCATCGGTATCCAAATTAACCCCTTCAAGCGGTACCACCACTACAATAATCGCCTGACCCAAAGTGGGATGCGGCACACCAATTGCTGCTGCTTCAGCAACACACTCTGTTGAATAAATAATCTCTTCGATTTCAGTAGGGCTTACCCGGTAACCCGAAGTCTTGATCATGTCATCACAACGGCCTATAAAATATAAATAGCCCTCCTCATCCATACGTACCGTGTCACCCGACCATACCGCTATCTCTGGCATGGTCAAACCAGAGTGTCGTAAAAGCGGTCTAAAAGATTTTGTGGTCTTTTCAGTATCATTCCAGTAACCCATGGATACTAACGGTCCGCGATGTACTAGTTCCCCAGGCTCACCTGGCGCACACTGCGAACCATCCTCGCGCAGTACTAATACTTCCACATTGGGAATCGCCTTGCCAATGGAACTGGGACGTTTGTCGGCTTCCTCCGGTGGCAAAAAAGTTGAACGGAATGCTTCTGTCAAACCATACATCAGAAATATACTCGTATTGGGGAGTGCACAGCGAAGTTTATTAAGTGTAGCCTGGGGCATTGCCCCCCCCGAGTTAGTTAGATAGCGTAGCGTTATTACCTTTTCCCATTTTAACTGAGCAAGCTGGATCCATAGTGAAGGAACAGCAGCAAGACCCGTGATGCTTTCCCGGATGACTTCATGGATAATATCGCGCGGCAACAAATAGTTCATCAAAACATTGGTTGCACCAACGTAAAAAGCTGTCGACAACTGACTCAAGCCGTAATCAAAACTAAGCGGTAATACGGATAGAATTCGATCATCTTGATTATTTTTTAGATATTGCGAAACACTTTTTGCCCCGGTGACCAAATTACGATGCGAAAGTACCACACCTTTGGGCTTGCCCGTACTACCCGAGGTATATAAGATGGCAGCCATGTCACTATCAATACACCGATAAGAGCGGATTGATCCGGGTAGAGTCATGGCTTCTTGCCAGCAAATTATATGCACACCGGTAATGACTGGTAAATGTTCAGTTGGTCCTACTACGATCACAGTATGAAGATCATGACATTCTGGCAAAACAGAGATGAGCAAATTAAGCCGATCAACTGATGTGACCAATATTCTCACATTACAGTCTTTAAGGATATAAGCCACTTGTGCTGCTTTAAGCAACGGGTTGATTGGCACAAAAACACCGCCCGCAGTAGAAGCAGCAAAAATGGCAATGACTGCTTCAAACCTTTTCTCAAGATAAATAGCAAGACGCTCTTCTCGCCCCAGTCCCAAAGCCAGCAATGCATTTGCTGCAAGTTGGATCTCTTGTGCCAGGGCGGCATAATCCAATCTCAGGTGCTGATACACAAGTGCTTCAGTAGTCACACCATCATTTGCAGAATTAAAAACCAATTCATGAAAAAGATGCGGCATCGTGCATACTCTATTGGCTAAAGGATAGAAGCCTCAGGTTATGGCTCTAAGCTGGATTAATCGATTATTCGAGCGCTAGCTTTTTGATCTCGCTTTAAGATCATTATCCGATTACAGAAGTTTCTGATTCTTGAGATATTCCCCAAACACCATCTGGACTATTACGAGTTAGGTGTAGCTAATACCCTCTTGTTACCAAATACTATTGTTGTGATACTTACGCACATACCATATTCTAATATCCATGATAAGGTATATTACTTACCCTGCATGCTTCAATATTTATAAAAATCTTTCATTCAGACAGGATATCATCCTTCGACTAAACGGAAGGGATTTACTGAGATGCCAGCTGGATACCAAGATTTAATTCCATTTCTAAATCAAAAATGACGCCAAGGCGAGCCACAGACAGTATTAATCATACGGCAAGATGAAGCCGACAAAGTTAGTTTTGATTTAATAATGAAATAAGAAATAATAAGCAATTTATCCATTATCTTAAAATAGTATTCGCATACTCATTTGAGACCATGTCGATTCATTAGATCATATAAAGTTGGGCGGCTAATACCGAGCAATTCAGCTGCTTTTGCAATATTACCGTCTACCTTCGCAAGCGCTCTAACCACGGCCTTACATTCTTCCCTTTCACGAACTTCACGTAAGTTCATCGGCTCGGACAGTATCTCCGATTCCTGAAGCCCCAGGTCATCCGGAGTAATTTGCGGTCCTTCAGCCATAATAACGACACGTTTTATACAATTCTCCATTTCACGAACATTACCTGGCCAATGGTATGCCTCAATCGCACTCAAAGCTTCCTGACTAAAACTCAGTGAATGGCGCCCCTCTTTTGCGCAAAACTTGTTTTTGAAATGATGCGCCAGCAGCACTGCATCCCCCACTCGCTTGTGAAGAGGTGGAATTTTAATGGGAATCTCACTCAACCGATAAAACAAGTCCTCACGAAAACGACCCTCTCCAATCAACTTCCTAAGGTTTTGATGAGTTGCACTGACAACACGCACATCCACAGGAATTTCTTCCCGCCCTCCAATACGCTCAATCACCCTCTCCTGAAGAAAACGGAGTAATTTTGCCTGCAACGCTATCGGTAAATCTCCTACTTCATCAAGAAAGAAAGTGCCCCCTTGAGCTAACTCAATTTTACCTGGCGTTTGCTTAACTGCCCCGGTAAAAGCCCCTCTCTCGTAACCAAACAACTCGCTTTCAAGCAAAGCCTCAGGGATAGCAGCACAATTGACAGCTATGAAACGCCCTTGTTTACGTGAACTCATCTGATGAAGTGCTCTCGCCAAGACTTCTTTACCTGTGCCGCTTTCACCTAGTAACATAACTGTCGCATCTGAAGTCGCAACTTTTTCAACGTTACGACACATTTTGATCATGTCCGGATCGCGCGTAATAATTCCAGAAATTGGGGAATCCAGCTGAGAAAGTAGCAGATTACGATTTTCACGTTGCAAACCATATAAATAAGAGGCTCTATCAACAATTAAACTTAGCATCTTGGGATCAAAGGGCTTCTGATGAAAATCATACGCACCCAATTCAATTGCTTTCAAGGCATTTACACGGTTTTGATTACCTGTCAAAACGATTATTTTGGTATCTGGCGCAAGTGCAAGGATCTGTTGTAAGGTCGCTAATCCCTCAGAAGCACCGTCAGGATCTGGTGGCAAACCAAGATCCATAGTAACGACCGCAGGCTCATGCCGGCGAACTTGCGCAAGCGCGCTCTCACGATCTACTGCAACGAAAACTTCATAATTATCGAAACTCCAGCGCAATTGTTTCTGCAATCCAGGGTCATCTTCAATTACAAGTAATTTCTTCTGACTACTACTTACTTTCATCTTTTTAGAAAACGCTTCGGTATAACTTACAAGAATATGTTATAAACATAAATTAAAAAGAAGTAAATTATATTAATATTCAATTAATTAAATTATAATTACACTCCAGACAGGCTTTCACTAGTATCACCAAAAGCAATTTGCATGATATCAGATGGAATTTATAAATAGTTATCAAAAAGACTAAGAATGAAAAACCGGACTAAATTATAAAAGATAGAGAATATAGTTAATCTAAGAGACAACCTTATTTTCTTGATAATTTTTAGAAAGTGGCAAATAAATTGAGAAAGTTGTTCCTGCAGATTCTTGACTGACAACATCAAGCTGCCCTCCGAGCTCGTTAATATATTCTTTACTCTCAAAAACACCAATGCCCATACCTGCTGTTTTAGTAGACTCAAAAGGCTTAAAAAGCTTTTTCTGAATAAATTGTTCGCTCATGCCATGCCCATTATCTTCGATTTCTATCAGAGCAGAACTATCTTTTTTTAAGAGTCGAACCCAAACTTGACCATTCTTTGGAGTAGCTTCAATTGCATTCTGAATTAGATGGCTAATCACTCTCTCAAGACGAGAATAATCAGCCATTACCATTAAATTTGAATGAGTAATTTCAAGTGCAGGCTTGGGTATATGGAAAGATTTCCTCTCCATGATCTGTTGTAACA
Source organism: Nitrosomonas communis (assembly GCF_001007935.1). Classification (NCBI taxonomy): domain Bacteria; kingdom Pseudomonadati; phylum Pseudomonadota; class Betaproteobacteria; order Nitrosomonadales; family Nitrosomonadaceae; genus Nitrosomonas; species Nitrosomonas communis. The sequence goes on from NZ_CP011451.1 coordinate 1,400,901, forward strand.
GTTGATCAAGAGAAAGAATTCCTAATTTTTCGGATTGATTTCCAGTGCTTAATTTTTCAAGTAACCGTTTCATTTTACTGACTGAAAAACTCACCGTTTCGATCATATCTTTCTGAAATTCAGGATTATTCTTATGTTTTTCAGCATTTGAAAGTAACAAAGACAATTGAAAAATCAGATTTTTGATATCATGCACGACAAAAGTTGACATACGATTGAAAGATTCAAATTGACGTGCGATGGAGAGTGCATTAGCAGCTTCGTATTGTGCCAAGTAGCTTGATGCCTGAGTACCCGCAACCCTCAATAAATCCCTTACTTCCCAATTTAAACTAATAGTACTCCTAGGTTCAACCAATACGATAAATCCCAGCAATTCTCGATGCAAGATTAATGGCACGATCAGTCGAGCTCTTGGAATATCAGATAGCCAATTTGGCAACACCAAGGATGAATATTTCCTTGGGTCGGAGCAAAACTCCTGTAAATCAATCACCCACGCCTTTTCTTCTAAGAACTTACAAAATTCATTGTCAGCTTCAATAGTTTTATTTTTTAGAAAAATGTTCCAACAACCAATCAATTGATATCTTCCATTTTCCTGTCTAAACCATAACCCGCCTGCAGGACTTTCCACAAGTTGTGCAAGCGCTTTGATTGCACGCGCTGTTAGCTCCAGCTCACCTTCTGAAAGAGTTCGTGTAAAACGCAACCATTCTTCACGGTAATCATAGTTAGAACTATAAAAATGCTTACTAATAAATACTTTAAGCCAAGCACGCGTGACATCAGAAAATAGTAAAATGATAAGAAGTAGAACAGCACCAAATAAAAAAGTTAGCTGTAAAATTCCTCCCCAAGCCCCACCGGAAAGCCTTAGGTAGTAACCAACAGCCGCCATCACAAGCAAATATATGACTGCACTGAGTAAGGCAGACGTATAGAACAAAATATGCCGTGAGATACAAATTCCTATAAACCACTTTGGATTACGGGCAACTGCGAGCGCGATCAAAGGAACAGTCAAAGCATCTACCCACCCTCGAGCAATCCATATGTCACTATTTACTTTTCTGAACAAAAGTGCATCACTAAATAAGTAAAAGTCATATACAAAAATACCTCCTATCCCCAGGCAGATAAGTTTTATTCTCCAGCGTTGTTCAGATGACATGTTTCTGTAATATTGCTCAACGAGAACCATGCCAATTACGGCCATTATCACACCTGTAAAAAAGGTGCTATAAGAAGCAGGTTGACCATGCGAGGTAAATTCGCCGTCATAATTTCCATTAAAAAAAATAGCCAGTATGAAAAAAATAAGATAAAGCACTGCTATGGCGGCTACCGCAGGCCTTATTTTCAGAGGAATAGAATTTTCTTTCCTTTGCTGAAAAGGATTCAGTAACGCTATTAAAAATATAGACCAACCTGCATTGCGCAAAATTTCAAGAATTTCTATGAGAAAAGTTAGTGAAAAACCCCAGTATGATTGGCTTGCGATAGCAACCGCCCAAAAAGCAGAAACTATACAAACAATTGCCAGCAGTGATCCATATAAGCGTCCACGCCAATTCGTCAGCAAAAGGACAAATAAGAACAAATAAGCTACTGCTGCTGTAACATAGCTAGCCGCGGTGATTGTTGCCCACATATTAGAAGTAGTATTTGACTATCATCTATTACTTTTACCCAAAAGAACCACACCTACAGTCTCTATAAGTATGATGAGATCAAGAAATAAGCTCTGATTTTTTATGTAGTAGAGATCATATTGCAGCTTTTCGATTGCGTCTTCTACCGAAAAGGCATAGGGATAATGTACTTGCGCCCATCCGGTTATCCCAGGCTTAATACTATGTCTAACATTGTAGTAAGGCACCTTCTCAATAAGCATATCAACGAAATAAGGCCATTCAGGGCGAGGCCCCACCAAACTCATTTCTCCTTTAAGCACATTCATAATCTGAGGAAGTTCATCTATCCTTAATCTCCGAATAATCTGCCCAATTTTGGTAACATGAGGATCATCTATTGCTGTCCATTGCGTTTGCTCACTTCTTTCCGCATCATTCCGCATACTACGAAATTTAATTATCAGGAAATTCCTCCCCCCTTTTCCCACTCTTTCCTGTCGATAGAAAACAGGTCTACCATCTTCTATTAAAATGAAAATCATCGTTAATAATATGACGGGTAGTGTCACAAACAAAAGTAATAGACTTGCAAGCAAATCAAAAATACGCTTAATCATGGTTCTAGAAAAACTTTGATCAAAACCACCACCAAATACTAACCAACTTGGATAAAGTGAATCCATACGAATTTGACCGCACTCACGTTCAAATAGATTGGCGATATCTGTCACCTTAATACCATGCATCTTACATTCCAATAACTCCTGAATAGGAAATCCTCCCCCTCTCCGTTCCTGTGTTGCAATGATTATCTCGTTAGCATCATACTGATTAACCAGATAGGGTAAAGAACTATGTGCTGGTAATACTACCGAGACAGGCACGTGCCGATCTTCGCCAAAAAATGGAATAAAACCCACGATATCTAGATTACGTAAAGTTGAGCTATTTTCTGTTAAACTCAAAAGCTCTCCTGCCATACTTCCTGTTCCAAGCACTATCGCGCGCGTCCGAAGAACTTCCAGATTATTAGGCCATCGAAAAAAAATCATGCGTGTTATAAGAATTAATAATAACGCGAGTAATATCACTATCGTTAATAGCCCACGACCTAGGTATAATTTCGGAAACAGATAAAAAATCAGGGCCATGATTGCAAAACCCATGGCTAATGATGGCATCAAGCGCAATAATGTAGATTCAATATCCAGCTTTGAATCTTGCTGGTACATACCCATCATGGCCATACATGTAATCATTACAAAAATAAAAACGATGGCGCCTGGTAACTGAGAAAGGAGCAAATCAATAAAGGAAATTTTAAAATAATGAAAATGAATACTACTACCTAGAAAAAAGACAGTCATTAGCAGACAAACTTCTATACTAATAAGCAATATCGTGAATTTAGAAATATAATGATTATAAATACGAATCAAAACACCCTTCCTAATTAAAATAGTGTAAGTAAAATAAGCTCAATATGCTTTCCTCTTTCTGATTACTCAATACCACTCTAAATAAAAAATAATCAATGACTTCCCCATTGGGTCTATTATTTGCATCCTTATTTTCTAATGTTTAATTGCCTCATTTGCGGAAATTCAGGCAGCATAATCGATTATTTGGATAAGATTTATACTTTTCAAAGTATTAAGTATATAGCTGCTACAATTTGCATAATTTTCAATCAATGAATAATTCCTTATCCTGTCCATTAATTCAGGACAACAGGGGCATTGATAACGATACACTGGCCATCATTAAAACAAAATCAGATGCAAAAAATTAACAAACTGGCACATATTTATAAGATGGGGATATGTCAACATTACCATTCCTAAGAATATATAACGATTAAAAATAAGAAAATCTTAAAAGATCTCCCATCTTCTAAGATTGAGATTGAAATTAATGTCTATTTATGCATCCGAAGCGAGATCATTAACATACAAAAGCTACCAATCTTTCTAAAGCATCACAGGGTCGCATACGGGGCCGTAGAAATTGCTAATAATGATAAAGAAAACGAAGATATTTTTTGTGGATTTTTGTAGATGAGAATAAATTGGTTTTGGAGTAGAACGATGATTTCCACCGAGTTAAACTGATACTCTTCTACTGAGCAGCCTAACCCTTCTTTGATCTATTTGATTAAAACACAATACAATTATAATGATCAATGCGCTACGGCATAGAGTCTAGTGTTATATATTTTGATTTTGCAAAAAATTTTCCCTTCGCAAGCAATTCCATTTCTAAATCAAGAATGACGCGAAGGCGAGCCACAGCCAGTATCAATGATACGGCAAGGTGAAGCTGACAAAGTCAGTTTTGATTTAGAAATGAAATAATGACACATCAACTCAATTTCCGTACCAGCCTATCGATCCAGACGAGGCAAGATTAAATTCGCCAGATTATTAAAATCACGACTAATAAATAAAAATTGTATGAAAATAAAATTTACCAAAATGCATGGGTTAGGTAATGATTTCGTGGTCATTGATGGTATTAATCAAGCCATTTCACTTACTCCTGAGAATATTCGCTGGCTAGCCGACCGCCATTTTGGAGTCGGCTGTGATCAGGTGTTATTAGTTGAAAAAGCAACGAACAATGCGGATTTCCGCTACCGGATTTTTAATGCTGATGGCGGTGAAGTAGAGCAATGTGGGAATGGTGCACGCTGTTTTGTACGTTTTGTGTATGACCATAGTTTAACCAAAAAGAAAGAAATTCGTGTTGAAACAGCAAGCGGCTTAATCTTTCCCAGATTGGAAAGTGATGGCGAGGTGACGGTCAATATGGGTATTCCCACATTTGAACCGGCAGATATTCCCTTTTTAGCTGAAAAACATGATTTGACCTATACACTCGATATTAATAATAAACAAATAGAGATTAGTGTGGTTTCTATAGGCAATCCTCATGCCGTTCAGATTGTATCCGATATCGAAGATGCTGCAGTATCCACAGAGGGTAGACTGATAGAATCACATCCCCGTTTTCCTCAACGTGTTAATGCAGGTTTCATGCAAATTATCGATCCTCATCATATTAAATTGCGCGTTTATGAGCGCGGAGCGGGCGAAACATTGGCCTGCGGCACAGGTGCCTGTGCCGCAGTGATCACGGGTATAGCACGTGGTCTACTGGCATCTAAAGTCAAAGTCAGTACTCACGGTGGTAATTTATGGGTACAGTGGGAAGGAAAAAATCAACCTGTATTTATGACGGGTCCTGCAGTCACTGTTTTTGAAGGAGTGACCGAATTATCCCCTAATGAGCATCGAAATGAGAAATGAATTACTAATATAAAATAATAACGTAAAATAAGTATAAGATTTTGAGTCCGCTATCAGCCGAGTTACATCTCAACTAAATAATAAAACGAAGCCCATAATTTCTCCACGGCATTCTATTATAAATAAAAAGTATCGCACGTTTAAGACTATCAATACATCTATTGCAGCTGCATTTATCAGCATTATCTAACCTTCAGCCAATTAAAAATCAGGTAAAACAAAGAAATCAGTCTATGCGTACATTACTTACCTACATTACGGTTTTTCCGCGACGCAGCGCATTCGTACTGATTGCTCTATTATTAGCAGGAGTCGCTGAAGCGCTTAGCCTGACAGCATTGCTCCCCCTTCTTTCCGTCGCGGTGGGGGAAGCAGATGAGTCCAGTATAGGACGATTTATGGTTCAAAACCTACAACGTATCGGAATTGAACCTACTATTGATATCATCTTGATGATTATTGTTAGTGGCATGCTCATCAAGGGAATGATCCTGCTTCTCACGAACCGGCAGGTAGGTTATACCGTCGCGCATGTCGCTACTGCCCTGCGCCTAAATCTCATTAAAGCGTTACTTGCCAGTCGCTGGCAATATTATTTACGTCAGCCAGTTGGCGCGCTGGCCAATTCAGTTGCTACAGAAGCCTATCGCGCGGCAAATGGTTTCGAGCATAGCGTCGATGTACTTGCGTTATCCATTGTGGTCCTTGTGCACGTTATTGTTGCACTATTCATTTCCTGGCAGGCCACCATTGGCTCTCTCCTTATTGGCATCATTCTGTTTTACGCACTGCATCGGTTGGTCCGTGCAACCCGGCGGGCAGGAACAAAACAAACTCACTTACTGCGCCATTTATTGAGCTATTTATCAGACGTGTTAAGTTCAGTGAAATCCTTAAAAGCAATGGCACGAGATAATGTGGCTGACGCCATTTTGCGTGATCAATCTTATCAATTAGAAAAAGCCACCCGCAAAGAAGTCATCAGTAGAGCTGCACTACTGGCATTACAAGAACCCATACTCGCAACACTAACAGCAAGCGGCTTATATCTCGCTTTAGTCGTTTGGAATCTTTCCCTGCCAGAAGTAATGGTGATGGTTTTTTTGTTAACCCGAATTCTTGGGGTGCTTAACAAAATACAACGCCGTTACCAGCAGCTGGCAGTTCAGGAAAGCGCTTATTGGGCGCTACGTACAGCAATTGACGAAGCTCAGGCTGCAGCTGAAAGAACCACAGGTACTTTAACACCCACTCTTCAGCAAGGTATCAGCCTTCGTCATATCGCCTTTGATTATGACCGGAAGTCTATTTTCAACGATCTCAATATTGACATACCTATTAATACCTTTACTGCAGTAATCGGTTCTTCTGGTGTGGGTAAAAGTACTTTGCTCGACTTGCTATGCGGACTTGCAGAACCTAAGTCCGGCGAAATTCTTATTGATGGGGTTGCATTACATAATATTGAACTGCGGCAATGGCGGCAGTTAATCGGATACGTATCTCAGGATACAGTACTACTCCATGATACGATACTCAACAATATACTCGTAGGCGCCTCTGCACTTAATTCTGCTGATGCGGAACGGGCGCTACAACAGGCTGGTGCCTGGGATTTTGTCAACTCCTTCCCAGAAGGTTTACAGACGGTGGTTGGTGAACGAGGAGGTATGCTTTCTGGTGGACAACGTCAACGCATCGCGATTGCTCGAGCACTAGCTCATCAACCACTCCTGCTGCTGCTAGATGAACCAACCAGTGCGCTTGACCCAGAAAGTGAAAAAACAATTTGCGAAACACTGCAAAGACTAGCGCAAGATTACACGATCGTCGCAGTATCACACCAACCTGCAGTCATCAATGCTGCTGATCGTGTTTTTATTCTTTCCAATGGCCAAGCAGAGCTATTAACCCATACACAAAATAAAAACACTCACTAGCGTGGAACGATTAAATCAGCAAAGTTGGCGCACTGCGATTATCTGCAAGACTGTATTTCTAATTGATTTGAAAATGAAATTAACTAAAACAGTTTGTTATCTCGGCAATGCGTGCCTCACGCACCCTGGCATTGATTAACTTAGGCAAATCAGTCGGATCCACATCGCTTCGCTTGAGTTCAGCAGCAATGGTGCCTGCATCAACATTTCTAGCAGCGGTAAATGCTTTAATTAATCGTTCAAATTGTGGATAGGGCTTACCAGCATAGCCTGGGCGACCGTGAAAATCACAAGCGCAGGCCTCGAGAAATGCTTGAAAACGATTGGGTTTACGGTACGCATCCGTTACCTGCAACATATCGGCAATCGTTGCAGAACGTAGCTCCTCAGCGCGATGCACATCCCCATGGAAGCGAGCCACCAGTAGTGCCAAATCTCGTTCTTCCTTTGGAATTTTAATACGTTCACTCAGATCTTTCACTAATGCTACGCTGCGCATTTCGTGTCCGATGTGTCGTGGCCACTCATCCGGAGGGGTTGTTCCCTTGCCAAGATCGTGAGTAAGCGTAGCAAAACGAACAGTTAATGAATACTGGCGTGATGCTGCATAATCAATCGCCATCATGACATGCACACCGGTGTCAACCTCTGGATGAGACTGTGCTGGCTGCGGAACACCGAATAACGCATCAACCTCAGGAATAATGCGCGATAGCGCACTGCATTCGCGCAGAGCATAAAACATGCGAGAAGGATGACGCTCCATCAATCCACGCGCAATTTCCTGCCATACCCGCTCTGGTACCAGTGCTTCAGTTTCTCCGTTATGCACCATCTCTCTCATTAAATCCAGTGTCTCAGGAGCAATATGAAAACCAAAGCGTGCAGTAAAACGGGCAACACGCAGTACCCGGACCGGATCTTCCACAAAAGCTGGACTGATATGACGCAGCACACCTGCTTCAAGATCAGCAATGCCATTAAATGGATCGATAATATTATCATTTTGATCCTTAGCAATGGCATTAATCGTCAGATCACGCCGGGCTAAATCTTCCTGTAATGTCACCTCTGGAGAGGCAAAGACTTCGAATCCCTTATAGCCACGCGAAACCTTTCGTTCAGTACGTGCTAATGCATACTGCTCTTGAGTTTGAGGGTGAAGAAAAACTGGAAAATCCTTACCAACAGGGCGAAAGCCAAGCTGCACCATTTCTTCCGGATGAGAACCCACAACAACATAATCATGATCTTTTACCGGCAGTCCCAGTAATTCATCACGTACTGCCCCCCCTACTCGATAAATTTTCATGAAAAGACCATTATTGCTTAGGGGAAACAGTTCCCAAGCGTTGTGTTAATGTGAATATAGGTTGGTGACCAAAGTTACTTGCATAATACATTGAATTATTTAAGACTACTTTGACATAATCACGCGTTTCGTTGAAAGGAATCGTCTCAGCATAAATTGCTCCTTCCAATGGCCTTATGTTATCTCTCCACTGCTTAGCCCGACTTGGTCCAGCGTTATAAGCAGCCGCAGCCAATAATGGCTGATTATCAAATATAGTCAATACATGCTTCAAATAATAAGTTCCTAATCGAAGATTGGTATTGATATCAGTAACAAGATGATGATGAAAATTCTGCATACCTAATTTTTCTGCAACCCATTTTGCAGTGGCCGGCATTAACTGCATTAAACCCATAGCGCCAGCGGTCGATTTAACATCAGAAAGAAAGCGACTTTCCTGGCGAATAAGGCCGTATACAAATGCTTCATCAAGCTCCTGATAACGCAATACTTCTCTCATCTGCTCACGGTAGGGTGCAAGGTAACGCAAATTGAAGTTATGCTGTGATACAGTCTTGATAGCTGTATTGATCGCACGATCATATAATCCATAGCGATAGGCCACCTCTGCAGCAGCTAACAATTGCGCATCATTAAAATTACGGATTGTCCAGGCCCACTCACGATGTGCTTCTATGAGCAGATTGAGCTGGTATAGCGCAAGTGCACGCTGAATTCCGGGCACCCGCTGCATATCGCTGATTTCTTGCATGCTGGGTTGATAATTAGTAGCTGGTTCACTAAGCATAACCCCCAACTCTTCTTTTGCGATTTGCCCATAATAGCTGTGCTCCTGGCTAAGCGGCGCAAGAATCTCATTAGCCGCGACGAGTTCGCCTTTAGTTTTTAACGCTCGCGCCTTCCAGTAACGCCATACATCAGTTTGCTGCATAGCAGAGGGCATGCTCTCTATGCATTGCATCACGAGATCCCACCTCCCCTCTCGCAGTGCAACCCGAGCTTTCCAGGCAAGCTTAGCCTCTGTAAGGGGATAGGCCTGCTTGCTGTTTGCAGCATCCAAAAACCAACCTAGGGTCCGGGGATCTTGCCTAATGGCTGCTCGGTATGCCAGAGCACTCATAAAGTAGGATTGATCGGATTCTGGAAATTGCTTGTGTATTTTGTACCAACGCGCATAAGCCTGATTCGTCCCGCTACGCAGTAGCTGGGAGAGGGCAAATAACGCAATTTCACGATCAGCCCGGGATCTAAAGTCATGCTGATATTTCTCCAGATAACGTTGCGGATCTTTAGCCGCTTCCTTGAGTTTCTGCTCATTAAGGGCCTGGTTATCTGGTAAATAGCGGCTAACATGCCTCGCTACCCCCGTATTCCCTGCTTCAAGCGCTAGCCTGATCCGAGACCAAATATCTGCTGATGATATTTGTCCTGAAGCAATCAACAGATTGAATACGGGAGTACAGCTATTAGGCAGATCACGCTCAGTCAACCAAAGTAATCGGGCTTCACCCGCTACCTCTCTATCTCTCACAGTTAGACGCTGCTGCAGAGAATAGCAGATGAGCTCCTCATCTTTATTACTCAACTTTGGATATTCTTCTGCAAATAATGCCCATTGTTGCTTTTTTCCAAGAATTCTTAACCAGTCTCCACGTAATCTATCTGCAACGAGGCTATCCTGATGACGGGCAAGAAAAGCCCTAATGGTGTTTATATCCGTTGTTCCCAGATATAACCGTAATTGATAATATTCTACATACGGTGCAAGCACATAATTTTGCAAGTTTCTTGCGTAAAATGCTACACGGACAGCATCTCCCGTCTTAAAAGCCTCTCGTATCGCCAAAAAATCTTCTTCTTGGCCAGCTACAAGCGAATTCATGTAACAGATCAGAAATAAATTGAATAAAAATTTTCTCATGCCAGAATTATTAAATTTAATCCAAAATACAAGAGAGTAAACATCATTGGAAACCACAAGTCTTATCTGTCAGCTCTGGATTACCGCTCTACCTCATTGCGATGATCTATAGATTAAAAACCACAAAGCTTTATTGCAAGAAAGTAATCCATTTTTCCATTACCTCAATATTTAAATGACACCTTGAGCCAGCATAGCATCAGCCACTTTAACAAAACCAGCGACATTGGCTCCATCCACATAATTGATACGACCATCTTCCTGCTCGCCATATTGCAAACATGCAGTGTGAATAGCTCTCATAATTTCCTGTAAACGTGCATCGACTTCTTCATGCGTCCAGAAAAGTCGCATCGCTTGTTGGCTCATTTCCAAACCCGATGTGGCTACTCCTCCTGCATTGCTCGCTTTACCTGGCGCAAACAGAACTTTAGCATGTTCGAAACGTTTCACAGCCCCAGCGGTACAAGGCATATTTGCGCCTTCTGCCACACAGATCACCCCGTTTTTGATCAAATGTGACGCATCGTCTTCACTAATTTCATTCTGCGTCGCACACGGCAAAGCAACATCTACGGGCACATGCCATGGTTTCTCTCCTGAAAGAAAACTCGCTCCTATTCTTTGAGCATACTCACTCGCCCGGCCATAAAGATTATTTTTCACATCTGACAATATTGCGAGTTTTTCAGGTGTGAATCCCGCTTCATCAACCACTGTTCCACTTGAATCCGAAATAGTCACCACTTTTGCACCAAAAGCCATTGCTTTTTCTATGGCATATTGCGCTACATTACCTGATCCTGATACGGCAATGCGAAGGCCATCTAATGATTGACCGACATATCTAAGCATTTCATCCACAAAATAAACTGTACCATAACCTGTCGCCTCAGGACGAACCAATGAACCACCAAAACTGATTCCTTTACCAGTAAACACACAATCTGAACGATTAGTCAATTTTTTTACCATACCCGCCATATATCCCACTTCGCGGCCACCCACACCAATATCACCCGCAGGAACATCTGTATCAGCACCAATATGACGGAATAGTTCGCTTACAAAAGCCTGACAGAAACGCATGATTTCACCGGGACTTCTTCCTTTAGGATCGAAATCTGCCCCCCCTTTACCGCCACCCATAGGTAGTGTTGTCAAAGCATTTTTAAACGTTTGTTCAAATGCTAAAAACTTGAGAATGGATAGATTAACCGAAGGATGAAAACGAATTCCCCCTTTATATGGGCCAATCGCCGAGTTATGTTGTATACGATACCCACGATTAACTTTTACTTCACCGCTATCATCGACCCAGCAAACACGGAAGATAATGATGCGCTCTGGCTCAACGATTCTATCCAGTAAACCATGCTCAGCATAGCGAGGATTACGGGTAATAAAAGGCCATAAACTTTCAATAACCTCAGTAACAGCTTGCATATACTCTACTTGGCCAGGGTTACGTTCAGAAACATAATTCCTGAACTCCTCAATATTCTTATACCTCATCCTGCATTTTCTCCTCTAAAATTAAATAAATGACCATTCCAGCTTTACACATTCTGCCATCAATCCATACTATTTCACTGGATTTTTATTCGATTGCAAATTATTTTTTTACCTGAAGAAAACGATATGCTGCGTGCTTATTAGCAAAGTACAAATTAGCCCATTAACTATATAAACAAATAATTCCACTTCTAAATCAAAAATGTCGTGAAGGCGAGCCGAAGACAGTATCATAACCATACGGCAAGGTGAAGCCGACAATGCCAGTTTTGATTTAAAAATGGAATAAGAATGGCATACGAACAATTTTTTTTACTTAATTATAAATACTAAGAATACTAAGCAAAAAACAGGTTGATAGGAATTTTTTATAGAAAAAAGTTAGAGGATACATGACGCATCGTGCACGATTACATCATGCTAGTTTGTTGTGAAAGTATCCGCCAGGCTTTTATTCTATTGCTAAATCAAAACTGACTTTGTCGGCTTCACCTTGCCGTATGGTTGTGATACTGCCTGCGGCTCGCCTTCGCGTTCATTTGGAAATGGTATACCTTATTTCAAGCAATCATCAGCAGAAAGTACTTGTGGCCCAAGAGAAGGTTGATAGATTTCGACTATCTTGTAGCGGGATTGCATTCCCTGTTTGATGGATACCTGCCGTAAGGGTACCTGAAAACGTTCTGCAAGAAATTTTAATAGCACTTTATTTGCCTTACCTTCCACAGGTGGAGCAGAAAGTCTTATTTTAAGCGCATCACCGTGCAACCCTGCCAATTCGGTATGCTTTGCGCCTGGCTGGATATAAAGCGTTAAAATAAGATTGCAATTGCCATCGTATTGATACCAGCTCATCAGAACATGACTGAAATTCCCTGTTGCACATTTCCCACAATCATTAACAGCAACTGTAACAGGATAATGGCGAATAAGGGCGATAGATCAACATTAGCGATAGGCGGAATATAGCGTTGAAAAATACTCAGAATAGGTCGTGTGAAACCGTCAAGTATTGGCGCCAATGGGCTGTAAGGATTAATCCAGGAAAGCACTGCTTGTACAATCAGCATAATCATCACAATGTACAGCGTCATTCTAACAAGCTCAATTAATGCGAGTAGCCCAAATCCTATGAATGTGCTTATAAGCGATGAATCGAGCCCATAACCTTTTAAATTACTTACTCCCACAAGGATAATAAATTGTGTCAACCAGGCCAGCACCAATGTGGAAAGATCAAAGCCCCTCCAAGCAGGAATTACCCGGCGCACCGGCAGAACGATAAAATTGGTAACGGCTACAAGAAATTTCGATAAGGGATTATAGGAAGGAGTACGCAACAATTGCATATAGAAGCGTAGCAGCAGCGCAAGGGAAAATAAGCCAAGTACAGTATCTAAAAGAAATATCAGTATTTGATTGGACATCACATGCTCCCTGGAAATTTTGATACTAAGAGTTTAAAGCTATAGGCTGCCTAATTCATCACCCATTTGTTGAGCACGCTTGAAAGCCACATGAACTGCACGCACAATTGCATTTTTAATATCCTCCTGCTCCATCTTTAGCAGTGCCTGCTCAGTCGTACCACCTTTCGAAGTTACCCGTGATCGTAAGATGCCAACATCTTCTTCACTTTGACCTGCAAGTTGCACGGCGCCTAGAAAGGTCTGCAAAGTCAGCTGCCTTGCTTGTTCGATACTCAAACCCAACTCCACTCCAACCTGCAGCATTGCTTCCATAAAATAAAAAACATAAGCCGGACCGCTACCTGAGATCGCCGTCACCGCGTCCAAAAGCGCTTCCTGTTCCACCCACAATACTAATCCCACCGCGTTCAGAATCGAGGTGGCATTTTCCTTCTGTTGATTAATCACAGTCGGTAATGCATATAAGCCTGTGACTCCAGCACGAATCAAAGAAGGGGTGTTGGGCATGGCCCGTACGATATAGTCATAGCTTCCTAGCCAGCGAGATAAATCGGATGTCCGAATGCCCGCTGCGATAGAAATAACCAACTGACCAGCAAGTAAGGGAGCAAGTTGCTTCGCTACAGTAAAAAGCTGCTGTGGCTTAACGGCTAAAATGATCACATCGCGATCGATAATACCTGCTCTAAGCTCAGTCCCAGTTGTTACTCCAAATTGATGTTTGATTTTTTCCCGATTTTCTGCATTTATTTCTACCACATGTATTTGTGCTCCAGGGTAGTCTTGCTGCAATAGCCCACCAATCAAGGCACTAGCCATATTGCCACCACCAACAAACGTAATATTCATGTTATTCCCAAACTTATTATTTCTATGCAAGCAACTACTCGCATTTAGCTAGTTTTAATCATTAACGCCAATACATTCTCAGGTTAAATTTCGTTGCTTTGGCTTAGGCAACTGTCTTATCCATTTCCAGATCAAAACTTGCTTTGTCGGCTTTACCATACCGTATGATTGATATTGCTTGCAGCTCACCTTTGCATCATTTTTGATTTAGAAATGGAATTAGCGTTTAAATATATTTATGATTATCGTGAGCACGATACTTACGATAATCATGGAAGTAATGGGGATAAAAACCTTTATTCGTTCTGTTTCTATCCTGATATCGCCAGGCAATTTACCAAACCAGCTTAATAGCCAGGGAGCTACATGCAATATTGCACCCAGAATAAGCAATATTGCGCCTGCAATCATGATCCATCGTGCCATAAAATCCATACTCAAAAGTAACGTTCATGTTAGAAAGGTTAGAATAGTATGCTGGCAGACCTAATAGATAGGCGAGCAACTCATTTTTGACACTCTGGACAATAAAAACTTGAACGCTGTCCTTGCTTAATCTGTTTAATTATACTGCCACATATTCGGCATGGCTGGTTTGCCCGGCCATATACCCAATATTGCTGCTGGAAATAGCCTGGACTCCCATCGCATTTAACAAAATCTCTTAAACTGCTGCCGCCAGCTTCTATTGCTGCACTAAGAATGGTCTTGATGGAGCAAGCCAATTTCTCATATTGACTCAGACTAATTTTACCGGCCATCGTTCTCGGATGGATACCGGCACGAAATAATGCCTCATTAGCATAAATGTTACCTATACCCACCACAATCCGATTATTCATCAGCACTTCCTTAATACTGCTAATACGATTCCGTGTCCTCTCATATAAGCTTTTTCCACCAAAAGATGGACACAACGGCTCCTCACCGAGCTGTGCCAGCAAGGGGTGTTGCATGACATCTCCTGTATTCCACAAAATTGCTCCAAAACGACGAGGATCTCTAAAACGAAGAATGACACCATTTGCAAGTTCCAGGTCAAAATGATCATGCTTCTGCGGTGGAACTTGAGCAAATATTAAACGCAAACTTCCAGACATACCCAAATGCACAATCAACGTCCCTTTGCTGCAAATGAGCAGGAGATATTTTGCACGTCGGACGATTGCAGTGATTTCCTGTCCTACCAGAACCTCTTCAAGATTACTCTGAATCGGCCATCGCAGGCGGGGATTCCTAACTATCACATGCACGATACGCTGGTTTAACAAATATGGCTCAATGCCTTGCCGCGTGACTTCGACTTCAGGTAATTCAGGCATTATTCCGTAAAGACCGCTTGCTCCTTATAAATCGAAAAAGGATCCAGCAATCGTTTACCGATACTACTGGAAAAATGGTAACGTATGCCTTCGTCTTCACGCAATAAGGTTAGCTCAGATTCATTCTGCTCAGCAATCAATTTAATCCTTCTTCCATCTTGCAGCATAATGCTGATTTTTTCTCCGTCCGTACCCACTTTACCAGAATTCAGTGTCAGATAGCTGGCATGAACCAATTGCCAGTTCTGAACCCATTGATTTAACTCATCCTGACTTAATGCTTGCTTCACATGCGGCGAATTCACTTGCCAGTTCTCTTCCTGCTTCAAATGAATATGCGCCAATTCAAACTCAACTGGAATCTCATCTTCCGCAAATACTTTTGAATCCAGCAGATCGGTGGGCAATACTGGCAACGTCGCAGCGTAGCGGGGTGAAATCAGAAATACCTGCTGCTTTGTTGCCAGATATTGCTCGCCGGTAATAGGCGCCAGATCACCAAAACTGAACAATTCTTGATCGACTTGCAGCTCAAGAACGGGTGATGCTAGACCATAGCGGCTCAGATTTACTGGTGGTAAAAGATACTGGCTGGTTGCAGAGAGCATTTCGAGGATGCGTTCAACTTTTACGTCATTCACTCTGCCTTGCACAGGTTCTCTCATCTGCCAGCGATTACCCGACCGACTTAATTCAATCAGGGTGTCTTCTCTAGTGATACGGATATGCTGCACTGCTTCCGCAGCGAGCGATGAAATTTTATAAGATTCCTCTTCCTGTAACGAAGGTTTAATGTAGAGAAACGCTGCCAGCGCCATGACGGTGACAAACATAATCAGATTAAGCCAGGAATGGGAATGCATAGGGTTACCTTCTCCTACGATGCCACCAAATCATTATTCCGCTCACCAGAAACAGCAAGGGAAGCACAATGAGAAAGCTAATAACCATCACGGTTAATGCAGGTTCTTTTAATATTAATTGACTATCAATGGTTGCCCGAGGTTGAATAGTAATCAAATCCTCATCACCTGCAAGCCAGTTGACCAGATTCATTCCAAAATCGATATTACCGCCATTCCCTAGATAGGTATTTGCCAGCAAATGTCCGCTTCCAACCACAACGATACGCTGCTCGCGCTCATCAATAGTACGTTTCAATGCCACTGCCACGCTAACCGGACCCGCCACATCATCAGTTTCATTAAAAGTAGGCGCATCATTCAACTCTCCAGTCTCCACCCATCCTTCTGGCGCCACTTCAACCAATGAAGTACCCTGCCATTTCTCGTTTTCATTGAAAATAATCTGTCGTGCAAAAGGAAATACCGAAATAAAATCAAAATCCTCAGTGATAGCATGTTGTCCATAAATTGTTCCCAGTGCAAACGTGATAGGCGCTCTCAATCGTTTAGCCTGGGGATCGACCACCACACCAGGTGTGAAAGTCAAATCTAATTTTTCAGCCAGCGGCAACAGGCCATATAATGATTCTTGGTCTACCAACCATAATAAATTGCCGCCACGCTCGATGTAATCAAGCAATATATCTACTTCACCAGCCATCAAATCAGTTTGTGGAGAGGCAATGATAAGCACACTTGTATTGGATGGGATTTCCATTGTGCTAGCCAGATTAAGTGCTTCGCCTCTAAAGCCATTTTCTGTCAATTTCTTGCCAAAGTCTCCCATATCACGATTAGCAATGCCATCTAGCTTACGTTCACCATGGCCTGAAAGTATCATCAATTGCTTTTGATCAGATCGAGCCAATCGCATCAATGCATTGGTAAAGGTTTGTTCATTAATAGTGGTAAGATGTTCACTTCGATCATTAAAAGCTATCACCATTTCGCCATTCATTCTGACGCCTGCTTCTTCAGCAAGATGAGGCTGCTCAATGGGATCAATAAAGTTAAGCGTAAGATCAGGCTTAATTCGCTGGTAGGCAACAATAAAATCACTAATAATTTTTCTGATATCTCCTAGCTGAGGATCCTGGTGAGTGGCATAAACCGTGACCATCACTGGACCATTGAGTTTTTGCACCACATCCAGGCTGGCCTTACTCAAGCTATTACGATTATTCTGACTGATATCCCATTGTGTACGAAACTCAAACGCCAGATAACCCAGCATACTAACCAATACCAAGAGCAACACAACAAATAACCCATTTTGCAACAGCAAATGGAGTCGCAATTTTTTATTAACTGTAATCATTCAGATCATGTACCCAAAAACACTGGCAATCCAGGCTCATCCATGAAGCCGTTTTCCATCCAGGCGACGAATAGTCAATATGAGAAAAGTAAGGATAAAAAGAACCAAAAAAGCGAGACTGAATGAATCAATCAAACCACGATTGAAGCTTTCATAATGTCTGAGCAATGAAAAATTTTGTATAACACTACTTGTATTAGTTGCCACCACATCTGCTATCCATAAAACCAGTAATATACCTAATGTCCCTACCGCAGCAATTGCTGGATGGGAAGTCAAGCTGGATATATATAACCCAATAGAAATAAAACAGGCAGCCAGCAGTGATAAACCGATCATATTGCTTAATAGCAAGCCAAGATCCATTGCTCCTCCAATAAGCAAAGAAAGAGACAGCATCACTGCAAGCAGCATAGCTAATAAAAAGAATATCATTAACCCCAGGAATTTACCCAGTACAATAGCCGTCAAGGAAATTGGGGCAGAGATTAGCAAAGTCATAGTATGGTTACGCCACTCTTCTGCCATCAGGCGCATCGTTAACAAAGGTGTTGCTACCAGCAATACTAATGAGGCTACCGCAAATACCGGCACTATAATAACTTCTGTCGCCCCGGGCGGATTAGCAATCTGCATGAGTTGTGATTGCAACTCTAAAAAAGCATCGAGTTGCCCCAAAAAAACCCAAGTTAGCATTAACTGGATCAGTGCAAGAAAAGTCCAGGCCAAGGGTGAAACAAACAACAACTTCAGTTCTTTGCTGGCGATAGTCAGAATCATTTTCTTAATTCCCGGTATGTCCATTTCTTAGAGTAAATTGCTCAAAAATTTGCTCAAGGCTGAGATTTTTTTGTTTGAGTTCTGCTAGCGCAGCGCTAAACACCATCGTGCCTTGATTCATGATTTGAACTCGATCACATACACCTTCGACTTCCGGCAGTATATGTGTAGAAAGAACCACACTAGAAGTTTTACCAAGCTCACGAATTAGTATTCGAATTTCTCTTATTTGATTAGGATCTAATCCGATAGAAGGTTCATCAAGAATAATAACCTCAGGCTGATGAATAATCGCCTGGGCAATGCCTACACGTTGTTGATACCCTTTGGATAATGTATTGATCAGCCGTTTTCCTATATCATTGAGACCGCAACGTTGTTTAACTTCGGTCAATACGGAATCGATTCTTGATAGATTAATATGGTGCAATCTAGCAGCAAACCGGAGATATTCATCTACTGTTAATTCCTTATACAATGGTGGGTTTTCAGGCAAATAACCAATATAGCATTTGGCTTGTTGAGGATGTTTAAGCAAATCGACCCCACAAATTTGCACACTACCACTCGTTGGAGCCAAGTTACCTGTCAGCATCTGCATCGTCGTGCTCTTTCCTGCACCATTAGGACCTAACAAGCCTAATACTTCACCTCGCCTTAATTCCAGATCAACTTGGTGCACTGCAGTATGCTTACCGAAATTGCGGCTGAGGTTACAAGCAGAAATAGTCACATTAGGAATATCATTCACTAGCACACTCGGTTTCAAAAATTAACGATTAATAAATTGATGTTCATACACCACCGCTAACAGCAGCAATTCAATAAACATCCATTAATTTTTCAGATAAAATATTTATAAACATCATGATGGCACCGAAGATTAAACGAATCATTGTCATCATCATTGCCATCAATTATTCCAATTAAATTTTAACTTTAGAACATTCTCTTTAGAAATTGTCTAAAGAGCTATCATATCAACCTATTCTATCAGGCCGTTCCAATTGATTGCCACAGTGTTGCGCAATAACAACAAACTGGTTTGACAAAAACAAAAACATGGACTCATAATCCGCTCAAGTAATGCATTAATTATCAATTTATTAATGAGTGTCACGAGATCGCATCAGCAGCAAATGATTTTGTGGGGGTTGTTTTGAGTGAATCAAAATTACAAAAAAGGACAATAGCATGAAAAAGAGAACGTCGACCAGGAAATATCTAATAGAAGCAATCGTTTTATCGCTACTCTTAATTTCAACAATGGCTTTGGCTGAAACACAAGCTGGGACATATTATAAGCAAGGCGAAAGTGATGCAGCGAAAATACCAGGTTATAATGTAAATGATCGTGGAGTAATATCCAGAAACACTACAGGTTTATGTTGGCGTACCAGAGATTGGACAGAAGAAAATGCGGATTGTTCATGTGACCCACAGGCTCCTAAATGTCAAAAACCGGTAGAACAGGTTGCCGCGCCTACTCCCCCTGCTCCGATCACCGAACCAGAAAAAATCACTTTTTCTGCGGATGCGCTATTTGATTTTGACAAGGCTGTCCTTAAACCTCAAGGAAAGGAATCTTTGGATGACTTTGCCAATAAACTGAGAAATATTAAATACGATCTTATCATTGCTGTCGGTTATGCCGATCGTATCGGTTCGGATGACTATAATAAACAACTCTCCATGAGACGTGCTGAAGCAGTTAAGAATTATCTGGTTACTGCCAATGGCATCAGCCCAGACCGCATTTTTACGGACGGGAAAGGAGAGGCTAACCCTGTGACGGGTGACAGTTGCGCAGGTACCAAGAAAACCAAAGCATTAATTGATTGCTTGGCACCTGACCGTCGGGTAGAAATTGAAGTAGCAGGCACACAGGAAGGTAACTACTAAGATTAGTTTCAGATTTCATACAAGACAAAAAGCCCTGCCGTTCCGCAGGGCTTTTTTGTTAAAATGTAATAAAAAGGGCCGGTCTGTAACTGGCGCCTCAATTTTGAAGCACCTCGGATCATTCCGGATGAACCAGAAAACTTGTATTGATCGATCCGGCTATAGTGATTAATGATGGCATGGGCAAAGTTATCCTGCCAAATTTACAGATATGAATACAGCTCACTTCTCTTAATCATATTAGCCTGAATTATCATGTGATCATCCCAAGCTTACTCAACTTGTGCACTCAATATCATAACTATTACGCTGATCAGCTCGATTTACCCGTGCATATTCACCTGCATGAAGCTCACGATGAAATGATATACAGCCTAAATACCTGTGAACTTTGTCCACTTGCACGTTTATATCAGCATGGTTTGCTTGGCTCCAGGCTGATTGGGGTACATATGATCCATTTGATCGAAAGTGAAATTAAATTACTCTGACAACAAGATTGTAATAATGCACATTGTCCTTCACCTGATCGCAAGCTAGCGATCGGATTTGCTCTGGTTAGTGATTTATTAGCACATGGACTCAATGTCTGTATTGGTACAGATGGTTACTCTAAACGGAGCCATTGCATGGGGCTCGATAAAATCATGGATTCCTTTAGCGATTGGCAAAGCCGCAGATATCAAAAAACCCATCGATTTCTCGAGTCTTACACTCTCTCCTTGCTTTGATCCTATTTCACATCTTGTTTATGTTGCAGACCACGAACTTGTTATTCGATTTCCAAATCAAAAACGACGCGAAGGCAAAACATAGACAGTAGCAATAATACGGCAAGGTTAAGTCGACAAAGTTAGTTTTCAAAGTCAGCTTTCATTTACAAATGGAATTACTCGTGTCCGGGTCAATGGCAAACTATTGCTGGATAACAGAGAACTTGCTACTCTGAACGAAAATAATCAATCGAGCACAATATATTAATGGCAAAAACGCCTCAATAGCAAAAATATAGGGTAGAAAATCTTATGGAAGATGATGGTATCAATGCAGATCCGATCGAACTGGAAAAATTCAGCCAACTTGCCCATCGTTGGTGGGATCCTAATAGTGAATTTAAACCACTACATGACATTAATCCATTACGGCTTGATTACATCGATCAACTAAGTGGAGGGTTGAAGGAAAAAACTGTGGTAGATGTCGGCTGTGGCGGTGGCATATTATCTGAAGCAATGGCTGCACGTGGGGCAAAAACAACAGGCATTGATTTGAGTGATAAGGCACTCAAAATTGCTAAACTTCATCTGCTCGAAAGTGGGCAGCAAGTTGATTATCGAAAAATAACGGTTGAGATGCTTGCTAAAGAACAGCCGCACCATTTTGATATTGTCACTTGCATGGAAATGCTGGAGCATGTACCCGATCCTGCCAGCGTAATAAAAGCATGCGCCCAGCTAACTAAACCCAATGGCTGGGTCTTTTTCTCGACCATTAATCGCAACCCGAAATCTTATCTCTTTGCCATTCTCGGGGCAGAATACATCCTTAAATTATTACCCAAAGGGACTCACGAATACGCTAAATTTATCAAGCCTTCTGAACTTGCGCGTATGGCGCGTGCCGCAGGATTAAATGATGCCAAAATTATTGGTATGACCTACAATCCTCTTACTAAAGTGTATGCGCTCGAGGCTGATACCAGTGTCAACTATATCATGGCATTTCCAGCTTAAAAGCGGATAAATGATTAAAGCAATTCTTTTCGATTTTGATGGCACAGTTGCCGATACTGCGCCTGATCTGGGTCATGCGCTTAATCGACAGCGCATAGCAAGAGGGTTATCTCCTTTACCGATTACCCTTATCCGCCGTTACGCATCGGCTGGATCACGTGGATTATTACATCTTGGTTTCAATCTCAAACCTGATGATGTAACCTACGAAGCGATGCGCGAGGAATTTCTACGCTTTTACGCCGAACGTTTGTGTCATGATACTTGCTTATTTCCAGGCATAGCTAATGTAATTGATCAGCTCGATATTCGCAATCTGCCTTGGGGAATAGTAACCAACAAACCCGCTCGCTTCACTCGCCCCCTCGTGCAAACATTAGGGCTACACCAGCGGGCAGCCTGCATTATCAGCGGCGATGAGACAGCTCATACCAAACCCCATCCGGAACCCTTGCTCACCGCATGCCGTCAAATGGATATTTCCCCACAGAACTGCATTTATCTCGGGGATGATCTTCGTGATGTCCAAGCCAGCATGGCAGCTGGAATAAAACCGATTGTTGCGCGTTATGGCTATTTAGGTAATGATGCACCACCTGAATCCTGGGGCGCAGATCATCTCATTAATCATCCAGAAGACTTGCTCAATTATATTTAAGACACTTCGTTAGAATCAACTCAGAGATTCTGTTAAAATTATATTCTTGAACTTTTTCGTATCCATACAATCATATCAATCAGTATAAATTATCTTGGGGGGCGATTCGGCTTCGACGTGGGTTGCAAAGCAGTGCAGGGCATACCGAGGATCAGTTACCTCGTAAATACATCTGAAAAAAAATAGTCGCAAACGACGAAAATTACGCTTTAGCCGCTTAATCCGGCTGAACTCCACACCGGTGGGCCTCAACGCCGGGTCTGGCAACAGACAGTGGAGTCACTAACGAGGATCGTATTTCGCAGGGTTACTTTGCGAAGTACTAAATAATAGGTAACTCGCCTTTCATCAGCCTGCCAGCTGGCGGGTGACAGGTTAAATCAAATAAACTTGGCTAAGTATGTAGAACTGTCTGTAGAGGGCTTGCGGACGCGGGTTCAATTCCCGCCGCCTCCACCAATACCAAAAACCAACCTTTCATCCGGTTGGTTCTTTTGTGCCTACTCTCGCGTATTTGCGCGGGTTCCTGAGGATTCTTGCGGACTTCGTAGTTTCAAGAGATTCCCTAAATTCGCTCAGTTTTTCTCTCTCTGCGCCATTATTCTCTCCACCCCTTCCTGTCATTTAAGTGCGAAGTCCACAAGCTCATATTTTTTAGATGATAAAAATCAATGAATTACGCGCGGACGAATCAAACGGTTTATTTTCAGTATTGGTAGGTGGAGGAAACAGCACCTAGGCGGAAAGAACAAAAAAGAATATGAAAAACTACGCCTCATTAGTCTTTTGCACCTCAATGCTGCGCGCACGAATTATAGCAAAGCTCAAATAAATTGATTATACCTTACAGATGACTTATCCATTTTCATTTCGCTGCAAAGTCTTATCCGTTCGAAAGGAGGAGGGACTTACAATCGCGCAGGTTGCGTTAAGCAACTCTTTAAAATCGAATCATTTCATATAAAGTAGGCTATATCTGTCTAGAGACAAAGCTTCCATGCTGGCCTTCTATGATTATCCTGCCGAAAACTGGCAGCATATAAGAACAACTAATCCGGTTGAATCTGTCTTTGCTACTGTCATAATAAGAACAGATAAAACCAAGAATTGTGGAAGTCGGACAACAACACTAACCATGCCGTTCAAGTTCATGGAAACTGCTCAAAATAATTGATTTCGATTAAGAGGCTATAAGCTGTTAGCAGATGTCATCTCCGGCGTTAAATTTGTTAAACAAACAGGAGATCAAAAACAGGTAGCCGCTTGACCCTCCATACACCACATTTGATTATAGCTCATTCGGTCTCTATCACCTTGTAGGTACGCGTACTGGCAGAGCTCCAACCGAGTCGATTTGAGCTCTGGATAAATTAACAAGTCTCAAGGCCTCGTCAGGATGAAACCCGGCAGCCCGAAGGGCGTAAAAGGCCTTGATGTCTTCGAAAGCAATGTTCGGAAAGAGAAGCGTTCCATTGCCTGTAGCCTCAATTTGTAAAGACCCTACGTTTGGTTGGTTTATTGTCTCGCCCCGATACGCCCGGTTTATATTCCGTTGGGCTGTACTTGCGAGATCATGCTGCGCATTTGTAAAGCTAGGGACACCTTGTTCAATCGTAATTGCGGAATTGTGATTCGGATTTAGTCTTGCTCGACCTGGAGAAAAACTAGCAGATTGATGAATATGATGCCCAGCGACGTCACTATAAGCTCCGGCGTTAGCGATGGGGCCAGCCGTGAAGCCACCGCTGCCCCCCGGCCCAAGCGCAATGGGGCCGCGTGATGGAATCGGATTTAGGTTGCCGCGAATCCTTCCTGCCGGCAGCAAAGGCTGGTTGACGGGCGGCAGTGCCGGTGGGCCAGCCGTGAAGCCTCCGCTGTCCCCCGGCCCAAGCGCAATGGGGCCGCGTGATGGAATTGGATTGAGGTTGCCGCGAATCCTCCCAGCCGGCAGTAAAGGCTGGTTGACGGGCGGCAGTGCCGGTGGCACATGTGCCATTGTCACGCCAGGCAGTTGCCCGCCGACGGTTTTAGGACTTATTGCAACGGCTGCCGACTCCGCCTGGGTCCCTACCGTCACGACCTTGGCGTTCAGCGCCTCACGCGTTATTCCATAACGATAAACCATTGTTCCATCTTCCAAAAGCACTACCGCCGCATTCCTGGCGCGATATGCAGCCAACGTCTCTGCCACCGTCGCCGGTCCTACCCGACCGAGCCCCGCGACGCCTCCTCCCGCGAACCCGGCGATAAGCCCCAAGGTCTCGCTGCCCGTGACGTTGGTCACGACCGTATCGGCGGCGTAACCAACGGCAGCTGACTCCACGAACAGCCATGGATTAGCTACGGCGGAGGCAGTGAGAGCAATGGCCGCACCCGTACCCACCACCGCGACCGACGACGTTATCCCGAAAGCAGCTATGCCGGTGGTATGACGCAGGTTCCTTTCGATCACGATGGATTGCTCGAGCCGTTCTTTGGCGAAAGCCCGTTTCACTTGGGCGTCGTGTTCATCGGTGCGCGGTGGAACCTTCAGGCCATAGCGTTTAAAATTCTCGTAGTTGTAGCGCACGCGGAATTGCTCAAACGTCGAGACATTAGCAATGCCTTGCTTCGCCCTGTACTGGGCCGGCGATGTAATGTCATGTATTTCGATGATTTCGGGTTTTATACCCTCATTGAATTGCGGCAAACAAACATCCTCACCGCCCCCCATGGCGCCGCAGTAGAATTGCTCCGTAAACTCTTCCATCAATACTCCGTCAAGGTTTCTGGTGATGGTTTTCTGTATGTAGTCTGCAGCGATATCCTCGTAGCCTATTCGTTCGAACTCGGCCCCAACCTCCCAGCCAGACGGCGCAACCTTTACGTTGCTTTCCGCGACTTTCGGTGCTACTTTGGCTTCATCGAATTTCCGATCCACAGTCTTGGGCGATTCACTCCGCAGCGCATCAAATGCATTCTGGATAAACACTTGTCCCAAGCCCATGGCCAGTTGTTGAGAGAGCGCATTCCAGGCGCGCGCGTTTGGGTTCCAGACCCATCCCGTGTTGGGATTGAGCGCCTGCTGAGCCAGATCCGAGAAAAAACCACCCAACACCGGGGTAGCAGCACCGCCCAAAGTAGCCGTCAACAAGCTCGATTTGAACGGCTCTGGCTTATTCTCGGGGTGGATGATTTCCTGGATCTTATAGTTGAAGGCATAGGTGGTCGCAGCAGCTCCAGCCTGGGCCAATGACTGCACCCACAGGGGTCCCCGCACAGCAGTGGCTGCCCCGCTCAGCCCGCCAGCAAGGGCTCCTGTTAGCCCCGCTTCGGCCACCGCTCCTGCATCACTTAATTTATAGTCATCCCATCCCTTCTCGCTTGACAAGCTTATATAAAATGACTGGCTGGCGAATCTACCGGCGGCCGCTGCGATCCCCATCCCCAACGGGCCCAGTGTCGACAGCGTCACACCCAGCACCATGGACGTGGCAATTCCCACGACAGGCGCAAACTGCTGAACGGTTTTTTCCCAGAAGGTCGGTGGGGGAGGCGGCATGGGCGCGCCCACCCATGGCGTGTTGGAGATAATCGTGTTAGGGTTATAGGGCGAAAACGTGTCGACGTTGTTGTGCAAATTGGTCACGACGTTGGGAATGCGTAGGCTTCGTCCAACCTGTGACTCCAGCGAATCGGAGGGACCGGTGGTCAAGCCATTGGCGTCAGCGATCAAGTACCACAACTGCTCGTCTCCCAGGAACGCCTTCGCAATGCTAGCCGTGGTATCACCGGTGAGGACCGCATAGCTACTGGGCTGTGAACTTGGATAAGTGGAGCTGACAGGCGTGAAGTTGATACCAAAGTTGGCGTGCAAGCCTTTTCTGGTAAAGCTGCTAGAGGGGACGTTGCCGATCGCCTCTCCGCTCGTGTTGTAGAAGAAGCTGTTGTATTTGTCATCCCGAATTCCCCCATTCGGCCGCATGTCAATCTTAGCCTTGTCGAGCACGCGACCCGATCCGTCGTAGTCGAAGAAGACCATCTCCGTATTGCCCGGGCCGTCCACCGAACGCTGCCACACCAGGTTGCCACGCCCGTCATAGATGTTGGTTTTTTGCGTCGGTGTCGATTTCTTGAGGTTGGATTCAACGAGAATAGCTCTTTCCCTCAGCGCCCCTGCCTTGAATACATAGCCGTAGGTATAGGTATTCTTGAAACCCTGAACGGGATCAGTTCCCAGCCCATCCCCTTGGGTATAGGTGTAGGATCGCAGTATGCCGTGGTTGTCATAGAGGTTTTTAGTTTCTGAATTTGTGTGCGGTCTCGTGGAATGGGTTGAGGTTTGCTTGTCGAACAGGCCTGCGGCGTTATAGTGATCTTTTACCTTCACTAGTGACTGGGGCTCCATCCTCATGTTAAAGGCGCTGACGAAGCGGAAATGGCTATATTGACTACTCTCAGAAAGATTGCCCAACAAATCGTAGCTGCGCGTTTCCGACGGCATAAAGGGACTCGGACCGGGGTCGGGTGGTATCTCTTCAAGTTTCTCCAAGAACTGTTTGTTGGAGCGCACCCCAGCCTGTTCGATCTTGATGAGGTAGCCTAAGTCGTTGTAGGTGTAGCGCTCCAAACGGGCTTGCTCCCAAGACGTGTCTCCGCCTAGTTGGGATTCTCTTATTTCTGTTCCTTCCTGCGTGCGCGTCCTGGCGCGGCGGCCGACGGCATCGTAGGTAATCACCACGCCAGCATCGGTGACAGTGCCATCTTGTTCAATGGTTTTGTTGGCCAGCGTCATGCGCCCTTCGTGGTCGTAGTTGAACCACAATTGCCGACCATTGATCTCCTCTCCTGTAAGGGTACCGTTGCCCGGCAGGGGTATGGTACTTCGGCCGACGGAGCTGAACGTAATTCTCCTGCGGTTACCGAGCTCGTCGTAGTCGTAAGTGACGTTCGAGCTCGAGCGCTTGCCATCTATGTTAAGATTGTCGACGGTAACAGGCCGGTCTAGGGCGTCATAAGTAGCCCTTATTTCTCGCTGCTCCTCCTGCGCTGCTATAGGTTGAAGATCACTGCCGATAAAGTACTCGTAAAAGCCTTCCTTGGTCTCGATATTGACAGTCCCCACCAGTCCCCTGTCGTTGTATGAATATTTATTCGTGCTGATGGATGACCAATAGTCCAAACCGCCAGCAAAACCGAGAGTGCCTACCGTTTGACTATCCGTTGTCTGGGCAAGCAACCCGTTTTCCTTGTATTCATAAACTCGATTGTTCTTCGCTGTCGAATCCGTAATGTCTGTGCCGGTATAAGTCTCCTGCTTGACTTGACCAAAATCGGTGTAGCTATAGGTAGTAGTGTGGTTGAATCCCCCCCCTGCAGCAGTACTCGTTGTACTGGTAAGGCGGTTGATCGTGAAGTTCAGTTGATCGCCGCTATCCGCAGCAGTGTTGTAGCTCCAGGCCTGGCTGTGGCCCGAAGCGTCAGTTTGCTGGATCTTGTTGCCCAGGATGTCGTAAATGCAGGAAGTCTCACGGCCCGGATCCCCGCTACTAGGTGTAAGCAAAGGCCAGTTGTCCCACGCCTGGAACTGAAAGGTTCCCCGCACCAAGCCACGCTCGTCGTATTGGGCGTAGTTGGCATTAAAGAGAGAGAGCGAAGTCGACACGTAGTCGCGGGTTTCGATGCGGCGGTTAGCTTGATCGTAGCTGTGGCTGTTCAATAGCACGGCCACCGGGATGTTACCTGATCCACTCACATAAGTATCATTCTCGCCACCAGGCGACAGGCGTAGGACATTGTGCGTAAGTTGATTGCCGTTGGTGTCGAAGGTATCGACAAAAACGTTGCCTACCGCGTTGACTGTGGCTACCTTGTTGCCGTTAGCGTCGTAGGCGTAGCGCAGGCCATGCCGTCCTTGGTGGACTTGCTCCGCGTCCTTTTGTTCCACCACCTGCCCGATGCTGTTGTAGAGAGTACTGCGCGTGCGCAGCATGCGAGGAGGTTCAGTACTTAGAACATCCCAAGCAACATCGATTTGCTCCACCGCATAGCCAGCCAGGTCATAGTGTGTTTGATGCCTGACGATCGGGAAATATGATGTGCCATCCGCCCGAAGTGCGCGTGCGGGGTCCGGTTCCACAGAGATGGCCTTGTTGTCGGCGTTGTACTTATATTCTGGACTCCGCATGGTGTCTGCCAAGCCATTGCCGCGGTCGCTCACTTCAGTGCGACGGATGACGTTGCCCCACCGATCAAGGATTAGACTAGTCCTAGGCGTGACCATGCCCCCATCACTCGAGAAAACTGGCTTGCTCTGCCAGATTGTGCGAGCCATCAGGTCGTAGCCGGTCTCACTAACGCGGATGTGGGTGTCGTCGGCGGTGCTGTTGTTGCCTCGTTGCTCGGTACGGGTTATTTGCCCCGTGAGGTTGTAGAAGAACTGGGTCTGGCCATCGGCACCCTCCTGGGTAACCATATTGCCGGCGTTGTCATAGCTGTAGTGCAGCCGTGTGGCGTGCTGCAAATTGCTCAGCGCATCGCTCGCAGCACCCCATACGATTTGTTCCTCGGTGATTTCACCGAACGCGTTGTAGATTTTGCGTAGACCGCTCTGGGACAATGTCGAGCCGTTCATGAACACGTCCAGCGTATCGGTCATGTGGCCCACGGCGTCGTAGGCGTACCGCCTCTCCCGCGTGTGTCTGACGACTTTCCAGACTAGTAACTCTTGCGTCTCGACGGAGACGACGGGGAATCTGGCTCCCAGCGTCGAACTGATCGCTTGGGTTTCTTTAACGATACGGCCGGAGAAGTCATACTGCCAATTCTTCACGTTTCCCCCGGCATCGGTAATGCTGATGGCATTGCCACCAAAGTCGTAGCTGGTGCTGGTGATCAACGTGGCACCTGCAGCATCACTGCGGCCGGGGCTGTGTGTGGACTTTACGGTTTGACCGAAAGGGTTGAGCACCAAGTCGGTCACCGGTGAAGTCAGAACCTGGCTGTCTAGCAGGAAAGGATCGGGGTTGTTCAGCCCGCTTTTGACCACCCAGCGTGCGGGCTCTGTCACTTGTATAAGCTGTCCCAGCGCGTTGTACGCAGAGCGGGTAACGTTGTTCATCGCGTCAGTGTTGGCTATCGCATGACCCAAACCGTCGTAGTCGGTGTGCTGTACGTTCACGCCGTTGTCACGACCAACTTCGATTTGAACATACTGGCCGTTTTCGAGCGCGCTATAGCTCAAGTTCGAGCGCAGCGTGTCGGTCTGCTGATTGCGTACATCGTACACGTAAGAGCTGATGCGATCGGCGCTTTCCTCATTCGGCATTGGCGGCACCGTGAGAAAGTTGCTATCTTCGTCCGTTCCTCCGAAGCCATTATACTCAATGACTTGCGTCAGGTTACCGACGGCATCGTAGCTGCGCGCAGTGTGAAACCCCAGGAGTATGGATGGTTGGCCCTCAGAATGGATGATGGCATGGATCTTGACGATAGTGAGGGTCTCGCGTCCCATCGTGTCATAGTAGTGCCAAGTTTCCTGTGCACGTGTGCTATCTAATTGAACCGTTTGATGAAACAGCTCGCCGAAAGAGTTGTACTCGAACATGGTATTGCCAGAGGCGCTCACCGGCGTGATGCTGCTGTCCAGAGGGACAAACCGTCCCGAGCTGCCACTGAAGAAGTAGCTGGCTACGGTGGGCTGAATCGCCTGCGTCTTGCGTCCCAGGTTGTCATAGCGCATCGTCATTGTGCGCGCGAGCGGATCGTTATCAAGCGCGCTGGCCAACGCATTGGCGCTCCATGGCGTGTCAACTCCCGCCGGTGGCGTCCCTACGTTCTTGTTATAGCGTGTGACCGTGGTTTGCTCGCTAAACACGTTGTAGGCAAACATAGTGACATTGTTCAGCGCATCAATGTCATAAACCACGCGGCCGAGGTTGTCGTAAGTCTTGTACTCATATTGAGAGCTGTTGAGACCCGTGCGCAGCTGCGTGCGGACTTGGTTACCCAGCGCGTCGTAGGTCGTTGCCAGACTGCGCTGAAACCGCCCCTCCGCCGAGATCGCCTCGACCCTGCCTGTGGCCGAGTCATACCAACCTGGCTGGATCATGCCGATCTGCCGTCCGAGACGGTCGTAAGCGTACTCCGTGATGCGTTGATCGACCGTTTGCACCGCTTCGAGCCGCCTAAACAAATTGCCAAACGCATCGTGGTAAAGCCGCGTTTGCAACGAACGATTGGTCGGCGCGGTCTCACTGCTCAACTGCACTGCCACCGGTGGCGAGAACTGGTCGAACAGGCGCCCTTGCCGGTCGTAGACGTAACGCCATTTGGCGCCGTTCTTGTCGGTGAAGCTGGTCTTATCCCCCAGGGCGTTGTACTCATTGGTCTCAGTGAAAGCTGCCGCATCGGTCGTTATCAGGAGCCGGTCGGCGCGATCATAGTCGTACTTCTCACCGCGCGTGATACCGTCGCCAATCGTGCGCCCGGCGCGCCATGCGGACAGCGCATCTTCGGTGTGCGGGATTGTATTGTTGAGCAACAAATCAAACTGCCGACTCTCTTTGATGCGGTTCAGCGCGTCATACACCTTCTCACTCACCGATCCGTCGGCACCGACCGCAAAACGCTGCCGCCCCGCGGCGTCATAAACCAAGCGGGTCGTTCGGTCGTGGACACTAACGTTGGTTATTGTGGCACTATCGAGCGTGGCCTTGCCGAAATCGGCCAGCACCATCGTTTTAGCGTAGGACGTGCTCTGGACCAGGCGGTCCAGCGCGTCGAACTCGTGTTTGCTGACGATGTTTTGGCTACCCGCTATTTGCACCTGCACGCTATAGACCTTCCGCCCGGCCGCGTCGTATACAAACGCGCTGCGCCGGTCTTGCGCACCCGCGGTGATCACGCTGGCCAGCGTCGCCTCCCTGTAGTCGGTTACGGGGCCTAACAATGTCGCATAGGTAACGGTCTGCACCACTTGGCCAAACGAGTCGTAAGCCTGCTCGCTGATCCATTGCTGGGTTGGCTTTCCAGTAGCGTCACTGGCTAGCACCAGCACTTTGTAGCGCTGCCTTCCGGCGGCATCGTATGCATGGTGGCTGACTTGATTACTGAAGTCGGTACGGTCGAGCGCAGCGTTGATCGCGCTTTCGGTAAATTCCGTGAGCATCGGTCGGGTTGCATAGCGCACGCTGCTCACCAGCTGGCCCGCCGGGTCGTAGACTGACTCGCTGACCGAGCCGAGTGCATCCACCGTAAAGCGCAGTCGATTGTTCGCATCGTAGGCAAAGCGCGTGCGCTGGATTTTAGCCAGCGTTCTCTCATCGTCGCTGTAGCCCAGCGTGATCAACTCGGCTTGGATCTCAGCGACATTGATTCCTGGCGAGGCGCTGGTATCGGTCGCATCGAGCCGGGCTTCGGGTAGAAACTTGTCGTAGCGTCTTGTTTCGACGATGTTGCCATTAGCGTCAAAGCGGTTTTCGGCAATCGTCCAGGCGGTACCATTATGTGCCTGCAGCGTGTAACGTGAACGACCATCGTTGTCGTAAACAAAGTAGCTGCGTTGGTCGCGCGTGTTGACCTGGGGTGTCACCGGCGCGCTGATCACATCGCCCAGTTTGGCCAAGTCCTCAGCGCTCAGCCGGTTGAAATAACGCCGGCTTTGCGCCAAGCGGCCGTTAGCGTCGTAAACACTTTCGCTAACTTCACCAAGCGCGTTGATGGTTTGAATTTGCTGGCCGGCAGCATCGTAGACATACCACGTATTCGTGCCATCGGGGTGGACCGTGCAACTCAGTCGCCCAGCCGCGTCGTAGCGGTACTCGGTGGTAAGGTCGCGCGTGTCGCGCGACCCGGGCCCAAAGACTGCGCTGGGTGCCACGATTTCTTTGACACGGCGGCCCAACTGGTCAAATTCGAACAGCGTGACTTGCTGATCCGTGCTCGAGAGCGTACCGCGCGCAATGCTTACTGTCTTATCAAAATTATTATAGCTGTAGCTCGTGGTCAGCTGCAGCCCACCCGCATTCGGATCTACCACTGTTCTCTTCATGCGGCCTTTGCGGTCGTAAGCGTAAGTTGCTCCCCTCAATTCGCCGTTTTTTGACCTCTCTGTCATCGCGATTTGCTGGCCGAGCGCATTGAATTTGTACCGCTGCAAAAAGTTTAAGCCGCTGGGATCAAGTTGCCGATCAATTACCCGATTGCGCTGATCATAGCCTAACCGCGTTACTATGCTGCGAGCATCAGTAATTTCGAACTTACGGCCGCTTCGGTCGTAATTCGTCTTGGCGATCACTTGACCCAATGCGTCGGTCACCATCGTTGGCTGACCGTCCTTGTTGTACGCATATTGCGTAATATTGCCGCGTCCATCCGTGGCGCGCAGCGTCTCATCGTGGCGCGTACGCGCCGTGGTCACTTGTATCTTTTCGGGCGTCGTTACCGTGACGCTTCGCGCCGCCTCGTTATACGCATACACGGTCTGTTGCTTGAGCGCATTGGTCATGCGGAACACGCGGCCGAGCGCGTCGTGTTCGGTGCCCGTGGTGCGGTTGAGCGCATCAGTTACCACGATGGTACGGCCGCTGTCCTGGTAAGCCGTTTTGGTGACTTTACCCGCACTATCGATCGATTGAATGACACGACTAAAAGCGTCATATGCTGTGCGGGTGTTCAAGTTGATCCTACCCACATCGTCCGTCTGCGATACCACTCGCCCGTTCAGATCATAGTCAATCTGCTTTGTAGTGTTACGGCCCTCCAGATATGAGCGCACCTGTGCCGCAAGCTCACCGTGTGCGTTATAGACATTGATCGTGACACCATTCTCGCCGTCGACTTCCTTTACCAGACGTCCAGTGCGATCGTATTCGTAGGTATTGACCTGGTCTCGGCTTATGTTGGCTAGCGCCGCCAGTTTGCTTAGCAGCAACTGATCGGCGAAGCCGCCCCCGCCGTCCGCTAACAACTGCTCCATATCCGCATCAGCGATCCCTGTTGCATACCGCCGGACAGACTCTGTCTGACCGAAGCTGTTATACTTCGTCTCGCTTACCTCGCCGGCCAGCGTGTCATTGGCGCTTTTTCTGATGACATTGAGCGTATGGGTCAGCCGGTTCTCGCGGTCATAATACAACAGCGTCTTGTTGCCGTTGGCGTCCACGCTGCGAATTGCCCTGCCGAGCGTGTCATACTCATGCCGCATTCCGTAGTCGCGAATCGCCTCGCTGACCCGCTGCGGCGTCGGATTCGTTCCCAGCCACGCATCGCCCTCCCCGCCCAACGTCGCCGTAACTTCGCCGAAGGTGTTGTAGAACGTGCGGCCAGCGCGCTGCTCGGCCGTATTCGCGGCATTCACTATGCGCGTGAGTCGGCCAGCGTCGTCGTATTCGTTGCGTGTCACCGTCGAACCGTCCAGCCCGGTGACCTCGTCCACTCGGCCGAAGCCGTCGTATCGCACGAGCGATGTCTGGCGGGAGTCGCCCGCACGGTTCTTCAGCGAAGCCATGGTGTCACCCGAGGTGACAATGACCGGCCTCAGATAGCGCAATGTTTTTTGAGAATTGAGCGCATCGTTATAAACTGTTTCGGTCAGGAATTGCTGTTCATCCACTGCGCCTACGACGCGCCCTTGTCCGTCGTAATAGACGTAACTGTGCAGCGCGCTTGTATCGATTGGTCGCCAGGATGATAGCTCATCACTACCTGGCGACTGATCGGGTGTGGTGGCTGCCGTACGAATCTGTACCGACACGGTCCTGTCTACGGATTGCCCACTTGCATTCGTGGCCCGCAACAAGATGGTGTAGAACCCGACCGCGCTGGAGCTGCCTGTGATCGCGCGTGTACTCGCATCGAAGGACAATCCTGGCGGCAAGCCGCTCACCACGCTGTAAATGAGCGATTGGCCGGTGGCCGTCGGGACGACGTAACTCACTGGAGCATTCGTCACAACATTGAGAGATGGTAGTGACGCCCAGGTGGGCCCGGTGCCGCCCTGCCCGCCGCTGGATGCAGCGTTGGCCACTGCGATGAGCACCGTCACATCTGAGGACTTGCCGCGACCATCATCGGCACGCAGCGTGACGGTGTAACTCGTCACCGTGGCCGGCGGCGTGCCACGCAGTGTCGCAGTACTCGCATCGAAGCTCAACCAGCCGGGCTGCGTGCCTACCACACTGAAGGTCAGAGGGTCACCATCCGCATCGTATGCCGGCGCGCGATATTCAAACGGCTGACCGGCGATGGCATTCTGATTGGTGACACCGACCCAAACGGGCGCGGCCATGTTCACTGCTGCCGGGCTGCGCTGGCTGTAGCGCGCGGTCTCAATCAACCGTCCGCCTGCATCGTACCTGTACTCGGTGAGGTAGCCGAGCGCATCCACGCTACCGACCTTGCGGTTGTCCTTGTCGTAAAGAAAGCGGATTACGCGATCATCCGTATGCGTCATGATCACGCGCGATATTCCATCGTAGCGGGTGGTCGTAGCAAAGTTTTCAGCATCGGTTGTTTTCATGAGCCGACCGGCCGCATCGTAATCGAATATCGTTAACCGATCGCGCGCCGCATCGGTCGGCACGTCGCTGCCTGCATTACCTACCGTGAGATTCAGCTTCGTGACCGTTTGCGTGGTGCTGTCGTACCAGCTACTCGTGTCGGCGCGGTTCAGATACTGTGTTTGTCGGACGATCTGCCCGGTCGCGTTGTACTCAGAGCGTTTCACGGCCCCGGTCGCATCGACCTCGTACTCCAGGCGCCAAGCTGCGTCATAGAACAGATAACGCCGACCGCTTTGTGCGTCTTCCAACATCCGCAGCTGATCGGCGTTGTTGTAGACATATCGCGTCTCACGCGTCGTGCCATCGCCCGTCTGACGTACGCTCACCAGCCGACCACGGCTATCGTAATTGCGCGTCTCGGTCATACCGCTCTGCACGGTCACAGTTATGTTGCGATTGGCATCGTCATAGACGGTGGTCTGAGTGCCATTGGCATCCGTGCTTGTCAACACCCGGCCCATCCCGTCGTACGCAAAACTCGTCAAGACCGTGCGCTGATCACGGCGCTGCCGCGCACGGCCATCCGCTGGCGCAACTGGCTATGTGCATCGTAGTTATACTCCGTCACACTCGCCTGTTCATCCATGATCCCTTTACCGGTTTCACTCACCGCAGCGTAGCTCGTCTGCTGGCTCATGTTGCCACGCAAGTCATAGCTGTACTCGGTGAGCTGCACCTGGGATTTGTCCTGCAGCCTCGTAACCCACTCTATGAGTTGAGCTTCTGTCAATTGCTCGCTCGGAATCAATCCTGAGAGGTTGTAGACTTCGCCAATGTACTGCAGCGTATGCGTCAACAAGCCGTAGCCGACACTCGCGTTCCCGTAACGGTTCTCGGCTACGCGCCCTTCGGCACTCACAACAAAGCGTAAGCGTGAGTTCGCGTCATACACATAGCGCGTGGTGAATGGATCGCCGGCGCTCTGCGGTCCCGCACCATCCGGATCAACGGTGCGATAGCGCGTTTCTGTCAGCATCTGGTTGAGCGTGCTGAAGGTGCATGTTATCGTGTCGCCGAGCGCATCGCGCTCGAACGTGCGGTTGCCGTTAATGTCATAGTCGTAGGTCACCGTATTGTTGCGCGCATCAGTGATGCTGATCAGATTACCGCTTGCGTCATACTTGAATTGAGTCGATAGCCGCGTCCCGCCCACCGCAGGTTTAAGGATCTCCATCAACTGCTGAGTCATTGCGTCATATCGGTAAGTCCATGCCTGCCCGTTACCGTCGGTGATGGCGGTACTGTTGCTAGCTGGGCTGTAAGTGAATACCCATTGTGAGCTGGCCGCATCGCTATGGTCTTTAACAGAACGCACCCTTCCGGCATCATCATAAAAGTAGAATACGCTGGTACCGCCGCTTTGCTTCACACTGGCGATGCGCGTGGTAGAACCGTCATAGGTATAGTTTGTGACAAATACGACACCGTCGGCAATGCTGCCGTCAGCCGGCGTCAAATCTATCGTGACAGTGATCAAGCGTCCTAAGTTATCATAGTCGTACTCTACCTGCCGCACCGCGCTGCCAAGTGTTGCTGTCGCATGTCCATTCTCGTCGTCGATAAGCGCACGCGTCTCAAGGCGTTGTAGTCGGGAAAGACCGTTAAACAGCCCGTATCTTAGCCGCAATTCCTGCTGGCTGGCGGCATCCTGGATCAACGTCAGCCGCCCGCTATCATCATGCGTAAAGATAATGCTATTGCTGCTCGTATCGGCGCGACGGATCAGTCGGCCCGTCATGCTTGAGGAGGTAGAATTCGAGTACCGCTCTGTCATGCGCGTGGAACCATTAATTCTCTCCCACTCGCTCGACGTGCTGTCGTATCTCAGTTCGTTGGATGCGCCGCTTCCCTCTGTACTGATATACGCTGCTCGCGCTTCATCCCAGGTGTATGTTGTCTCATGTCCGTCACCTTCGGTGTGAACCACGGTGGCACCCTCTTGCGGCTGTGCGGGCGTGCCCAGTCCCTGGAACGTTACCGTCTGTTCGCAACTCCAGCGCCAGCCCTCTCCATTGCCCACGTTCAGCGTGACAAGCGAGTTGTAGGTCCGCAAAGCGTAAAGGTCCAGTCCGCGACCTGAGAGCTGCTCGTCCTGCATCTGCAGCACTAGATTACCATTTACCGCATTGACAAATGCGTGGCTATTTCCTTGCCCAAGCATGCTTTTGCCGAGTACTCCAGCCTCACCTAGAATATTCAAAGATGTATCAAATAGGCCAAGTCCCTTGCCTGCAACGATCGCAACCATAAGACACACCTCCTGTAATATTCAATAAAGCAGATGCGGTTCTGACTAGGCGCTCAGTTGCCTGGAACCCGCATGTGCATGTGCTAGATAAGAAACATTATCATAATGTGTAAATGAAAAATAAATATCTATTGCTTAGTAGCTAAATGTACAAGCAGACTGTCGGATTGTCAAAAATTCTAACAAGTTATGAAATTCAAATAATTTGAACCCATTTGACAGGACAGGAAAATATTGATATCGGTGAATGCTCAAGAAATATCAAATTTGCAAGATTTGATGGCTTTAACCCTAATTTCTGGTGAATTGATGAAACGAAAGGTAGGGATATATACTCAGGTGACTATCTTTTTCGTATGAAAATTGGGTCTGTTGACGTTTTGAGGTAAATACGCAATAGAAGCAAGCTCGTAATATAGCTGATCACATATAAAATAATTCAAAGCGCATAGGCGGCATAGAGTCATTTGATCGGCTCCCTCTGCTCACCTCACAACGCTGGCGGATCAACCGCCAGATCAAACAACGATATGTGATTCGGTAACTTACCATCCAAAATGGCAGCCACAATATCTTGCGCAAGCGTAATCAAATTTACCATTCTGTTCACGTATCTGTTGTTAATTCCTTCGTAATCAGCGATCGCTTTCAGATTTTGACTTCTCTTACTGCGGGCATAACTAACCAATGGTCCCTTCTGAATAGGAACAATTTCAGTGGTTTTAAAACCGACTGGGCAAAGTAAGCTGTTTGATCTTACTGTGCCGTACAACCTGAATTTGTACTAATAGTGCTACCGTAACATCGCTTTCCTGGATAATTTTTGCATAGAGGCTGACAAGCCGCCGACGAAGTCAGCGATTGAAGCGCAGGGCCATAATTTGCTGAATTTTCATGCCGAGCACCATACTGGACAACAAGAACGTTATTAGATTAGCAAATATAACAGGCACGCTACCAATCAGATAACCGTAGAATAGCCAGAACCCGACGCCAATAGTAAACATAGTGTACATTGGCAGCGAGATACCTGACAGATCACGTGTTCTCCATGAGTACCAGGCCTGTGGCACGAAGGCAGCAGTGGTGAGAAAAGCAGCAATATAGCCCACAGTGATTGACATCTCTTCAAGCATGGTAATCCTTTTGGTAGAAAAAAATATTCAAAAAATTTTTTTAATGAAAAATGGAAATAGCGTCAAACACTCTGACAAGCGATCAAAATTTAAAAATTGAATAGCTATGAAAAAATATCAGGAGCTTATGTAAATAAAGTAATCTTAATCCGTTCCTTTTGCTCTTCCCACAACACGGGCGGGTCCACCGCCAGATCAAAAAGGGTGATGTGGTTCGGTAACGCATCATCCAGAATCGCAGCGACGATATCCGGCGCAAGCGTGGTCAAATTGACCATTCGACTAACATAACTGTTATCGACCCCTTCCCGGGCAGCGATTTCTCTCAAAGATTTGACTTCCCCCAACTCGAGCATGGCCAGCCAACGATGGCCTCTAGCCAGCGCCAACTGTAGCGGTGTGGCCGCAGTGTCCAAAGGCCGATTTTTTGCCACTTCGCCGTTAGGCAATGTAACAAGCTTACGCCCACTGCGGCGTTTAATCTGAATTGGTACAGAGAGAGTTAACCTGCCATCGCTTGCCTGAAGAATGTCCGGCTCACCGGTTTTGTTGATTTCGATACTGCTCATATTAATACTTCCTCTTGCTGTGCAATTGGCTCTGGACTCATTTCCAGCACCAGTCGCTCGATACCGTTGGCACGCAGTCTCACTTCGAGATCGCTGGGGGATACGATCACCTTTTCAACCAGCAGTTTGACGATACGCGCCTGCTCCGCCGGAAACAGTTGATCCCAAATCGCGTCGAGCCGTGTCATCGCCACGGTCACTTTAGCCTCATCCAAGCTCGGATCGAGCTTAATTGCCTGAGGTAGCACCTCCCCTATCAATTTTGATGAACGCAAAATCGCTCGCAATTGATCAAGTACTGCTGATTCCAGTTCTACGGCAGGAAGCCGCGGCAATCCCGATACACCAGCATGTTCCTTGGTATCACGCTGTGGAATATAGTAACGGTAGCGGCGCCCGTTCTTCTTAGTCGTGTGCCACGGTGATAAGGCTCGGCCGTCATTGCCAAACACGAGCCCTTTGAGCAGATACGGCACCTTTGCTCGTGTATCGTTGCCGCGAACTCGACCATTGGTCGCAAGGATAACATGCACCTTGTCCCACAAATCACGCTCGATGATGGGCGGATGCTCAGCCTGATACCAATGCTCTTTGTGGCGCAGTTCACCGAGGTAAGTGCGATTATTGAGTACTTTGTAGATTAAACTCTTATCGACAGGCGCGCCTTCACGCACTTTGCCATCCTGCGTAACCCAGGATTTCGATGTAACGCCATCCAACCTTAATTCCTTGACCAGCGTAGTGCTGGAACCCAGTTCAACAAAACGCTGGAAGATATGCCGGATAATCTTGGCTTCGCGCTCGTTCGGTACTAATCGGCGATTTTCGACATTGTAACCAAGCGGTGGAATGCCGCCCATCCACATCCCCTTTTTCTTGCTAGCAGTAATCTTGTCACGAATACGCTCACCGGTGACTTCACGCTCAAATTGGGCAAAAGACAATAGAACGTTGAGCATCAACCGCCCCATGCTCGTTGTGCTATTCATTTGTTGAGTGACTGACACAAATGATACGCCGTAACGTTCAAATACCTCGACCATCCTGGAGAAATCGGCCAGACTGCGCGTCAACCGGTCTATCTTGTAGATGATGACAACGTCTATCTTGCCGGCTTCGATGTCAACCAATAGGCGCTGCAGCGCAGGCCGCTCCATGTTACCACCGGAGTATGCCGGATCGTCATAATCATCAGAAACCGGAATCCAACCTTCATTCCGTTGACTGGCGATGTAGGCATGACCCGCGTCACGCTGCGCATCAATCGAATTGTATTCCTGATCCAGCCCTTCCTCAGTTGATTTACGCGTGTAGACCGCGCACCGCATGCGTCGCTTGATATTTTCGCTCATCGCTTGGCTCCTTTCTTGACTTTGGTTTTCACAGGCGCTTTCAACCCGAAGAAAAGCGGTCCAGACCATCGCGTACCAGTGATCTCACGTGCAATTGCAGAGAGACTGGCATACCGGCTGCCTTCATATTCATATTGTCCATCCGCTTCGACCATTACACGATGCTCGACATCCTGATAGATTCGTATCAATACGCTACCTGCCAAAGGGCGACAATCCTTTTCACAATTGCGCAGTTTGCCGGTTTCAATCAGTGCCTTGATCCGTCGCTCGTTACTTTCCAGCAGATTACGATCGGTTTTGCGAAATTCTATTAGTTGCAGCTTGTGAGCAATGCGGCGCTCCAAAAACTGGCGATTGTGGTTTGGTATCTCGGTACCGAATAATCGTTTCCAAAGTGCCTTGATTTCGGTCATCGGCAATTCAGGTAATTGGGTGATTTGTGATAGCACTGATGGTGGAAAGGCATACGGGGTGTTACGTGAGTTCATTTTGGCTCCATTTTTATCTCGTTGACGGGTTTGAATGAACGCTCCCCTGGCCAGAAGAGTCAAGTTCAAACTCGCTCTCTGTGCCCATTCCAGCGTGCCGCTGATATCTTGCATTGCGCAAACGGATCAGTCCATTTGCTAATATCGAAGCAATTTCTTGTCTGCGCTGCGCCGAGGTCATTTTTTCGGGTGGGGTCTGGTTCACATCCATCATCGGTATCACCTCACGTTTTTCCAACTTGTTTGATAGTTAAATTATCCCTCTAAACGCCAGCCCTTGCCATGAGGGAGTTTCGAAGATATGCGGACAGATAATGGCTCATGCATAAATTATGAAAATCTCATTATTACTATTGACTAAAGAACATTCGTTCTCTATCATGCCGCCTATGAAAAAAACCAACTACAAACCCAACAAAGATCACGAATATCTGGCTAGGCTGCAGGCATATTATGCCGAGCACCGGGTTATCCCTTCTTATGCGCATCTCATGGAAATATTGGGTTTTGCTTCCAAATCGGCCATCAAGAAAGTACTGGAGCGGCTAGAAGCAGCCGGTATGCTGGAGCGTACTCCCTATGGCGATTGGGCGCCGACTGATCTCTTCTTTGAACGTGCGATCGCCAACCATCCCGTACCGGCTGGCACGCCCGTTCCAGTTTCGGATGAGCCATGCGAAAAGGTCATGCTGGATCGCTTCCTGATCGAAAAACCGTCACAGACCGTCTTGGTGCGAGTCAAGGGAGATTCAATGATCAATGCTGGTATTCACCACGGGGATTTGGCTGTGGTTGAGCGTTGCTGCCATGCCAACCCAGGAGATTTAGTGGTAGCTATCGTCGATGACGAGTTCACGCTCAAAACATTAGGGTGTGACCAGGAAGGGTTCCATCTCATTCCCGCCAATCCCCACTACCCCATCATCCGGCCGCAAGGAAAGCTGGAAATATTTGGTGTTGTGGTCGGCCTGGTGCGCAAATATCTATAAGGAGAAAAATGAAAGTCTTCAACCCACGCCATTTTCTGCGGCATATTTCCATGCCGACCTTGCGCGAATTCACTGAAGCGCATGTGCTCAATGCCAATCTAGACATCGATTGGGAGCAACCGGCTGACACGTTACCAACGGCCCTGGCGGATGCCATCGATGCGCTCCATGCTTCTCTACCATACCTGCAGCTGCGGGAAGAGCGTAAAGCAATCGAGCACAATATTGGTTTGTGGTATGACGATTTACGCCGGGCACA
Source organism: Nitrosomonas communis (assembly GCF_001007935.1). Classification (NCBI taxonomy): domain Bacteria; kingdom Pseudomonadati; phylum Pseudomonadota; class Betaproteobacteria; order Nitrosomonadales; family Nitrosomonadaceae; genus Nitrosomonas; species Nitrosomonas communis. The sequence goes on from NZ_CP011451.1 coordinate 1,443,020, forward strand.
TATCATGTCACATGAGCTTGCGATTAAAGAATTTCAATTTGCCTGCCAGGGTGATGCGCTCGTCGAACAAGCGTTTGCCATGCGTGATGATCGTGAGAAAGCACTATGGATGCTTGCATTCAGGGACAAGGTCTTCCGCGATACTGAATTGCACCTCGCGTTTCAGGCGAAAGCCAATGGCAAGTATTGGAAAAAACACCGTATCCAACCGGGACTCAGTCTTAGCCGTGATCGCGAAAAATTGGAAGCCTTCTGCCAGCAAGTAGCCAAGCTTTACAAAAAGGTGGGCGCAGGTGAGAGCACCCATATCGAACTCAGTGAGCGTGTTATGGATGGCAGCATCCAGCTGACCATTTATGTGGAAGGGCCGGTGACCGCCATGGCCCAGTTTACTGACAATCAATTCAAGCGTATCAGCACCCGCCTTGCACTGGAGACTGCGTTAGTTTATCACCCCGGCTCCGGTATAGTTGAAACCGTAGTCAAAGGGGGTGCCAAAAACCACACCGCCGTACTCGAACTATTTGGTAAGCACGTAATTGAGAATCCAATCATCCCTGAAGCCATCGAGAAGAAGCGCTACCAACTTAATGCATTACTTGATGGATTGATGCAGCCGTTCGAGGACTGGTCAAGATATGGCGTTGAAAAAGTGCGGCTGCGTCGTGCCCGCTTCTGTCCAGTTGGAATGGCTGGTGTGAGCTATCAAGTCGAAGCTGACTCAAGCAAAGAACATGCTGATGCCGTGCGACTAGCGCTGCAAACATTTAAAACAAATCATGCTTTTGAGGCAGAGTATCACTTGGAGGGGGCCAGCCTCATCGTCTATACAACTTCCAGTGAAAACAATAAACCGCAGCACTTCAGCTTTGATCTGTATTCTTCCGGATCTTCCACCATCAAAAATCTGTCTGCGCGTAATCAACCGATTGCCAACGCCGTGTTGCGTGCCTTGAACGTGATCGAGATGGAAGAACAAATCGATGAGGTCAAAATAAGATGAGCCAGCAACAAATCAATGCCACAGCCTTGCTGTGCTGGTTACTTGAGCGCAATGATATGGAGATCAGCGCTTCTACACTCAGAGAAGGTGAAAGAAAAAGTGCTGCCGAGCTTTTACTTCAAGAGCGTATGCTCGTTTCAGGCCATTCCCTGGATTGGATCACTTGCCCCGAATGCTGGATTGAATCTGCGCGGGTGGTGCGAGAAACCTTACCGGAGCAAATTTTACTGTTCTGCCCGGAATGTGAGGATTTCGAGGTGCCGCGCTACTATCGGGAAACGCACCAAGTCCCGCTGCAAAAATTCATTCACCGACTGCTTAATGGGCTCAATCTCTCGATCAACGGTATGAAACAAATTGAACCTGATCTTGTGTGGCGACTGGGCACCACCGAAGAAAAACGTGGCAAGGCACTGACCTGGTATTTTGCTCGTCGGCTGCGCCAGCCAGAAATTGCGTACCGGCTGCGTGAACAGATTATGCTTGAAAAAACGACGCAATCTTGTCGCATCCTGACGAGCAGTGAATTGCCTTTGCCCGTAGGATCTCCTGTTGCTGGAATGGATGTTTCTAACCTCGCATCATTGGCTCGTATTAGTCAGAGCAAGTTTGAGTTTTTCGCAGATAGGCTTCATTTACCTGGACCGCAAATGATTGAGGAGGCTGCCCCCGGTACTACCTTGCGGTATGTGGAGAGCCAAAGCAAAGTATTCATTGAGGGGCAAGCATATGATCTGGAGCCACGGCAACAATTGATTTTGCTAGCGCTGATTCGTGATTTGGATCATGAAATGGATAAGAGCGCGCTAAAAGCAGCCAGTGGCTCGCAGGCACAGATGTTTTCACCGAGCAAGGAGTTCCTGCGCAACCGCATGGTTTATCAGACCTTCATCCGTTACCAGCGTAGTGATGAATGTTATGCGTTGAATATTTATGACGAGGATCAGTATTGGCTGAATTTGACCAGAACCAGACAATGAGATAATGATACTTTCCATTTTTGATCAAGAAATAGCCATAGGTGCTAACAGCCAAGAGTATAACGTTCAGCTCCTTGATGGATGCTCTGATTAACCTAACCTTACTTGTTACGTTTTTTACACTATAACTGTACTGCGTTAAGTATTATTAACTGCGTCAATATAGCTCCTGCTGATTCGCCACCATGGATAACAATCTTTATAAGCTGATCATTACGGATCAACTTAACTAGGAATGGAGACTTCCTATCTTTCCCAAGCTCCGACGCAATCTCCATTGGCTCATAAATTGTTTTCCCATCTAATGACAATAAAACATCACCTGTTTTTATGCCAGCTTTATCAAAATTTCCTCCTTCAGTTATTTCTAATACCATAATCCCAATACTTTCTTCATATTTTTCTGGGTTTTTCAACCTATCCACCGATAATTGGGCATATTTTTTCATAATATCTGACATTGTTTCAGACTTTAATGCTCTTTCAAAATATGTGATTGATGCATGACCATCAGATTCCAAATACGAATAAGCAGCCATTCTGAACAATTTTATTGGTTCATGTTCATCTCTATTGAGTGCCTTATTTTGAATATTTGATAGCTCGCCCTCTGAAAGCTCTTCACCTAAGCCTGTAGCTTTTCTAAGCATGAGTAAGTAAGGATCGCTGATCCGTCGCTCAATCTCTCTCCCTGAACCTGAATTACCTTCTTTTAATCCATTTGATAAAACTGCCACTTTTTCATTTGATAGTTTAGCCACTTCTTTAAGAGCCATTTGATATCCTTCCATGCCTGGTTGAAGGTTGATATTAATTCCTATTAACCGAAGATACTCTGATAAAGTTACTGTATCCGTCGTATCTTTTAATACAGCACAAAAATGAGCAGCTGCATAAAAAATGGCAATTTTAGAATTGATAATTTTTTCTTGGTGAAGAGCAATACTTCTTGTTGTTCTTTCCAAGTCACTTAGATCTAATGAAAGTAGATGCTTTAACCCTGTTTCAAAACGTTCAAAAGCATCAATAACCTCGTCAAGTTGGTGATACGTGCTCTCAATATGTTCTTGTAATTTTGTATCAGCATATGAAAGATTTCGGTGAAAGCTCTTAAATACAGCGTTTGAATATTTTAACTCTTGTAAATAGCTCTGTATTTCGTGTTGGTAGTCCCTGAAATGATTTTTTGCTCTATCTTGATATGCTAATTCTGTTTCATTTGCTCTTCTTATGTCCCAAAATTTTGTAGGCTTCTGTTTCTCAATAGTGTTAATTAAGATGGCTAAATACATAAAATTACTTAATGTTTCTTTAGTGATCTGTTCGAGAGCGACTTTAGCTTCTCTATCTTTAACCTTATTATTAGTATCGATATAAGCTTCCCAGGCTTTTAAAGAAAACCCGGCTAAAATTGTGACAAGAGAAATAAGAAACCCATACTGCAATAATATTTTTATAATAGTACTACCATGATATTCGGATACAGGGCCAATAATTCCAGAACTGATTAATAGCCTATGTAGTGTCGGCCCGAAAACCCTCTTCTTCTATAATAAACATAGGGTTGCGTCTAATTCAAGAAAAGAAGATTGCTGAAAAAATGAGTGAAAGTGCCGTTATTAGGTGGTTTTGGCGTATTTTCAAGCAAAACAATTTCAAACTTCGATTCAAATCAGCGAAAATATTGTCCTCAAAGACAAACTTCGTTCAAGTGGAAATCAAATGCGCGTAACCCAAACTTCCCAGATGGAATTAGGTGAAATTGATGTATCCCACATCAAATTTGACTTGAGATCACGAGATGATATTCCGAGGATACTGCGCGGCTTACAGCACCTGTACCTGGATGAGGCATTGTGCCACAAAGTTTTTGCCTTACTGGAAAGTGAAATTGCCCCCAAGGTGGATAAGCACAATGGTCGTCCTGGCATGACCCTATGGAGTGTCCTGGTATGTGGCGTATTACGGCTGGACTTAAATGCTGATTATGACCGTCTGCACGAATTGGTCAACCAGCACAGGACCTTGCGCGCAATGTTGGGGCATAGTCTGTACGATGAAGACAAGCAATATGCCTATCAAACCCTGGTGGATAATGTCAGTTTGTTCACGCCAGAATTGCTGGACAGATTAAACCAGATCATCGTCGAGGGAGGGCATATCCTCATAAAAAAGGACGAAAGCGCCCTGCGTGGGCGGTGCGACTCCTTTGTGGTTGAAACCGATGTGCATTTTCCAACCGACATCAACTTATTGGGGGATGCCCTGCGCAAAGCGATTACGCTGACGGCGCGCTGGTGCGAAAGCCAGCACTTAAGCGACTGGCGGCAATATCGCTACAATCTACGTCAATTAAAACGACTTATGCGCAATGCACAGAGCAAGAAGCGCCGCAAAGCCGCAGACCAACAAAGCAACCTACAAACGATTCAAGCGTATCAGGCCTATATTGAGCAAGCCCAATGTTACGTGAACAAAATTCAAACCACCTTAACCAAGCTGGTTACAACTGCTACGCGCGAGTTGCTGCAAAAGATTGAAATTGAAGACTGCCTCCAACATGCCAAGCGCCAAATAGACCAAATTGAGCGTCGTGTTATCAAAGGCGAAATCATTCCTCACCAGGAAAAAGTATTCTCCATTTTTGAACCCCACACCGAATGGGTCAGTAAAGGCAAAGCCGGTGTGCCTGTCGAGTTAGGCGTCAAAGTGTGCATTCTGGAAGACCAGCATCAATTCATCTTGCACCATCACGTAATGGAAAGACAAACCGATGATCAAATTGCGGTAAACATGGTCACGCAAGCTAAAAAACGCTTTCCCATACTCAATGCCTGCAGCTTCGATAAAGGTTTTCATTCACCTGCTAACCAGGCTGAATTAGCCCAACATCTTGAGCAGGTTACGCTGCCCAAAAAAGGCAAACTATCCAAAGAGCGCAAAGCAATAGAACAAATGGAAGAATTTGTTAAAGCCCGTCGTGCGCACTCAGCAGTAGAGTCAGCAATCAATGCGCTGCAGGTGCACGGACTAGACAAATGCCTAGATCATGGCATGGGTGGTTTTAAACGTTACGTTGCACTGGCTATTGTCGCCAGAAATATCCGCCGAATAGGTGATATTCTATGGCAGCAGGATGTTGAACGTGAACGTAAAGCTATAAAACGTCATTTAAAGCACCAACAAGCAGCTTAAGCTCTCCCGCTAACGCAAAAAACCGCCTGATTGCGAGCAATCAGTGGTGAGTGCTGGGTAGAAACCGTATTTTTCATGCCATGCCTCACAAAAATACAATCAGAGGCTTTTTTGGATGTATGGTTTCGTTGCATTTTTACAAAGGCACTTAAAAATTAAGCAGATTACTGGTGAAAAAATGGGGTTTTCGGACTGGCACTATGTATTCCAAAAAACAGGAAAAGCACAAAGCCCACTAATACAAGTGGATGAGTTAAATAATTTGCGATTTTGCTAAAGCTTCCAAGATCACTCATAAATAATCCCCTTAGGATTTAGCTAAAAATAACTTCCCGAAATCAGATTGTTTGTGGGACTGCCCGGTAGTTCCAGCGAGGAAGATAGTCATCAAAGATGATCCTCATATTTTCAAGAAAATTCTCTGCACACTTTTTTCCTGTAACGTAAATCCCGGTCAATATATCCACGGTTACTTTTAAACCCTTGCAGGTTTTAGTCTTCTCCATAAATTGTTTGGCAATGGCGACCGAATGAAACACCACACCCTGGCAGGCACGCGTAATGTGCGAAAACAACCGGTGTTCAATAGGGTTGTACTTTGAGCAGTAAGGCGGATAGTGGGCAACACGAATTTCCAGTCCCAGCCGTTTGGCAAGTACCTGCAAAGCTTCCTTGAACACATGTCGATTGGCGGCGTTACTGCCGCCACCATCACAGAGAAGCAACAACCGCCGGGCCTTGGGATAGTGCTGGCAACCCTGCTGTTTCCACCAATGCGCAATACTGTCGCAACAAAATTCACTGGTATCGTGGCTGGTATTTAGGTTCATATGCCCTTCGTTTCGCGCCAGATCATAGATGCCATGCGGAATCAATTTGCCTTCACCGGCACTGGGAAAATCATGATCCAAAGCATCTACAGGCGTCTGTGTATAGGTGTAACCTTCTCGACTGAAATTGCCAATCAATTCCTTCTTTTTGGAATCAATACTGATCACGGGCTCTTCCTTGGCCATATACGCTGCCTTAAGTCTGGCAATGTTTTGAAACTGGGCATCCCGATCAGGATGGGCTCCCAGCGTTTTTTTCTTACGCGTTTTACGCTGTCCTAAACCATGTTTCTTTAATAATTTACGTACCGTATACCGACTTGCTGATGTGCCCATTTCAGCCAGGCGGCGACTAATCTCGCAACGTGATAGATTGGTCCATAAGACACCTTCGCGCATCGGATCGCCGGCGGTAAATTCCGCAAGTAGCCTGAGGAAATTTTCTTCCAGGGTAGGCTTGTGAACCATTGCATTTTTACGTCCCGCACCTTTTTTTTCTGATCCGGCTCGGCGCAGGATCCTCACTCACTTCCAGTTCTACCAGACCACGTCGCACCGTCTTGGGATCCATATCAAATAACCCAGACACATACTCAATACCGCCGTGCCCTAGCTTGGCCGCTTCAATCCCCGCATACCGCCGCCGATCCTTTTCTGATAGCAGCAGAAACAACCGCTGCATCTTCAGTTCAATGCTTTTATCGTAAACAGCCACAATTTGTCATTCACCAATTATAAATTGGCTTTATTATCCATAATCCTGCATGAACATTCTAATCCAATTTCTGGAAGTTATTTTTGACGACATCCTTACCTGTTTTAGTTAATCTAACGAATTAAGTTTATCCGTCGTCTTCCCTAAGTTTGCAATAGCCACTACTCTATAGAAGTGACGGATAAACTCTGTTGAACTAACGCTTGAGTTCAGGTGTGGCTCGCACGCGCAGCGGGCAAGACGTCACTTGCGATGTTTTGTTAGATGGCATGGGTAGCGCCAAAAGTATAGGTTTCTAGAAAGAATCGTCGTATAGCTTTGATACTGAATCAATAACCTCTTGATCAGACATACTAGACGCAATTTTAACTTCATTGTTGCCCATTGAAACTGTGACATCTAGCTCAGGATGAGCTAAGACCCACTCACGCATAACGTGCGCTACTGTAGGCATAGACTTGCCCGGTACGACTTCTACCGTTCTTGCAAAGGTTGTTCTTGCTTGACGAACTTCAGCTTCTATACCAGCATTAATAAGGTCACGATTCAACTCTGATATAAATTCAAAAACTATCGATTTTTCGACATCCGGAATAGAAATTATTAATGGTTGAACTGATTGCCTTTCAGTTAACTCTTTGGCCTCAATAGTCCTAAGAATCTCCTGGACATCTGTGTCGGCTTCTAGCTGAAACGCAGATATAAACTCTCTAAAAGCCGTGGAGTTGCGACCGATAATTTCGACCATTTGATCAATATTTAGCGTTTCACAGGCAGCGATACTGTCAAGCAGGTCTGCCGTTTCATCGTCAAGCAATATTTCGTCATTAATTTCCACTTTTGGCCTCCTCAAAACAAATCGTAAAACCGTCCCAATTCTTTATCCGATCATTGCGGTACCAAAGAACAAACTTCATCATCAACGTACGTCTGGATTCCAATGGCTTGCGGTTAGAATCGAAAAATACTACATCCGACGGCCTGATCGTGACCCTCCCAGCTTTTTTGACACCTTGCCAATCACAGGAAGCAAATAGGTAAAGATTCCCTATAAGGAAATCACGAATTACCTTTTCTCCGCGAGGCAAACTGATTACCCACCGTATATTGTTACCACTTTTTATGGTAGCAAGATATCGCTCACTGAACTGGAAAGTTGCGTTAGTAGACTGTTTTTTCCCCTTTTTCCGATTGATGGTTCCTAAAGCCACGTTTATTTGGGCTCCGTCATTCTTTTCTTTAATTGCAGGAGCTAGGTTTAGCGCAACCTTGCGATCTGTTGAGGTAGAATTAGTATAGTTGACATCAAGAGTAGCTTCCTGCGTATGCTGCAAGATAGTCCCTTGAGTAGCTTCAAAAATTATTTCAGCCCCGGTGCATCCAATATAGTAATCAACTCGATTAACCGATCCGCGGCGTACTGATTTTGGATTGAAGACAACATTTAATTCGACTCGCAACGTGCCTAAATCTTCAACATCGACATCAAAGTCGAGGAGAATAATGTTTGCACTACGTTCCTCATCGGAGAGCCAAGGAATGATAGTTGGTGGCTCTATTAGCATATCTATGTTCACGATCCGTAGTCTCCATTAGATTGCCTATGTCATTCAACTAGTAATTTTATAGTATCTATATATCTTCCATAATTTTGGCATTAATATCAATAAATTGTTCATTTGTCAGGCTTGTGCTAACTGTACCATCCTATATGGAACGATATACAATTCTCGAGATCATGAACGTGTAGTCTATCTCAAATTATTAAGCCAGATTAATAGAGGATCTATTGAATGAAACTGACCGACTGGCTCTATCGAAAGTGGTCATTTCAATAACGCCAACTACCTCATCTATCTAAACCGAATAGATCACATAAAATCCAAAGTCTTACAGTTGATCCTATCCTTTTTTTATCCAAAATACTATAAAAAACCCAGACTGAGTTAGTTCAAGCTGGGTTTTTTATTGCCCATTTCTTCACGACTCAGATTTGAGTAATGATTCTGAGTAATCTGAGTAATGGTTTGAGTAATCCCATTTGAGATATTTCCACAACCGTTGACGGCACCCATCAAGTGCCTGCATCCGGTGATATCGAAACTATCAAGGAGATTCTTAAATGCAACAAAAAATCAAACACCTGAATCAGGGTGAATTGGCCGAGCGATGGAATATCAGCGAAGCAACGCTGGAACGTTGGCGTTATGAAGGCATCGGTCCGGTCTTTCTAAAACTGCAAGGACGTGTGCTCTATCGCCTCGAGGACATCGAAGCTTTTGAGGCCGAGAGTTTGTGTAAAAGCACCACTGAGCGCGCCAACGCCGGAGGTGCAGTATGAATGAGCTAACCCCATGCCATGATGCACAAAGTCTCAAAATCAACATCACTGATCTGAGCGTTTCAGAAATCGCGGCCCTGCCCCCGGCACAGCTGCAAGAACTGCACAGCAACTTGCTGACGATGCAGGCCAATATCAAAACAGTGCTCGATCGTGTGCATGCTGCTCTGAATCAGCGCTACGGCGAGCAAGCTTCTGCCATGCGTCTTCAAACCGGCAAGGACTTCGGCGTATGCCATCTCACGGATGGGCCAGTGCGCGTCACGGTTGATCTACCCAAGCGCGTGTCATGGGATCAAGTGCAACTGTCCATCCTTGCCGAGCGCATCACACAGGCTGGTGAGAACGTCAGTGATTACATCGATATCGAGTATTCGATTGCGGAATTTCGCTATAACCACTGGCCCGCTTCTCTGCAAGGATTATTCAATTCCGCACGCACAGTAAAGCCTGGCAAGGCCAGCTACCGCTTTGCTCTGCTTAACTCAAAAGGAGAAGCATAATGGCACTCCCCATCATCTCTGCCGAAGAACGGCTCAAAGAACGACACAGCGCCAAGATCGGTTTGATCGGTTTTCCCGGTACAGGAAAAACCACCCAGCTCAAAACGTTGCCGGCGGACAAAACCTTGTTCGTCGATCTGGAAGCAGGCGATTTGTCGGTCAAGGACTGGTCTGGCGACACGGTAAGGCCGCGCAGCTGGAGTGAATTTCGTGACCTGGTGGTCTTTCTCGCCGGCCCCTTACCTACTGCCACGCTCGACCAATCCTTCTCAGAAGCGCACTACCGCCACGTTTGTGAGAAATACGGGGATCCTCGGCAATTAGCTAAGTACGAGTATTACTTCGTTGATTCACTGACCGTGCTCTCGCGTCTTTGCTTTGCCTGGTGCAAAACCCAACCGCAGGCCTATTCCGAGAAAAACGGCAAGCCCGATACCCGCGGAGCTTATGGCCTGCTGGGACAGGAAATGATCGCGGCATTGACCCACTTACAGCATGTGCGTGACAAACACGTCATTTATGTCGCCATTCTCGAAGAAAAAATGGATGACTTCAATCGGCGCTACTACCAGCTGCAGCTGGAAGGTAGCAAGACCGCGTTGGAGCTGCCGGGCATCCTCGATGAAGTGGTAACGCTTGCCATCCTCAAGGCCGACGATGGCAGCCCCTACCGGGCTTTCATTACGCGTGCCGATAATCCGTATGGCTATCCGAGCAAAGACCGCAGTGGTCGTCTTGATGCTATCGAAGAACCTCATTTGGGCCGGCTCATCCAAAAATGCCTTGGCCTCGCCCCACAACTCTAATTTTTGAATACGAGGAATAATTTATGAACCAGAACAACTGGCAAGACTTTAACGATGCCGAAGCACAACAAGGCGGGTTCGATCTGATTCCCAAAGGCACACTGGTACTCGTGCGTATGACCATCAAACCCGGAGGTTATGACAACCCGGAACAAGGCTGGACTGGCGGCTACGCCACCGAGAGCTTTGAAAGCGGCAGTGTCTATCTCGCCTGCGAATTTATCGTACTGGAAGGCCCTTACGCCAAACGCAAACTATGGTCGAACATCGGTTTGCAATCGAAAAAAGGGCCGACTTGGGGGCAGATGGGGCGAAGTTTCGTTCGTGCCGCGCTCAACAGCGCTCACAACGTTCATCCGCAGGACCATTCGCCACAAGCTACAAACGCGCGGCGTATCGACAGTTTCAGTGAACTCGATGGTCTGGAGTTTCTGGTGCGTGTGGATATTGAAAAGGATGCTAAAGGCGAAGATCGCAACGTAGTGAAACATGTTATTGAGCCTGACCATTCTGACTACGCCAAGCTGATGAATGTGCCACCCAAAACCAATGGCAGTGGCGGCAACTCCAGCACACCGGCCCAAGCTGCGGCAGCCTATCCCTCGCCTACCGCGCAACGTCCTCCTGCCAGCGGCAAGCCCGCCTGGGCACAGTAAATGAGGAGGGCTGATGAAATGTTGGGTCTGCACACGACAAGCTCGCGGCTATGGGCATACCGATGGTCGTCACAAAACCGGCGATCCCCGGCGCTATCCGCTCGACTGGGTGTTCTGCAGCCGTCGCTGCCAGGACACTTTCCACAAACTGTATGCCAATTGGGCCGATGCTACCAAGTTTGGCAAGGAGGTGGTGATGGTCGATGCCTCTGATATAGAAATCGCTGCGATGAAGCAATGCCTCAAGGCCTTCGGTGAAGTAGCGGAAATCATCGGTTTCGATAAGCCCCTCGGGGCTTATTCAGAAGATGAAGCCTTGCAGGTGATCGATGCCATCGTTACCTGCTATACCGATGCGATGATCAATGCGCATGAGGCTGCCAAGTTTCCGCCAGTGCAAGGGTTATCCAAGCCAGTCAGTGACCCTTTTGCTGATCTCCAGAATGATCTGCCATGGGAGGCTCAATCATGATGGATTTCAATTCCACTTCGAGTATCTCCGGCCAAATCACGGCACTGATCGATGCTAGCATGCAAAACAAGCATGCCCAGCAGCCAATTCGCCAGTATCTCGGCGCATCGCGTCTAGGGATCGCTTGTGAACGTGCGCTGCAATACGAATATGCGCAAGCACCGGTCGACTATGGTCGTGAAACCCAAGGCCAGATGCTGCGCATCTTCGAGCGTGGGCACATTATGGAAGAGTGTATGGTGCAGTGGTTGTGCACTGCGGGATTTGATCTACGCACTCGTAAACCCAACGGTGAGCAGTTCGGTTTCTCGGTGGTTGATGGTCGCTTGCAGGGGCATATTGACGGCGTGGTCGTGGCAGGCCCTGAGGGTTTTGCCTACCCTGCTCTCTGGGAGAATAAATGCTTGGGCAACAAATCCTGGCGTGAGTTGGAAAAGAAGCGACTCGCTGTGGCAAAACCGGTCTATGCCGCACAGATTGCACTTTACCAGGCCTATCTCGAGCTGCATGAGCACCCTGCCCTGTTTACGGCGCTCAACGCCGACACGATGGAGATCTATGCAGAGCTCGTGCCGTTTGACGCAGCACTGGCGCAGCGCATGTCCGATCGGGCGTCCAAGGTGATCAGTGCAACTGAGGCAGGAGAATTATTGCCGCGCTCATTTGCTGACTCCACTCATTTCGAGTGCAAGTTCTGCCCTTATGCCAAGCGTTGCTGGCAGGAAGGAGGTGGACAATGAAATCAACTTCTAAACCACGAAAATCAATCACCCGCAAGGAATGGGTCAAGCATTGGTGCCCGCCCAGACCCCTGGCTGGCTTAGAAGCCGTGGAAAAAATAATGAACCGCCATGTTCAGGTGACGTGCCCCGAGTCACGCTTGGTAGTGGCAGTCATTGCGCTTGCCATCCAGGATTGCCTGGACAGATCGGACTCAAAGCAGCGCCATGAAGCACGCCGCTTCATTCTGGGACCCGGCCTACAACACTGGTGCGATCTGGTCGGCTTGCACGTTGATTTCGTACGCGCCATCGCCAGGAAAGCGGGCTATCTAGCTTCAGAGGAGCATCACTGGCAGCGTGTCTCGAGCAAGGCTCTACTGACCAAACCGGTCGCTAATGCCAGTAAACCATCCATCCCTCCCATTATCTGTTACTGAAGCGGAGAACACTTTATGCTTGATTTTAATAACGAACCACCCTTAACAAGCTTTTTGAGCGGTGATTTTGACCAGCAGCGTGCTACCATTCGCGCCGAGTTATTGACGCATCTGGAAGCGGTGTTGTTTACCCTATACCCGGCAGGCAAGAAACGCCGAGATAAGTTTCTGATCGGTGACATTCTTGGTAGCCCCGGGGACAGCCTGGAAGTCGTGCTTGAAGGGAGCAAGGCAGGCTTATGGACTGATCGTGCTAATAACTCCGGCGGTGACATATTTGCTTTGATCGGTGGGTACTACGGTATCAACCTCCACACCGATTTCCCACGAGTGCTGGCTCAAGGAGCCGATCTGTTGGGCCGATCCCATCTGGCACCCGTCCCCAGACCCATGAAGGAGCCACCACTCGACGATCTCGGTCCTGCCACCGCCAAGTGGGATTATCTGGACGCCAGTGGCAAACTGATCACGGTCGTTTATCGCTATGATCCACCCGGACGTAAGAAGGAATTCCGTCCTTGGGATGCGAGGCGACGCAAGAATGCGCCACCTGAGCCCCGGCCGCTATACAACCAGCCAGGTATTGCCAAAGCTGAGCAAGTCATTCTGGTCGAAGGCGAGAAATGCGCGCAAGCTTTGATTAACCTCGGCATAGTTGCCACTACCGCCATGCATGGTGCCAATGCTCCGGTGGACAAGACCGATTGGTCGCCGCTTGCGGGTAAAACAGTGTTGATATGGCCAGATCGCGATATAGCAGGCTGGAACTATGCTGAAGCGGCTGCTAAGGCTGTGCTGGCTGCTGGGGCTATCAGTTGCGATATCTTGATGCCGCCGGATACCAAGCCCGAAGGCTGGGATGCTGCCGATGCGCTGGCAGAAAGACAAGCCGAGCGCTCTGATGAGGATCCATCGCCCTTTGATGTGCCTGGCTTCATTCTGGCAGGACAACGCATGCCAGTAATGCGTGACTTAGAAGCTCCGATGTTAGAAGAATCCAGCGATGATCTGACGGAAGGGGTCAGTTGGAGTACTGAAGATGGCTTGGCTACGGCCTTTACTCATCGCTACAGTGAAGATTGGCGCTACTGCGCTCAGTGGAGCAAGTGGCTCGTATGGACCGGGCAGCGCTGGAATGAGGATCGGGTGTTGTTCGTCAATCATTTGGCCCGGGGTATCTGTCGTAGCGCATCGAGGAAGGCAGACAGCCCCAGACTCAAAGCCAAGCTCGCAAGTGCTTCCACCATCGCTGCGGTGGAGCGTATTGTCCGCGCCGAGCCCAAGCATGCGACCACTGCGGACGAGTGGGATGCCGACCTTTGGTTGCTCAATACCCCAGGTGGAGTCATTGACTTGCGTACCGGCGCCCTCCACGCTCATCAACGTGCACATCGCATGACCAAGATCACCACCGCTACCATACAAGGCGGCTGTCCGCAATGGCTCGCATTTCTCGAGCAAATTACCGACGGTGATAGCCAGCTGCAGGCCTATTTGCAGCGGGTCGCGGGCTACTGCCTCACCGGTTCGACACAAGAACATGGTCTGTTCTTCCTTTATGGCACCGGCAGTAACGGTAAATCAGTCTTTGTCAACACCCTTTTCACGCTGTTGGGCGACTATGCGGCCAATGCGCCGATGGAAACCTTCATGGAAACCCGCACCGAACGCCATCCCACCGATCTGGCCGGACTACGTGGCGCACGTCTGGTAACGGCCACCGAAACCGAGCAAGGTCGGCGCTGGAATGAAGCCAAGATCAAAGAGATTACCGGTGGCGATCGGGTCACGGCACGCTTCATGCGCCAGGATTACTTTACCTATTCGCCGCAATTCAAGTTGATGATTTCCGGCAATCACAAACCCGCCATCAAAAATGTGGATGAGGCGATGAAACGGCGGCTGCATTTGATTCCGTTCACCGTCACCATCCCCGCCGAGCGACGCGACCGGGAGCTGGCAAGCAAGTTGCTCAAGGAACGCGACGGGATTCTGGCGTGGGCACTGGCAGGCTGTCTGACGTGGCAACGGGAAGGACTCCAGCCACCTGAGTCGGTACAAAGAGCCACGGCAGAATATTTCGAGGCCGAAGATGCCATGGGACGTTGGATGGATGAGCGCTGTTTGCTGCACGCCAATGCCAAGTCGCTGACCATAGAACTCTTCAATGACTGGAAACAGTGGGCTGATAACTGCGGCGAGTTCATCGGTTCCCAGCGGCGCTTCTCAGATCAGCTGCTAAGTAAAGGCCTACAAAAATGGCGCAACAACTTTGGAGTGCGCGGCTTTCAGGGGATAGGTTTGAAAGAAACGCCACAGCAGCGCTATCCGTATGCCAACGACTGATTTGATATCCGGTTTGACTCATTAACTTGACGCGTTACTGACGCAGTTGACGTAGTTACTAGATTATCGCCCTTATATATATAAGAGAGTTAATAGGTAAATAGTGTCAACTGCGTCAGACCATTAAAAATATAGGATTGACAAACATGATCATAACCATTTTAGCCCTTGATCTGGGCACAAACACCGGCTGGGCTTTATCCAGTCACGACGGCACCATCACCAGCGGTACTGAGCAGTTCAAACCGCAACGCTTCGAAGGCGGTGGCATGCGTTACCTCCGGTTCAAGCACTGGCTGACAGAACTCAAGGCATGCAACGATGGCATCGACGCCGTGTTCATGGAAGAAGTTAGACGGCATGTGGGTGTAGATGCTGCCCATGCCTATGGCGGATTCTTGGCCACGCTCACCGCGTGGTGCGAACATCACCAGATCCCATACCAGGGTGTGCCGGTGGGGACGATCAAGAAGCATTCCACTGGCAAAGGCAATGCGAGCAAGGACGAGATGATCGCTTCCGTCCGCGAGCTTGGTCATGCTCCTATTGATGATAACGAAGCCGATGCCCTGGCACTGCTGCATTGGGCATTGGAACATGGAGGTGCAAGATGAAGGTCCCACAACAACACTATCGCTGCCCCCTCGGTCGTCTGCAGCCACAAGTAACCGATCTGGAAGCAATCAAGCAAAGCGGCTGGCGTGAGCAGCATATCCTCGTGGTGTCAGCAGATGATGATCGCCTCGACTGGATGGAGCGCGAATTGCTCAAGCGTATTGGTGAACGTTTGTATGGGGAGAAAGGAGCACATCATGGATAAATGGACAGCTGAACTCGTGGCAGATCGTTTCTCGGAAGCTGCGCAAACAGCAGATCGTCTTCCGCCGGTGCGCATTCAAGGTTACTTCAACTGCTGGCCAGACATTCAACGCATGGCGTGGGAGAACCTGGGCGCCGAGCCACGAGTGTACCGCTTCCCGCCCGAGCCGGCTGCGATTGATCGCATGCACGAAACCATGCGATGGGTGCAGTGGTTAGAAGAGGAACAACGCCATCTGATCTGGATGCGGGCCAAGCGCTACGAGTGGCAGAAAATTGCAAAACGCTTCGGCTATTGCACTCGTACTGCACAGCGCCGCTGGCAACGTGCACTGCAGAGTCTGGCTGACCATCTCAACGATATTTCAGTTGATACAAAATATTTTTAGCAATTTTTCGTATGATTGACAACGGATGCGGAATATTGCGGAGAATCGCCAATTTAGGGGCTTTCAGAGGTGTCGCATTTCCTAAAATTTCGTGTAAAATCTGTTTCATCGTAGAAATAACAATGGAATAGACACTGATAGATCAAGACATTCTGCTAAGCCCCAACCAATAATTGCTACCGCAAACAGCTGCGGAAAGTTGATGGGTCCTTCCTGCCCAGGATGGCATGCGGGGGGCGCGCGCCCGACATCGCGCTAGCGACAGATCAAAAAATTAGGTTACCAGAGTTACCAGTTACCACCCCATACCAACCCGTCCACGTGACGGGTTTTTTATTGCCATGCAAAACCTCCACATCGAATACCGCCCCATCGAATCTCTCGTGCCTTATATCAACAATGCCCGCACCCATTCCGATGAACAGGTCGCACAAATTGCCGCTTCGATGATAGAGTTTGGGTGGACATCGCCCATTCTGGTCGATGGCAGCAACGGTTTAATCTCAGGGCACGGCAGACTGCTCGCAGCACACAAACTCAGATTCGCTACCGTACCAGTCATCGAACTGGCCCATCTCTCCCCGACGCAAAAACGTGCCTACATTCTGGCGGACAACCGTTTGGCTGAGAACGCAGGCTGGAACGAAGAATTGCTGACGTTGGAACTGACTGAGCTCTCTGAGGCTGGTTTTGATCTTGCATTGACCGGTTTTGAAGATTCCGAGATCGAAACCTTGCTCGCCGCCAATGCTGGGGTCGATGAGATTAAACCAGAACAGGATGGCGATGAACCCGATCTGGCCGATGAGGTGCCTGATGCTCCGGCAGTACCCGTGTCACGTCCAGGTGATGTTTGGATTTTAGGCTGCCACCGCCTGATTTGTGGCGATGCAACCGATGCGGCTGTGGTAACCACGCTGATGCAGGGTAAGGAAGCCAGCCTATGCTTCACTTCTCCGCCCTATGGTAACCAACGGGACTACACAAATACGATCATTGATTGGGACGTATTGATGCGTGGAGTGTTCGCTCAGCTGCCAATGGCAGACGACGGCCAGGTTTTGGTCAACCTCGGCCTGATTCACCGCGAGCAGGAAGTCATCCCTTACTGGGATGCCTGGCTATCCTGGATGCGAGCCCAAGGCTGGCGACGCTTCGCCTGGTATGTGTGGGATCAAGGACCCGGTTTGCCGGGGGATTGGAACGGACGGCTGGCGCCGGCCTTCGAATTCATCTTTCATTTCAACCACAAAGGCTCGGAACCACGCCGTCCCAACAAGATCGTGCCCTGTATCTACGCCGGACGCGATACCCACCTGCGCGGAGATGGTACCAGCGGTGGCGGTATGCGCAACAAAGACGGCAGCAAAACTGCCTGGAACCATGCAGGCCAAGTGACACAGGAAAGCAAAATTCCCGACTCGGTAATTCGCATCATGCGTCACAAAGGCAAGATCGGTGAAGACATCGATCATCCCGCAGTATTCCCGATAGCGCTGCCGCAATACGTGCTGGAGGCCTACTCCGGTGAGGGCGATATCGTGTTCGAACCGTTCTGCGGTTCTGGTACCACGCTGCTGGCCGCAGAGCGTAGCGGACGGGTGGTGCGTGCCGCCGAGATTGCGCCAGAATATGTGGATGTCGCCATCAAACGCTTCCAGCAGAATTTCCCGAACATTCCGGTCACGCTGATGGATTCACATCAATCTTTTGCAGAGGTTGCTTGCGCGCGATTAGGCAAGGAAACAGAACAATGAACATCTCCTGGTTTGCGGACAAGATCGAGCAGTGGCCAATCACGCAATTGCTGCCGTATGCAAGAAACGCGCGCACCCATTCGGAAACTCAAGTGGCACAGATTGCCGCCTCTATTGCCGAATTTGGCTTTGTCACGCCGTGCTTAGTTGGTGCGGACGGCGTCCTGGTGTCAGGGCACGGGCGGCTCGCCGCTGCCCGCAAACTCGGATTAGAGTTAGTACCGGTAGTGGTGCTTGATCATCTTACTCCGACACAACGTCGTGCTCTGATCATCGCTGACAACCGCATCGCTGAGAATGCCGGCTGGGATGAAGAAATGTTACGCATCGAACTGGCAGCGTTGGCGGATGACGACTTCGATCTGTCATTGACCGGTTTCGATGCCGACGCGCTGGCCGACTTGTTGGCTGGCGAAGAACCAGAAAACGAAGGACAGACTGATGAGGATGCAACCCCCGAAGTCTCAGAACTAACCGTGTCACGCTCGGGCGATGTCTGGTTGCTGGGCAAGCATCGGCTGTTGTGCGGGGACGCTACCGACCCCGACAGTTACTCCTCCCTGCTGGGTGACGAGCATGTGGCCATGATCTGGCAAGACCCGCCGTATAATGTGGATTATGCCAACACCGCCAAGGACAAACAGCGCGGAACCCATCGTCCAATACTCAACGACAACCTGGGAGAAGAGTTTCAGAGCTTCTTGCTCGCAGCATTGAAGCCGGCGCTGGCGCGATGCGAGGGTGCGATCTATATCGCTATGAGCTCAAGCGAGCTGGATGCTTTGCAAGCTGCTTTCCGTGCGGCCGGTGGCAAGTGGTCCACCTTCATCATCTGGGCGAAGAACACCTTTACGCTCGGGCGGGCCGATTACCAGCGGCAATATGAACCCATACTTTATGGTTGGCGCGAAGGAGCATCGCACTACTGGTGTGGTGATCGCGACCAGGGGGATGTCTGGTTTTTCAACAAGCCGACCAAGAATGATCTGCACCCGACGATGAAGCCGGTGGAACTGGTAGAGCGTGCCATCCGTAACTCCTCACGTCCCGGCGAGTTGGTACTGGATTGTTTCGGCGGTTCAGGAAGCACCCTGATCGCCGCTGAGAAGTCAGGACGTCAAGCTCGGCTAATGGAACTTGATCCGAAGTATGTCGATGTGATTGTGCGCCGCTGGGAGTCGTTTACCGGCAAACAGGCCATGCTGGCTGGACGCGAGCAAACTTTTACTGAAGTGGCCTCTGAGCGAGAAGGGTTATTAGTCCAAAAGATTACTTCTCCTGCCGTTTGAGATCACGATAAAAATTCTCGTGAGGACCAAAGGTCAGCAGCTTCAGACTGTTCTCATCGAGAATACGGTAAGCCAACATGCACAACTGATTTGCTAAACGGAATTTGTAGACGCGAATGCCTTGCAGATCTCCCACCTTGGCTTCACCACACTCAGGATGGTTAGCGATGGTGCGTACTGCTACATCCAGCTCTGATTTCTGTTGGGGATGCAGCTTTTTTACCGCGCGCTCGAACGAAGGTGTGACAAGCAGGCGCATCAGTCGAACTGATATTCGCCGACAGGCTCCTCTTGATCCGCGAGCAAGATGTCGCGGATCATGCTAAATGGCAAATCGGGGTTTTCCTCGGCGATTTTGCCGATCTGCGACCAGTATTCGATTTGCTTGGGCACCGAGCGATGCTGAATTTGCGCATAACGCTTGGCTTGGGCAACCAGATTCTCGGATAACTTTACATTGACAGACATGGCAATCTCCCGTTAAAAGCCCATTATAGTCCAATTGGTTCCATAAAGTACCTTTGTGTTTCCTTATCGGTTTTCCTGCTGACAATGAGGCTTACCCGGTTATACTGCGGGCTTCTCAACTCACAGGAGCATTTTAAGCATGTTCAAGTCAGAACTGATTGACCAAATCGCCGCCCAGGCAGAGATATCCAAAGCCACCGCAGCCAAGGCATTGAATGCCATGATCGACAGCGTAGTCGCAACGGTGGCCAAGGGTGACACCGTTGTCCTGCCAGGATTTGGCACATTCAAATCGACCAAGCGCGCAGCGCGCACCGGCCGGCATCCGCAGACAGGTGAAGCATTGAAAATCGCTGCCAGCACAGTGCCAAAATTCACAGCGGGAACCATTTTCAAGAAAGAAGTAGCTACAACGAAGAAAAAGAAAAAGAAATAAATTTGATTTAAATAAGGATAAACAGAGATCGGCAAATGCCGCTCTTCTGATAGAACTCGACCTGGAGTATGTGAATGTGATTGTCCATCATTAACAGGCAGGACTGGATAGGAAAGCAAGCCACCCGTGGACCGGATGGCTTGTTATTCAGCTTTGCGAACTAGATCAGGCAGCTCGCAGTGCATTCAGTTCCTTGACCAACTCGTTCTTAGCTTCTAGCAGAGACATCGCTTTAAATTTCCAATAGCCTCCACGATCAATTGCTGAAATTTGCTGGTTCTTGATCGCTTGGTAGAAATAGCCAATATCCTGAATGAGAGCCGATTCTTGGCTTGCATCTACCAACTTAAACTCAGCATTTAGTTGTCGAATCAAGTGTTCAAGATTCAGTGCACCCGCTTGTTCCTCAAGTGCTAACGCGTAGTTAGCGATATACATTTTCGCCAGTTGTAGTCGCTGACCTGTGATTTGTCCAATCATATGAATTCCTCTAAAAGAAACGCCACATGGCGCAGGGCTTTATATGGGAGCGTCTCTACAAATTTCAAGAACCAATCCGGTAGACCCTCTCATCGCCCGGTAACTTGTCCGAGGTGATGGTCAGGCCGAGCTTCTTCTTGAGTGCCCCAGCTAGAGCTCCTCGCACGGTATGCGATTGCCATCCCGTGATTTCACAAAGCTGATCGATGGTCGCGCCTTCAGGACGCTTGAGCATGGCAATCACCTGTGCCTGTTTGCTATTGTCTCGCGCACGAGGTTTTTGAGTATGTGCCGCCTGTACTTCTTTAACCGAATCGGGTGCTGCAGAGGAAATCGTCTCTTGATGCGGTAATCCCAAGGCTGCATAGCCTTGTTCTGAAACAAACCAGTCAGTTTTATCGATAGTGATCAACGCCCGCTTGGAGAGACTTTCGATCACTTTTGTTCTGGCTCCGCCCTTGATGTTTTCTGGAAACCAGATCAGTTTGCCGTCGGCGCATTCTGCAGCGTGGCTGAGGATTTGTTGCTGTGTTGGACTCAGTTGCATGGTCATGAGGATCTCCTGATTAAGGTTGTTTGGGATGGGTGTTTGTCGCTTGCCCCGCTTCAAAAGCTGCCAGAAGAGCCGCCTTGATGTACCACACCGGTAGATAATGGAAATCAAGTGCGTCTCGGTTGCGTGTCTCCAAGGTTTCGATGTCCAGGTGCTTTTGGGCGATCAGGGTCAAGATGTTATCGAGTTGGTCCATGCTTGACTCCTTAAACATTATGAATTTTTGCAGCCTGCTCGAACCCAACCCAGACGCCGTTTTGATCCAAGCCGCGTGAGGCCAATTATTCGCGCGCCAAGCGATTCAGATCCAATTCACCGCGTGCCGCTGCGGCGAGCACCTTGGTCAGCGCAGTCTGGATGAAACCGATTTCGTCGACCGTAAAACCATGGGTGGTGTAGCTCATTTTTCTTCTCCTGTTGTTTGTTGATGACGATGACATGAACGCTTCCTTTGAGCAAAAAGACAAGCAGAACATGCACTTTATTCAACGAAATGATTGATCCAAATCATGGGATTATCGATTCGCGCGTACGCACGTCATCGCGGTGTCTCCCATGTTGCCGTGATCAAGGCAATCGAAGCTGGGCGGATTACGCAAGAAACGGATGGCACCATCGATCCTGAACGAGCAGATCGGGATTGGGAGCAGAACACAGCCTTCCCGCACAAGAAAAGCACCATGCAAAACCACACAGCTGCAGAATCGATTTCTTCTGCGACATCTTCCAATGGCACGTCACTTTTACAGGCGCGTACGGTCAACGAAGTCGTCAAGGCGCAAACTAACAAAGTACGGCTAGCACAACTCAAGGGTGAACTCGTCGACCGGCCACAAGCGATCGCGCATGTGTTCAAGCTGGCCAGAACGGAACGCGATGCTTGGCTCAATTGGCCCGCGCGCATCTCGGCGCAGTTAGCAGCCAAACTCGATGTCGACCCGCATGTGATGCACGTCGCGTTGGAAGCCGCGGTGCGTGAGCATCTGCAGGAATTGGGTGAACTGCGTCCCAGGGTAGACTGATGCAAATTGAGAATTACGAAGGTGCAGAAGAAATTGAGCGTGCCTGGCGCGAGGGATTGACACCCGATCCACTGCTCACTGTGTCTGAATGGGCAGATCGCCACCGGATACTGAAGTGGTACCCAAAAACTGTACAGGTTGTTAAGCTCTGGCAGAATTAAAAAGGAGCTTAATAACAATGAGTAAAAAGCGCATACAATATTCGAGCGAATTCAAAGCAAAACTAGCGCTGGCAGCGATACGTGGTGATGAAACTGTCCCCCAATTAGCAGCGCGTTATAATGTACATCCCACGCAGATCAATAGCTGGAAACGGCAACTCATTGAGCAAGCTGCCGAGCTGTTTTGTAAAAATAATACTGCCGCCAATAAGGAGCAGCCTACAACAGATGACCTGCACCGGGTTATTGGTCAATTGGCGGTAGAACGCGATTTTTTAGCAAGAAAGCTCAATCATTAAGTCTTGTAGAACGCAAAGAGATGATTGAGCCCCATGGCAAACTTAGTCAAACTCGTCAATGTCAGCTGCTGGATCTGGCGCGCTCAACTTATTATTATCAACCGCAACCAATCAGTAATGCTGATCTGGTTCTGCTGCGCATGATGGATGAACAGTACTTAAAGACGCCACAATATGGCTCACGCAGTTATGCTACCTGGTTTCAGCGCCAGGGAATCATGTTAGGGCGCAAGAAAGCCTCTTCCTTAATGAAGACACTCGGTATTGTCAGCATAGCTCCAAAACCCAGGACCAGCATCTCAAGCAAACAGCATAAGGTCTATCCTTATCTGCTTAGAGAACTTGTCATTAATAAACCCAATCAGGTTTGGGCTGCCGACATAACCTATGTCCCCATGGAGAAAGGCTTTGGCTATCTGGTTGCCATCATCGACTGGCATTCGCGTAAGGTGTTGAGCTGGCGCTTGTCCAATACCTTGGATACTGACTTTTGTACTCAGGCGCTGGAGGCAGCCATCCAGGATTATGGCTGTCCACAGATCATGAATACCGACCAGGGCGTACAGTTTACCAGCGAAGCATTTACCTCCATACTAAAAGATCATCATATTCAGATCAGCATGGATGGCAAGGGGGTGCTACTATGACAACATTTTTGTTGAACGACTTTGGCGGACAGTTAAGTATGAGCTTTTATATACCAGAGAATTCAATAATCTGAAGGAGATAAAGCAGAATTTATCCACATGGTTTGAATGGTACAATCAAGAACGATTTCATCAAAGCCTTGACCGTCTTACGCCTGATGAAATCTACTATAGTGATCCAAGAATTGATCGGGTTGCCTGAACCTGTTTAACTATACATATCAGAGCTGAACTTTCTTTCAGGTTGTCCAGTTACAGGGAACCACATCACTGGAAGAGCCTGAGGGAGTCTGATATTAAGCGAGGGATTCTTCTCACGAATGGTGTAAGCCACCAGCCCGGCTATCAGATTAACAAAGAAGTTAAATGGGCTGCGATGACGGGAATGCTCGATTTGCGAGATATTTTTCAATTGATCATTGACGGTCTCAATAATTGAGCGTTTACGTAACAAGAGCTTGTCAAACAGCGGCAATAGCTTGTTTTTCATGTTGTTGCGTACCTTAGTAACAAGCTGCACGCCTTGCTCCTAGAGTTGATCAAAGAGCGATTGCGAAATGTAGCCCCGGTCACCAAAGAGTTTGCCAAATAAAGAGCGCGTCAACTCTGGTACCGGGTCACGGTCATCCACATTGCCCGCCGTGATTTTGACTCCCAGCAATTCCCCTGGTCATTAGTGACCAGGTGCAGCTTGAACCCATAAAACCAATCCACACTGGTCTTTTCCCGAGCAGCAAACTCTGCCATTACTTGATGCGACCCAATGCGGTGATTGAGGCACACACTGATCCTGGTCGAATCAATGAAGCTGATCCCACTGCATTGTCCAAATCGGCTGGTCAGAAAACAACACAAAGGCGCCAGGCTACCTTGCAGCAACTCAACAAAGCGGTGATAGCTCACCAAATCCTGAAAAATAGCACCGCTGGTACCTCAACACGTAATTCAGGTAATAGTGCTCAATTGTCCGATAAGCGGATAGATGGAACCCCACCATGATGGTCATGACTTTACTTAGACACAGCGCTCGTTGCCGCCGGCGCCGTTTCAGCGACGACCCTAATAAGCACTGCTCCTACTATGGCTCAAACTCTTTATAGAACCTGTCACTTGTAAAAAAAATCGTTATCATACCTATTGGAACCTGACTCCTCTCATGATGAATTTTTTTTCTAAACCGCTTCATCATAAAGAATCAAAGCTTCTTTTACCCCTTTTCTTATGCCGAACTCATGTTATTAAATAAAACTTCCTATTTTTTTATGGGTTTTCTTTAGATTAAATTAAGGTCTCCACTTATTTTAACATTCACCAAACAAATATATCTTTTGAACTAATTTAGATTAAGACTGAAATTAAGCTTCTAGCTCAATCTAAGATGTTAAACATAATATTTTTACTATACAACGAGGTGGGTTTATGATCCGTACGTTTTCCCAGTGGGCGTCTGTTTTATGTTGCTTGGCATCATTATCAGCGTGAAGAGCAGCAAGTGCATGGTTGTGAACGGCGCAAGCTGGGAGAAAAGCGCTAATATCGGCCAGTACAACTGTAGTAACGCCGCAACAAATCAGGCAGGGGAAGCGAGTAGCGGCGCTGACATCTTGGTTGTGAATATCTTCAATTTTAAGAGCGAGCATTGCATAGGCGTTCACAGAGAGAGCAGTTAAACGGTGCACAGCGGAAACAATTTGCCTGTGACTACAACGGCACGTAGGCGGTATATAGCATATATATTAGCACCCCTCAGTTTGAGTTGATGTTCTTGCCAGTATTGCAGGTTATTACTCGTGCTATTTATATTTGGGTCTTAGGAAGTTAAAGCGGGTTTAGACGTAATAATTTAAGAATTTGAAGATAGAGATTATCATGTCGATGATTAAAACGAAATTCGGTTTCTTTCAGGTGAAGATAAAAAGTATGCTCAGGCACGCCATTGAATTTTGCCAAACGTCTTTTTGCGAAACTCCAGAAAAATTCGATACCGTTAATATGGCGTTCGCCATTGACAAACTTATTATCCCCGTGATGAACCCTCAAATGCTTATCAAAGCCGATATCGACAATCCATCATAACCACGCCATCCATTCTATTGGATGGATCACGGTATCTGGCGCTACATGTCCACGGATAATGGCTTGCAACGTTGCTTTAGAACAATCCGGAACAATCTCCGTATACACTTTACCCTGGCGTTTGAGAACCCCGAAAACGATCGTTTTGCCGTAAGCACCTCGACCTCTCTTGCCCCTGACTCTCTGTGCACCAAAATAAGACTCGTCAACCTCTACAGAACCTTGCAGAGGCGATTCAAGCTCACAACAACAGGCAATTCGCTGCCGTATTTTAAGGTAAATGCTATTAACGGATCGAATAGAGATACCGGTCAATTTCGCTGTGCTCGTAGCAGTGAAATCCAGAGAAAAGCACCGAATAAGTTGCCTGAATTTCGCTTCTCTAATTCGAGAACAAAAGTAGTATCTATTTTTACCATTCATCTCAGTAAGTTAACACACCTTAATAAGTGCTTAACTTCCTAAGACCCATACTAAAATCTTACGCCTGCTTGCAGCAAGCGCAGCGCCGAGCGCGTTGTACTCATAAATGTAGGCCGTGAGCTTGAGGATCCTAAATATCCGCAGCATGCGCAACAAGCGGATATCTATCAGCACATGAAACTTTGGGAAGAAGAGGGCGAGATACGTCGGCAGAATCGAGATCAGATCGATAATGCCAAAAAAGCTCCGCGCATAGCGTCCTGGCCGCTCCACGCACGATAACCGTGCAACATATTCGATGGTAAATAGGAATGTGAATCCATTCGAGCACAATGAAGAGCTTTTGGTAGTGCTCCCCAAGGCTCTGCACACTGCCGAGTATCACTACTAGAACACTCGCGATAATTGCAAGCAATAGCACCACGTCAAACGCTTTGCCTGCCGGCGTGTCCGCTTCAAAGATGACCGTGAATAACTTGCGCTTATACCCTCTCTCAGGTCGACCGAAAGCGTCAGACTCAGATGAAGGTATCGTCTCCTTATGAGCAGGACGAGGTGAAGTGGGTTTTATGTTCATAATGAACGCAAGGTGCGCTGTGTTTAGGGCCGGTGTTCAAACAATTGGGTAGTCGGAACCACTTTTTTTCAAATGCGCATATAGAGAGAAAGAAAGACAATATTTTTTCATACTAAAAACCCTTCACTTCCTGTAGTAATTGCTCTGCTGTCAGCTCAAAGGTGGGTAGGAAGACCTCATCATGGCTGCGTCCATTAATTATTTACCAAATAGAGATACTGCTCAAGTTTAGCCATATTTTCTTTTTTCTCAAATATAAAATAATGCATTAGATCTAAGAGATATAAACTGCACTTGGTCATTGATAACTAAGGAAGATTACATGGAGTAAAAATAATGGCGTGCAGCGTGGATAACTTTGATTCCCTGCCAGTGCTGGCATGCTCTTTATTTGAGAAAAGTTTTGGTGGTCAGGGTTACCTCTCACTATTTTATCGATTCGACCCGATAAAGTACTAGCTCTTAAACCAGCATAAGAATATCAAGAGCTACTTTATGATCTGATGCAGCTAAAGCTGCGACTTCAAATTCCCTTTATTTAAGCTGTAGCAGTAGTTGTGCACAATTTCTGTGGATAAGTTTGTGGATAATTGGTAAATATTGCAGCTAAGATATTTAACTGTAATCATATTTACTGCTTTGCTTAAAAATTGATCAATTATATGTTGTTATATTTCAATAACTTGTATTTTTATTATGCATTGATGCGGACTAGGCTGACTTATAAACTACTTAAAAAAGAGGAAATCGGGGTGTGAATTATTTCTTAAAGTCAAGTGATCTAAAATATTTGTAACTTTATCTCCTCACTATCCTTTCTTATGTTGGCAAACGTACAGAAAGACTAGGAAGTCGCAGAGTAATATATATAAACTGATGAATTAAGTTAAGCAATCTTGCTAGATTGCCTCAAGGGGATATTTTGAGACATTATTCTGCATTGAATAGAAAGCGAATCGCAACAATCTTCAGTGTAATTATTTTTGGTATTACGGGCACAAATCATGCTGCAGGTACTGAACAACTCAGGAAGACATTGGGACAAAGAGATGCAATAGGGTCCGCTGCCGGGAGCACTTCAGAACAAGGTAATTCCCAGCGACGATCTAGCGGCACATTTGATAGCACGCCAGACTCATCCACTGGCACCGTAGAAGATTCATACGGTGGCCCAACAGGAGATAAATCCAGCGGCTCCTAAAGTTCATTGAACCAAAGTTCTATAGATTATTGACTTATTCTGTATTTCCTTCGCCATAAGCGAAATCAGCAGGAATCAAGACAAGTTTAGGATTCAGAAGAGCTATTATTTTCCTTAAGTAAGTTAAGTTATACCCCAGACTCTATTGGGAAGCATCCTTGGCCATTCTTAAGTATGTTTGTTCCGGACTATCTTGGCTTTTCTGCATTCATTATATTGAGTATTTGCAAAATAAAGGAGGCGCTATGTCTGACGAGTCCGATCAAAAAGCAGCTAGAGGTAAGGGTGGCGAAGTGCACCAACAAGCAGCGGGAGAAATAAAAGTTCTTACTACGCAGCAAGGAAGTCCTATTGCAGATGACCAGAATTCCCTCAAAGCAGGGGCCCGGGGGCCTACCTTGTTGGAAGATCATGCCCTGCGAGAGAAATTATTTCACTTTGATCATGAACGTATTCCAGAGCGGGTAGTTCATGCTCGTGGTTTTGGTGTTCACGGTTACTTTGAAACCTATGACTCACTAGCTGACATTACCTGTGCAGATATTTTTCAACGCAAAGGAGAAATCACGCCTGCTTTTGTACGCTTCTCAACAGTAGTAGGAAGCAAGGGTTCTCCTGATCTCGCTCGTGATGTCCGCGGTTTTGCTGTCAAACTTTATACAGAAGAAGGTAACTGGGATATTGTTGGAAATAATATACCGGTTTTCTTTATCCAGGATGCGATCAAATTTCCAGATATGGTCCACTCGGTGAAGGAGGAGCCTGACAGGGGGTTTCCCCAAGCCCAGTCAGCTCACGATAATTTCTGGGATTTCATTTCCCTCACTCCGGAAAGCATGCACATGATTATGTGGGTGATGTCCGACAGGGCTATTCCGCGTTCTTTCCGCTTTATGGAAGGTTTCGGGGTTCACAGTTTTCGCATGGTCAATAAGGAGGGGAAAGCAGTCTTCGTCAAATTTCACTGGAAGCCTAAACTGGGCCTGCAATCGGTGTTATGGGATGAAGCCGTCAAGGTGAACGGGGCTGATCCGGATTTCCACCGTCGCGATCTGTGGAATGCGATTATTGAAGGTGATTTTCCTGAGTGGGAACTGGGATTACAGATATTCGATGATGAATTTGCCGAACAGTTTGAATTTGACGTGTTGGATGCGACCAAAATTATTCCGGAAGAACAGATCCCGATACGCGTTGTCGGCCGTTTGGTACTTAACCGGGTGGTAGACAATTTTTTTGCAGAAACTGAGCAGGTTGCCTTTTGTACCCAGAACATAGTACGAGGTATCGATCACTCTGAAGATCCATTACTGCAAGGCCGGAATTTTTCCTACCTGGATACGCAGCTCAAACGTCTAGGTAGCCCGAATTTTACTCATATTCCCATCAACGCGCCTAAATGCCCTGTGCATCACTTCCAACAGGATGGACACATGGCTATATATAATCCAAAAGGACGTGTTAATTATGAGCCCAATAGCTGGGGTGATGGTGGTCCGCGCGAGTGTCCTGAAAAAGGCTTTATCAGTTATCCGCAAGAGGTGGGCGGAGAGAAACAGCGCGTGCGTTCCGAAAGCTTTGCAGATCACTATAGCCAAGCCCGGCAATTTTATATCAGCCAAACACCTATTGAACAGCAACACATCGCCGACGCGCTTGCGTTTGAGCTAAGCAAGGTGAAAACACCCCGTATTCGAGAGAGAATAGTCTCCCACCTGCTCAACATTGACCAGGAGCTCGCCAGTAAGGTTGCAGAAATGCTGGCAATTGAGGGACTACCTCATCCGGCGGAAGCCGCTCTACCCACCCGTTATGATCTGCCCCCTTCGGACAAGCTCAGCATTCTTAAAAATGGCCCGCAGAGTTTCAAAGGTCGCAAGATAGGCGTCCTTATGAGCGAAGATGGAAATGCCGCTGTGCTGAAGTATCTTGAAGCTGCACTGCAAGAAGAAGGAGCTATTTATGAAGTGATTGCTCCACATGCTGGTGAATTGAAGGGAAGCGACGGCGCAATAATCAAAATT
Organism: Nitrosomonas communis; assembly: GCF_001007935.1. Classification (NCBI taxonomy): domain Bacteria; kingdom Pseudomonadati; phylum Pseudomonadota; class Betaproteobacteria; order Nitrosomonadales; family Nitrosomonadaceae; genus Nitrosomonas; species Nitrosomonas communis. The sequence goes on from NZ_CP011451.1 coordinate 1,472,647, forward strand.
GATGAAAAAATAGATGGCGGACCTTCTGTACTGTTTGATGCTATAGTTATCCTCCCTGGTGCTGAAACAGTCAATATGCTGGTGAGCAATTATGCAGCAGTTAGATTTGTCAGTGATGCTTTCAATCACAATAAATTTATTGGCTATGTGGACGCAGCTCAACCTTTGCTGAACAAAGCGAATATAGAGGATATGCTCGATAATGGCTGCCATCCCTTGAACGATGAAGCGTCTGTACAGGCTTTTATTGTAAAGTGCCGAGACCTACGCTACTGGAAGCGGGGCTGAGAAACTTAGCATCTATGTTGAGTGTATCACCTCTACAATGTAGATAGACGACGAGCATAATATAGCAGATCCCGTATAAAATGATTTAGATTTCATAAGCAGCAAAGAGCTGCTCGACGGAACAACCTTCTCTTTTTCTGATGGCTTTGGCCTGGGCCCATTTTAGTTTGATGGCATTGAAATCTGGAGAATAAGACGGCAAATATTCAAGCGTATGCCCGTCATTGACGATGGCGGTTTGGATATCTTACCGTTGGTGTAAGGTCGCGTTGTCCATGATGTTCACATAAACGGGCGAGAGTTTGGGCAAACTTGCGGATTCTTGTGGACTTCGAGGTTTCTAGGAATCTCACAAATTCACTTACTTTTTCTCTCTTTGCGTCATTATTCTCTTCTACCCTACCCGTCATTTGAAGATGAAGTCCACAGCCTTATATTTTTTTTAACAATAAAAATCAATTAGTTACGCGTGGACGAATCAAGCGGTTTATTTTCAGCATTGGTAGGCAGAGGAAACCGTGGCATTTATAAAGTGTACACTCATGGCAATCTTATTGCCTGGCTACGCCCAAATCACTTGGCTCTCTGAGATGCCCACTCATCATAAGTTTCATCAAACTTTTGACCAACAAGCCAACAATATTTTTTTTACTCCAGATACAATGAAACTTACATTATCCTTACATTAATGGAGATGACTTGTGCGACACCTACTGGCTGCAGCACTGGTTTGTGTTCTTACTTTAACGACCTCTGCCTCAATCTTTGCTGATGAGCAAGGCTCGCCGTCTGCAGCAGTTGAGAATTCTCTGGGGATGAAGTTTGTGCTGGTGCCGGCGGTGAATTTTTGATGGGCAGCGATGAATCACCGGATGTGTTGTCAAAGGACTATCCGCAGTACGAGCGCCGCCGTGTGCAGGAACTTGGGGACGAAGCACCAGTGCATCAAGTGCGCATCACTCAACCTTTCTACCTTGGTCAGTTTGAAGTGACCGTCGGACAGTTTCGTAAATTTTTAGAAGCTTCAGGCTATATCCCAGAGTCGGTGGCAGATGGAACGGGAGGGTATGGATATAACGCGAATTATGACCCCACCAAATCCGATAGCGGTGAAGCTGAGGTGTGTTGTCAAATATGGAGTCCATATAATTAAGCAGCGAGTAGATTTGCATAGTATTGCTGTGTAAATTCTGCTGGTGATAGGTAGCCTAATTTTTCCTGCTTGCGCTGCCGGTTATAAAAGATCTCAATATATTCGGTAATCTCCTGTTTTGCTTGCAGTCGTGTTTTGAATTTTCGATGATGTACCAATTCGTTTTTAAGAGTTCCCCAGAAGCTTTCCATAGGAGCATTATCCCAGCAATCGCCTTTGCCACTCATGGAAGAGACTATACCCAATTGTTTCAATATGTCCTGGTAATCGTGCGCACAATATTGGCTACCACGATCCGAGTGAAGAATTAACCCACTTTCTGGCAGTTTTCTATCAGTTGCGCGAAACAAAGCCTGTATAACCAGCTCCGTCGTCATCCTCTCATTCATGGCATAGCCTATTAATTCGCTATTAAATAGATCTTTTATACCAGCCAGGTACAGCCAGCCTTCGTCTGTAGGAAGATAGGTGATATCGCTGACCCACGCTTTGCCAGGTGCGCTAACAGCAAACTCTCGTTTTAAAATATTGGGAGCGAACGGTAAATGATGTTTAGAATCAGTTGTTACCTTGAATTTCCGCTTTTGCTTACAACGCAAATTCAGCTTCTTGCGAAGCACTCTCACACGGTATGCTGTAATCTGTACACCCTGATCTACCAGCTCACTATGCAAGCGTTTCACACCGTAGCTCTCTCGGGTGCGTTGGTGTGCTGCCAATATTTCTATTACCAGCCGTGCATTTTTTGCTCACGCTCACAAGGTGGGCGAATATTCCAGGCATGAAAACCACTCTCTGAAACATCAAGTACACGGCACATAAGTGCAACGGGATATTGCTGTCGCAGTGTATCATGTATCAATCATGCCGTATCTCACCGCGACTCCTTCGCGAAATAGGCCGCACACTTTTTTATGAAATCTCTCTCCATCTAGACTTCTGATAATTGACGTTTAATCCTGGATAACTCTAATTCAAGCTCAGTCAGTGAGCTCTGCTTTTTACCTACAGCTGTGAGTTCACCTTGCCGGTCCGCATAAACCCAGTTCTTTACCGTTCCCTTAGGTAAAGATAGTCATTTTGCTGCTTCAACCAGCGTTAATCCACTTTCTTTAAATAACTTGACCGATTGCTCGCGAAACTCCTGGCTATATCGTGTTCGGGGTAATTGTTCCATTTTTGTCCTCCATTTCAAGTCTATATTTTATGAAACTTTGGACTCCATAAAACTCAGCATACCTCAGTCCGGATCATCCCTATGTTGCCAGGATTCTTAGGAATATAGCGGCGCTCTATAGAGAAAATGGCAGGGAACAGGAAGCGCCCGAGCTGGAAGGTAGAGCTGCAGCTATCGAGGCACTCAAACGATAAAATTAAATTGCAAGACATTATGCATTAGATCGGCAGATAAGGTAGACGGATAGGTAGAGCACCTGTTGTGATTGGCTGCATGGCCGGTATTCTGCCCTTCACCATGATTTAGTGCTTGGCTAGATTTTTTGCTTTCTACCGTCGCGTAGATTTTTATCTGCACAAGTCAACCTATCACTCTGTCACGTGAAGCTTGTCAATAGCTCGTCCAATTCTAAGCAAGCTTCGTGCCATCCAAGTTGTGACATTTTTTCCTGGCGCCCCCACACCTGGGTATATCTACCCCCGGTTGTCCAGTTAGTGGGAACCACTTCACGCATGGCTACTAGACGGTGCCGGAAAGCTTATCAATATCGCCATCAACCCATGCACGGGCTTCTATGTTTGCAGCCTCCTGTGCCTTGCTTTCTTCGTCCAGGGGCGGAACAAAACTCTCATATACAACCTTTCCATCTTTATCAAGGATCCTGTAACGGCCGTTCCACAGACCAAGGGTATCGTCTTTCTCAGTATTGATAAGAATGCTGTATCCCTTATAAGTCCTCTGCTCTGCGTTCATCTCGTCTCCTAAGGTGCGGGTACCTGGTAAGGCATGTTTGAAAATCATCTTGAGTGCCAGTATAGTCCATTGCCCCTGCTTCGACTGTGCGCTAGCGAACAAATCGACACCGGCACAGTCTTAAATGAGCGCGTGCTACGCAAGACGATATGAAGCGTACAGACTATATTTCAATGCAACGCCAATCTGAATCTGGGTATTCGCCCGCGCACTTACCTCGTCCGGTTGCTGATCCAATGGCCCAACTAATAGGAGAATGAATTGCAGACCACCTGATCCCGACGATTGTTGGCTGAATACTTGTGTATTCCCACTATTTAATCCTGACATTGCGCTCACTGAAACCGAGGCTTACGCGGGCGTTCGGCTCAGCGCTCTGGACCTGATCAACACCGGGGTCACCACCACGGTCGACTGGTCGCATGCCTTCACACCCCAGTTCGTGCGGGGGAATATTCGCGCCCTCGGTGACTCTGGACTGCGCTTCGTGTTCGCGCATCTTGGCAATGCTGATCCTGCCAGCATCGCGGATATCAAGCTCGTCAAGCAGACACTGATTGATCCCAACCCCAGAGCTACTTTTCAAGTCGCATCCCATCTATCGGAAACACTTCAAGCCGATCTCACCGCGATGTCTAAGCTGGCCAAGGAATTAGGAGTGATACTGCATGTGCATTTGCTGGAGAACATCGTGCAGCGTGAAGATAACTAGAACAAAAGATATGCGTTATTAATGAAAAATAAAATAAGCAATGAACTTAATTTGATCTAAAGAAATTGCGTATAAAACAAGAATAGGAAGTTTAGTAAAATGATGGATTGTCGGACTTTGCAGTATTCCTGCATGAGTTTTATTCGCTGTGTATGGAGGCAGCTAGCGTGGCGATCCATGATTAATCTACATAGCCGCGTAATGCTGTAATTCATGCAAAGAGCGGTCAGGTGTTTTATGTCCTACCCATTAGGGCAACGTGAACCAGCGATCGTGTATAGGAAATGTAACGCCTTTTTTAATAATAACGTGAGTCGACATAAGCATCATTTGACTCGGTTAGAAGAGCTGAGGGAACCTGATATTATTCGAAGATTTCTTCTCAAGAATAATGGTGTATCTCTTCTCCACAATTAATTTATCATGGAGAGTTAAGATTCCCTTTGATGCTTTCCTTATCCTGAACTCACGCTTTAATAGGAAGATTTAGTGAGCCTTATAAATTATAAAAGAGTTCTATTCCTGGTATTACTCTACCTCGCGTTCCTGCCGTTATTTGCGGCGTTTCAGGAACATATCGGGCGAGTCGTAGCTATCTCCGATGGAGACACACTCACGATCCTGGATGATCGCAAGCAGCAAATCAAAGTGAGGCTCGCAGAGATCGATACTCCAGAATCAGCCCAGCCTTATGGATCGCGTGCCAAGCAGGAATTATCGCGACTTGTCTTTGGAAAAACGGTAAGTATCAAAGTGTAGGATACAGATCGCTATGGTCGTACAGTTGGACGCGTCTATGCAGCCGACATCGATGTGAACGCAGAAATGGTAAGAATCGGCGCCGCCTGGGTATATCGAAAATATTCTACAGATCAAAAGCTCTACGCTTTGGAAAAACAGTCTAGGCAGAATAAAGAGGGATTATGGGGTCTACCGGAAGCTCAACAAGTTCCACCTTGGGAATGGCGGAACGCAATAAATAAGGTGAACTGCTGTCTTGCTCATTTTTTCCTATAAATAGCGGTGTAAAAATAATGGAATGGACACTCACTACCCTAAATTGCATCGCGTAAGCGATTTACGCCGCGGCAAGATAGCAAGTTGCTTTGCCAATTAGAGTCCTGCCTGATTGACATGGAAACATGCAGCAGTTGATACCACTAGGCGAGAAAGTTAGGTGAGTTTAGACACACCGTCAGGCGTCTATCAGTCTTTGATGTTCATTGAGTAAATGAGAAAGTTAATTTTGCTCGCTATGGAAACAGATGGGCACAGCGCGATATCTGGGAGAAGATCTTCTCGGCATTGGATCAAGCGGAGGGGCAGCCTAATCGGCTGATGATCGACAGTATCTTTATCAAGAATCTCCGTTGTTCCGGCGGCGGAAAAGGGGGCTGCGTTCATGCTTTTGGTCGCAACAAAGGTGGACGGACAACAAAAATCCACCTCGTGGCCGACGGCAAGGGGCAACCTTGCGTCATGCTGCTCACACCCGGTCAGGTTAGTGACCACAAGGCCGCAAAAGCCCATCAGCACATTTACACCTGCCTGTGTCAGATGACTGATCATCTCTCCCAGCGGAGGCGTTTTTTACTACCCACTAGACCGACATCCTGTATGCTCAACTAATCGAACCAGGCAATATGTTGAGTCATTGTAAAGTTCTTATAAATGTATGATTGAGTAATTTCTGGAAAAAACGATGTTATCCACTGGATTTTATACCGCTCCCATTTATTACCAGCGGATAATGGCCTGTGATGGCATGGCGGCAGGATAAGTCTTCCAGAGAATGATGTGCCTGGCGCAAATAGTCCAGGAAAGTTTGCGCCACAATCGATAATTGCTTGCCAGATGGATATGCAAAATACCAATGCCGTTCAATTGGAAAACCTTCGACATCTAATACTGCGAGCTGCCCCATCGGCGCATCCAATGCCAGGGTATGGCTGGATAATACCGCGATTCCCAAATGTCCGACAAGCGCTTGCTTGATGGCTTCATTGCTACCCAATTCAATGCGAACCTTTAGTTTTTTATTGTGTTCCGAAAAAAAACGTTCAGTCGCCATGCGTGTTCCCGAACCAGGCTCGCGCATTATGAAAGGCTCATCACAAATGCGATCGATACTGATGTTCTTGTGATTGACTAGCGGATGATCCGCAGCCGCTAGCACGACTAGCGGATTATCTAAGAAAACCTCTGCCACGGCATCAATCCCTTCCGGAACTTGACCCAGGATGTAAAGATCATCCTGATTGTTGGTTAATCGTTCCAGAACGCGCTCGCGGTTGGTCACTTTTAACGCTACATCAATGCCAGGGTAATTCTGGCAAAACATGCCTAATAATCGCGGTGTGAAATATTTGGCGGTCGTTACAACCGCAAGCCGCAATTTCCCGGATTTAAGGCCTTTCATGTCCGACACAATCATCTCGAACCGGGAAAAATGCTCAAAAATACTCTGGCAAGTCTCATACAGCTCTTTTCCCGCATCGGTCAGATAAATTTTTTTACCTATCTGCTCAAACAGCGGTAAGCCAATATCATCAGTCAGCTTTTTGATTTGCATCGACACAGTCGGTTGCGTCAAGAATAATTCTTCAGCCGCACGAGTGAAGCTATTCAAGCGTGCAATAGCTTCAAAAACCTCCAATTGTCGAAAGGTGCTGTGGCGCATGGAATTTGAATTCTCCTTTTCATATTTCAATAGATTATTGTCTATCGATACTATCAAAATAATTGATTATTATTTATGATTATGTAATTGTATACTTTTTTTGAACCGCAGGTAAAAAATCCTCCTGACTCTAGCAATCTACCGCGCGGGTTCATTTAAATTACTTGGAGATAACCATGGCTTCAGAAACTATTAAAGAAGGAAAAGAACGTTATAAATCCGGTGTAATCCCCTACAAAAAAATGGGCTACTGGGAACCGGACTATATTCCCAAAGACACCGATGTGATTGCGTTGTTTCGTGTCACACCACAAGAGGGTGTGGAACCGGAAGAAGCAGCCGCAGCCGTCGCTGGCGAATCCTCAACTGCAACCTGGACTGTGGTTTGGACCGACCGTCTAACAGCGTGCGAGTTATATCGCGCTAAAGCATATCAAGTTGATCCAGTTCCTAATACTGGGCCAGGTACCAAAACCGAACAGCAATATTTTGCATATATCGCCTATGACTTGGATCTGTTCGAGGAAGGATCGATTGCAAATTTAACCGCTTCCATCATCGGTAACGTATTCGGCTTCAAAGCAGTGAAAGCATTGCGGCTGGAGGACATGCGTATTCCGGTTGCCTATCTCAAAACATTCCAAGGACCAGCAACTGGTATTGTGGTCGAACGTGAACGCTTAGATAAATTTGGCCGACCATTACTCGGCGCCACAACCAAACCGAAGTTAGGGTTATCCGGTCGCAACTATGGTCGAGTGGTTTACGAGGGACTCAAAGGCGGCCTCGATTTCATGAAAGACGATGAAAATATCAATTCGCAACCTTTCATGCACTGGCGCGATCGCTTCTTATTCTGTATGGAGGCAGTTAATAAAGCATCAGCCGCTACAGGTGAAGTCAAAGGGCATTATCTCAATGTCACGGCAGCTACCATGGAAGACATGTACGAACGTGCTGAATTTGCCAAATCGCTGGGCTCGGCCATTATCATGATCGATTTGGTGGTTGGTTACACGGCCATCCAATCGATGGCGAAATGGGCTCGCAAGAACGATATGATCTTGCATTTGCATCGTGCTGGTAATTCGACTTATTCCCGGCAAAAAAATCATGGCATGAACTTCCGGGTCATTTGTAAGTGGATGCGCATGGCCGGAGTTGACCATATTCATGCTGGAACCGTTGTCGGAAAACTGGAAGGAGACCCACTCATGATCAAAGGTTTCTACGATACCTTGCGTGAAACCAGAACCGAGAAAAATCTTGAACATGGCCTGTTCTTTGATCAAGAATGGGCATCCTTGAGAAAAGTGATGCCAGTGGCATCCGGTGGGATTCATGCCGGCCAAATGCACCAATTGCTCGATTACTTGGGTGAAGACGTGGTGTTGCAATTCGGTGGCGGTACTATCGGGCATCCACAAGGCATTCAAGCAGGCGCAACCGCTAACCGCGTAGCACTCGAAGCCATGATCATGGCGCGTAATGAAGGCCGCGATTATGTCAAAGAAGGACCTGAAATTCTCGCCGAAGCAGCGAAATGGTGTACGCCATTGAAATTGGCATTGGATACTTGGAAGGATATCACGTTCAACTATGAATCCACCGACACCGCAGATTTTGTACCTTCAGCCACTGCCAGTGTTTAATGGGTTAAAGGAGAAAATATCATGATGACAAATCCAGGCAATCGTCTCACACAAGGGCAGTTTTCTTTTCTGCCGCCGTTAACGGATAAACAAATCTCAGCGCAAATCAAATATGCGTTGAACAATGGATGGGCAATCGGTATTGAGTACACGGATGACCCTCACCCGCGCGATACCTACTGGGAAATGTACGGTAATCCAATGTTTGATTTGAAGGATCCTGCGGGGATACTGATGGAAATCAACAATTGTCGTAAAACATTTCCCAATCACTATATCCGGGTAACTGCTTTCAACTCTACACGTGGTTTTGAAAGCCCGACCATGTCTTACATTGTCAATCGACCTGAAAAAGAACCTGGTTTTGGTCTGATTCGTCGAGAAACGGCAGGTAGGAATATTCAATATTCCATCCATTCTTATGCAACGGATAAACCGGAAGGAGAACGTTACTAAAATTGTTTCAACCCTCTCTTTACTTTGAACATGTAAAGGGAGGGGGAGAATAATGATACTTTCGTATTGCACAGAGAAATAAACGCGTGTTCGATTACTTTTATTGGGGAGGCAGTATGAAACGAGAATCTAAATACCTCAGAACTACTGAAAATCTTTCGGTTGATTTGGATGCTGAATTCCATAAGTCGATTGAAAAAACAAGTTATATTTGCGTTTGTTACTTAAGAAAATACTCAGAATCTAATTATCTTGCCTAAAGGACTTATCATGGCTGAGCAATCTAAAATTCTAAAAGCGGATGAACAGTCCGTCGATTTAGATGCAGAATTTCGAGAATCCAACATACGTGAAGTACTGGATAAACTGGACCGCGAATTGATCGGATTAAAACCAGTCAAGGCTCGTATTCATGAGATTGCAGCATTGTTACTCGTGGATCGCGTCCGCAAGCGACTCGGATTATCAGCGGGCGCTCCAAGCTTGCATATGTGCTTTACTGGTAATCCTGGTACCGGCAAAACGACTGTAGCATCGCGCATGTCTGAAATTCTGCATCGCTTGGATTATGTGCGGGAAGGACATTTGGTTTCGGTAACACGAGATGATCTGGTTGGTCAGTACATCGGACATACCGCTCCGAAAACCAAAGAAGTGATTAAACGGGCCATGGGTGGGGTATTATTTATCGATGAAGCCTACTATCTCTACAAACCAGAGAATGAGCGCGATTATGGAGCCGAATCTATTGAAATTCTGTTGCAAACAATGGAAAACAATCGTGATGACTTAGTGGTTATTTTGGCGGGTTATAAAGATCGGATGGATAAATTTTTCCAAAGCAACCCAGGTATGCGATCACGGATCGCGCATCATATTGATTTTCCTGACTATGGCGTCGATGAATTAGTCGCAATAGCCAAGTTGATGCTAGCGGCCCAAAACTACCGCTTTAGTCCAGATGGAGAAAAAGCATTTATCGAATATATCCGGTTGCGGATGGCCCAGGAATTTTTTGCCAATGCCCGCTCGGTAAGAAATGCACTGGATCGGGCTCGTCTACGCCAAGCTAATCGATTGTTTACAGGAGGCAAAAAAACACTCACTAATATTGACCTGATGACCATTGAAGCAGAGGACATTAGAGCCAGCCGAGTTTTCCTCGAAGGAAAAACGGATACTGCAACCGGTCCTGCTTAAATACTATGTAATCACACACCATGGAATCGTGACGAGATGGATGATACCTTAATGCATCCATTACGCATTTTTCCCAAACAGATCAACGCGGTTTGCTATAACCAGGTCCGTTTGGCTTTGTTGCGAGCAGGCGGCCCGTTGCGTGTTGCATTACTTCAGCATCGCGGCTTGGAAGTCATTCTGGATAAGGAAATGTGGTTATGCGTCGATAGTACTGCTGACGATCAGCCGGTCATGGCGTGGCGGGAATTCAAAATTCGCGGAAGAAACAATTTACACTTACCGATCGCATGTGAATTGCAATTATACCATAGCTGTGCGGGGCTTATTATGGGATCCGCGCTGGATGATCTGGAACAAGCTCTCGAAAAAATGTGATTCATTAAAGATAAAATACTAATCGATTCCAGAGGACAATATGCCGTTAGTTGATATGCGCGATATGTTAAAACATGCTTATCAAAACAACTACGCAATTGGTGGTTTTGGGCTGGTAAGCTTGGATTTTCTGGAAGCCATCATCATAGCCGCCGAGTCTTGCCGTTCTCCTGTCATTCTTAATCTATCTGAACCACTCTTCGATCGACATGATTTTAAATTGATTATGCCAGCTGTCGAGCGGGCGGCACAGCAAGCCAAGGTGCCCGTCGCAATCCATTTTGATCACGCCCAAACACCTGAATCAATCTCTCAAGCAATTAGCCTGGGATGCAATAGCGTCATGCTGGATGTTTCCGCGGAAACGTTTACCGTCAATATCGCCCAAACTAGCCGCGTTGCAGAAATGGTACACGCATGCGGCGCTGCAATCGAAGGCGCACTCGGTTTTGTTGGTGGTGCAGAAGGAGAAAATGCAGTAAACCATTTGGGCGAAGCTTGTTTTACACCGGTTGCAGAAACAAAAGCATATGTTAATCGTAGCGGTGTAGATTTCTTGTCCGTTTCAATTGGCACGCGGCATGGCCGCCAGCACCGCCACACCAAGCTCGATCTCAAACGCCTGAAGCATATCAATCAAGAAATCGGAATTCCACTCGTACTTCACGGCGGCAGCGGTTTGGCTGAAGACCAGTACCACAAATTAATTTTGAATGGCGTTGCAAAAATCAATTGCTATACCGAACTTTCGGATACAGCTGCAGCAGTTATTCGTTGCAATGTGCAGGGGCATGCTACAAAAGGTTATATCGAAGTGCTACAGGGTATTAAAGATAAACTCATTGAGCGCATCAAAATCTTTATGCACCTATGGGGTTCCTCTGGCCGAGCAGCGGAAGTACTCATGCAATGCCGTACTTGGCAACTAGCGGAACAAATTGTCATTTTTCAGGTTGAAAAGTGTCATTTACTACAGATCAATATGTTAATTGAACATGGCCAGGAACAATTAAGCTCTGTGCCAGGTGTGCGCCAAGTTTTCTCCGGCTGGTCCATTAACGACCCCAATCAGATCCACATCTGCTGGCGGGTACAATTTGTTCATCATGATGTCATCAATCATTGCAGCCAAGTTATCAATGATTGTATTTTCAGCCTACTATCAAACTCAGCCAATCCAAAACTGAGCATTGCATTCTCTCCATCCATATCTAAAATGCTTTAAAAGATCCCATATCGACTCTTGAAATTTCCAAAAGAACCTAATTCTCTCCCTTTTCATTAACTATTGGGGCAAAGTCATTTGTATTTAATTGCATCGATTATCTATTAAAAACTGAACGATTATTTGGAAGAAGCAAATCTGCCTCTCTCCATCTGCTCCTCCCACAAAACTGGCGTATCAACCACCAAATCGAACAGCGTAATGTGATTTGGCAGCGCATCATCCAAAATGGCTGCCACAATATCCGGCGCAAGCATAGTCAAGTTAACCATCCGGCTCACATAACTGTTATCGACCCCTTCCCAAGCAGCTATTTCCCTCAAAGATTTGACTTCACCCGATTCCAGCATATTAAGCCAGCGATGCCCTCTGGCCAGAGCCAACTGCAACGGTGTCGCCGCAGTATCCCAGTGTCGAGCCTTTGCAATTTCGCCATTGGGCAACGTGACCAACTTGCGCCCACTGCGGCGTTTGATTTGAATCGGTACGGACAGAGTTAGTCTGCCATCGCTTGCCTGGATAATATCGGGCTCGCCTGTTTTGTTGATTTGGATATTGCTCATACTAATGCCTCCTCTCGCTGTGCAATTGGCTTCGGACTCATTTCCAGCACGAGTCGCTCAATGCCGTTGGCACGAAGCCGAACTTCGAGATCGTTAGGTGATACGATTACTTTTTCAACCAGAAGCTTTACGATACGCGCCTACTCCGCCGGAAACAATTTTAGAGGAAAGGAGATTCGCTTGCGAATATCCCTGAAAGAGTGTCTCTTACTCGACATTCTTTTGGTGGCTTGCGTAGCGCCGGGCTAGTTCCTTACAAAAAGAGCGCCAAACGGCGCTCTTTGTCTATAAATACTGTCTCCCCGTCAAAAACCGCCAAAGCGCCACATATTTAAACACCGGCCATTCGCACTTCGACGAGGCTTTATAATACATAACGCCGCAAGTGAACAACAACCCGGTCGAGCGGTGGCTGCCCATTCGATTGATTTCGGAAAGCATAAAACGCTCCGTCTTCTCGCCGCCAACCAGCTCCAGACGGTCGCAATAAAGCCTAACCAGCGCGTTATTCATTAAAAAATTCCGTTTTCTGCCCGTGGTCTCAAACAAGTTGATCCCTTTTCCCGAGCCCATGTCGTCTGCGGTGATCGGCCTTTTGTTGTCCTTTTTCCAAACCGGAATTTGTTCTTTTATGTACTCCCGCTGCCACAAATCCCAGTCCAACACATTGTCAAAAAACGCATCTTCACCCGTGAAAAACCCGGTATCTCCGAGCGTTACCTTGTACCCGCAGGTACAAAAATAGTCGCTTTTATCGCTTTGCATCGTGCCCACCCTGTGGCATTTCGGGCAGATAAACAGCGCGTTTTCCAGCCCCTCCGCAAGCGCTTTCCCGCGATAACGCTTGAGGTTTTTCCGCTGCTCCTCATAAGCGTTGACATATAAGTCCTTTGCAATCGCCGCGTTGATCTCGTCAACGCTCATACGGTCAAGTTCTTCGCGCGTATACTCTCTTACAGCCCTGCCCTCAGTCGTCCCACGCCGAGGATATTTCGCCCACACCGGATCACACAGATACCCGCCGTCAATCCGGCAGGTGATCAACCCGCCGGTGCACTGCTTGACCAATTCGCCGGTGCGCGGAGAAAAATACCCACTCTGCCCATTGATCGAGACTACCCCTTCGGGAAACATCGCCACGCTGATTCCGAGTTTCAAATTGAGCTCGATATTTTCGACCGTTTCATCCGCACTCGCGCCTTTTTTGCGCGGAATCGGATTGAGCAAAAACGTGAACAACTTCCCCGCAGGCCCCTCAGTCCATTGCTCGGTCGCCACATACCGAATATAATCGGGAAAAATCAAAGTCGCAAAAAACGGATCGCAGTTGTGTGTGTGGTTAATCAACAGCAAAAACGCTTTTTCTTTCGACTGATATGGCAAAAACTTATATTTATATTTCTTTTTGATATATGCGCCCAGCGTATGCCGAAAAAATTCCTGCATCGCCCGGTTGCGTGATAACCCCTTGGTCCAACGCGTTACGTCGTGTTGGTTTTTCACGAGTTCAGCCATAAAAATTTCCCTTTAAAGATGTGCCACGAATCAGACGGGATTGAAAAGACCCTGGACCTGCGCAGGTGAACGTGGCGGCGCTCGGGAGGACAAGCCGAGATAGTCAAGAATTTTAGTGATTGCACCAGATTCCAGGATGGCGGCGATGAGCTTCTTCAGCCCTCACTGAAGGCAGTATTTAATGCCAATATCGAGCATAAGCTTTACTGATCATTTTTTCAAGATTCTTTTCCCAGTTCATGGCGTTAGAACTCTTTTGACACGCTCCCTCTGCTCCTCCCACAGCGCCGGCGGATCAACTGCCAGATCGAACAAGAGAATGTTATCTGGCAAAGTATCATCCAGAATCGCAGCAACGATGTCCGGCGCAAGCATAGTCAGATTCACCATCCTACTCACATAACTGTTATCGACCCCTTCCCGAGCAGCAATCTCCTTCAGCGATTTGACTTCACCCGCTTCCAGCATAGCAAGCCATCGGTGACCTCTTGCCAGGGCCAATTGCAGCGGTGTCGTCGATGCGCCCCAAGGCTGATCTTTTGCAATTTTGCCATTGGGCAACGTGACCAACTTACGTCCACTGCGGCGCTTGATCTGAATCGGTACAGACAGAGTTAACCTGCCGTCGCTTGTCTGTAGAATATCCGGCTTCCCTATTTTGCTGATTCGGATATCGCTCATGCCAGTGCCTCCTCTTTCTGCTCGATTGACTTCGGACTCATTTCCAGCACCAGCCGCTCAATGCCGTTGGCACGAAGCCGTACTTCTAGATCGTCGGGTGATACGATCACCTTTTCAACCAGAAGCTTTACGATACCCCTATGTGTCAGGATACCTTTCACCGCAGTTGAAACCTAAAAACTTGAAGGGCGAAGTGAGAGGACATGAAGCAAAAGAGTTATTCAAAAGAATTTAAGGAATCAGTCATCAAGAAGATGATGCCACCCAATGCGGTATCTGTTCCCCAATTGTGTAAAGAAACAGGCGTATCTGATGTTACGCTGTATAAATGGAGAAAAGAATACAGGAATAGGGGGATCGCAGTGCCGGGAGATAACAGTAAAGCAGATGACTGGACAGCAGAAGATAAGCTGGCGGTTGTAATAGAAACAGCTGGTTTGAATAGCGCACAACTGAGTGAATATTGCCGCAGTAAAGGCTTGTACTCAGAACAGATTGATCAATGGAAAACGGCAGCACTGTCAGGGTATCAACGCCATGCCCAGGCTGAGAAAGAAAAGAATCGCTATCGTCAGGAAGAGCGGAAGCAGATAAAGCGTCTGGAAGCTGAACTCAGACGCAAAGAAAAAGCACTGGCAGAAACAGCCGCGCTGCTGGTGCTGTCAAAAAAGTGCGAAGCCATCTGGGGGGTGAGCGAGGAAGATTGATCTGCGCGCAGGATCGTCAGATGGCCATACAATTAATAACAGAAGCAGTGAATCAAGGTGTACGGCAACGATTGGCCTGTGAGGTGATCGGCATCAGCAGCCGCACGCTGCAATACTGGCATCACATTGGCCTGGAAGATCGTCGGCAGATAGTCGAGAAAACGCCTGCCAATAAACTCAGTGAGCAGGAAAGAAAGCATATCCTCGACGTTTGTAACAGTAAAGAATTCTGCAGCCAGACACCTAAACAGATTGTCCCTGCCCTAGCAGACAAAGCTATTTATCTGGCGTCAGAAAGCAGTTTCTACCGCATTTTACGTAATGCTGGCCAATTGCATCGCCGAGGCCGTACGGCCAATCCAGGCACGACAAAGAAACCGACAACCTATATGGCAGATGGACCCAATCAGGTGTGGTCATGGGACATTACCTATCTGGCCAGTACGCTCAAAGGCGTATTCTTTTACCTGTATCTGTTCATGGATATCTATAGTCGTAAAATTGTAGGCTGGGAAGTCTATGAGAATGAATCATCGGAACGAGCTGCTGATGTTTTGCGAAAAACCCGGTTGACTGAAGTATTACCCATCCACCAGAAGGTGGTATTACATTCAGATAATGGCAGCCCGATGAAAGGGGCCACCATGCTGGTAACAATGCAGAAGCTGGGTGTTGTTCCATCATTCAGCCGCCCTTCGGTGAGTAACGATAATCCGTATTCAGAGGCATTATTCAAAACTTTGAAATATACACCTGCTTATCCATCCAAACCTTTTGAAAGTCTTGACGAGGCACGCCAATGGGTGCTGCATTTTGTTGACTGGTATAACCACTGTCATCGCCATGGCGGCATAAAATATGTGACACCAACACAGCGCCATCATGGTGATGATGTGACTCTTCTTGAACAGCGAAAACGTCTCTATGAGGAAGCGAAAAAGAAGCATCCGGAACGTTGGTCAGGCGAAACCCGAAACTGGTCACACGAATCAACAGTCAGGCTTAATCCCGGTAATACGCAACCAAAAACCACGATGGAAAAGGTTGCTTAAATAATGTATTCAGGCGAAAAGTATGTTGACACCTACCGATACGCGTCTGCTCGGCCGGAAACAATTGTTCCCAAATGGCGTCAAGCCGCTTCATCGCTACCGTGACTTTGGCCTCATCCAAGGCCGGATCGAGCTTGATTGCCTGAGGTAGCACCTCCCCTATCAATTTTGGTGAACGCAAGATTGCACGCAACTGGTCGAGCACCGCTGATTCCAGTTCTGCATCAGGCAGCCGCGGCAATCCCGATACTCCCGCATGTTCCTTGGCGTCGCGCTGTGGAATGTAATAACGATAGCGCCGTCCGTTTTTCTTAGTTGTGTGCCACGGTGATAAGGCTCGTCCGTCATTGCCAAACACAATACCTTTAAGCAGATACGGTACCTTTGCTCGTGTATCGTTGCCACGCACGCGTCCATTTGTAGCAAGGAAAGGTTTTGAACTGGCGCTTGTTAAATACCTTGGATACTGGCTCCCGTAACCAAGCTTTAGAAGCAGCCATTCAGGACTATGGTTGTCTGCACCGATCAGGACGTTCAGTTCACCAGCGAGGCATTTACTTCGATATTAAAGTAGCATCATATCCAGATCAGTATGGATGGTAAGGTTGGCTACTATGATAATATTTTTGTTGAGCAATTATGGCGGGTAGTTAAGTACGAGCTTTCTTATATCAGATAATTCAATGAACTGAAGGAGGTAAGGCAGAATTTATTCATATGGTTTGAATGGTACAATCAAGAACGATTTCATCAAAGCCTTGACAGCTTTACGCCTGATAAAGTCTACTATAATTCTCAAAGAATCAATCAGGTTGCCTGAATCTGTTTAGCTACACATGTCAGAGCTTAACTTTCTTTCAGGTTATCCAGTCAGTTATAGGGAGCCACTTCAATTATGGACTTAGAAGTAGGAAAGTTAGATGCGCTAAAATTTCTAACAAAGCACTATATTGATAATGTTTGGATATCTACCAGTGTACATTTAGTTACGCTCGGTTGGTTATTTTCTTCTGAGCAAATACACATGCTTATAAAGGAAGAGCTTTTTATACAAATTGGCTTGACATGTATTTTGTTAGTGCTTGAAAGCCTTCGTTGGTTTGTAAACCGGCCAATTTATCGTCGTATAAAATTTCTAGAAATGCATGTGGCAGAAAAAATCAGTATAGAGCTTGCGGATGCCTATACCATCAAACCCTATAGGTTTATATGTAATGAACTCTTGATCTGCTTGTTAACTCTTTTTTCAATAACCTTTATATGGTTTTATCCATATTTATGAAACATGAATGCTGCGGTATGTGCCTTTTATGATAATCCTATTGATTCACATATATTAGCTGTTTAGGCGGTGGTAACAACTGTCACTTATTATCAGAACCGAATCCAGCAGCCTATCATTTTGCGAAACAGATTTACTTATCACTACGCAATTCCTTCATCTTTAAAAGCATAGAAAGGGTGCGCTCAAATATCCCTCGGCAGTGATTTCCCTGTTCCTGTATTCTTTTCTCCATTTGTACAGCGTAAGATCAGATACGCCTGTTTCTTGACACAATTGTGGAGCAGATACTGCATTGGGTAGCATCCTCTTCTGGATGACTGATTCCTTCAATTCGTGCGAATAACTCTTTTGCTTCATGGCCTCTTGCTTTGCCCTTCAAGTTTTTAGGTTCCAGCTGCGGCGAAAGGTAACCTGACACATAGGGTGGTATACGAGGAGATTAAGCCAAGTAACCAGACGATAATCATAATAATCGCAATAATTTCTAGGGTCTGTTGACGTTTTAAGATAAGTATTTCATAGGTAAAAACAAACTCGTAATATTGGGGTTCCCATACCACCAACAAAACGAGTTTGCGATGCCCCGAATGATGCTCAATGATGAGTACTGGTCGAAGCTGGAGAAGATTCTGCTTCAAGAATCGATTTATAACAAGCGCAATCTGCGCATGACGGTAGAAGGCATACTGTATCGAATGCGGGTTGGCTGTCCATGGCGCGATCTGCCCCGGGTGTTCGGCTGCTGGAATTCTATCTATAAAAGATTCAATGCATGGTCATTGAGCAGGAAATGGCTCAATATTTTCAAAGCATTGGCTGTTAATCCCGATTGGGAATGGAGATTTATGGATGGCAGTTATGTTAAAGCGCATCAACATAGTGCGGGAGCAGCGAGTCAAGAATCGCAGGCTATCGGCAAAAGTCGTGCAGGCAATACCACCAAGATCCATTTAGCGGTTGATGGTTATAGCTTGCCAGTTGAGTTTGAAATCACCGGTGGAGAAGTCAATGACTGTTCTGCCGCACCTGATTTGATTGCCAGGTTGCCTGACGCAAAAACAATCGTTGCGGACAAGGGCTATGACAGCGAATGGTTACGGGAACAGATAACGAAGAAGGGAGCTCGGGCTGTGATACCGGGAAAGCGCAACTCGTTGAAGGGTAATGCAGATATGGATTGGGGTTTATATAAATACCGGCATTTGGTGGAGAATGCTTTTGCCCGGCTAAAGCAGTATCGGGCAATAGCAACGCGATACGACAAACTGAAGCGAAATTACGAGAGTATGGTAGCCATAGCGTGTGGATATCTGTGGCTACCTATGTGAAATGTCAACAGACCCTAGTAAAATGGAAAACTGAAAATCCTCAACCAGCTAAAATTTTTTCTAATAAACCAAGCCTAAAATGTAAAGTATGCGAGAAAGAATTGCTTGATCAAGAGGATAAAGGCGTTATCACGCTTTGGCATAGAATTCGCCATGATTACAACAAAGAACCACAGAAATTTGAGCATGTGTTTTGGACTTGTCGAGGTCGTTGCGACGATGTTCTTTCTCAGCACATCAGATCGCAAACTACAAATCTCATAGATGGATGGGAAGATATTTCTGATGTCATGATGCCAACGATTTTTATTAAGTGGGTTATGAGTATAATGAATGAAAAACGGGATGGAGTCATTTATTCTGACGAGGATTTTAACAGCTTGAAAGAGTTCTTATTACAAGTTTTCCCATATATATCTAGGCATCTCACAACAAATGAAGACAAAAGGGTAAAATCGCTAATAATGATTCCTGCATCCTTGGGTGGAATGGGATATGATATATAAATTACGTTGCACTTGGACTTTCATGCTCTAGATACCTCACAAGCACCACAGAGGAATTATTTCAATTTGCCACAAAAATAACACAATAAAATAATATATGATTGATTTATCAGACATAACTGAAGGTTCAATTCCCGCCGCCCCGCCAATACCAAAAACCAACCCTTCATCCGGTTGGTTTTTTTTATGCCTACTCTCGCGTGTTTGCGCGGGCTCGTGCGGATTCTTGTGGACTTCGAGATTGCATAAATCCCGACAAATCTGCTCACTTTTTCTCTCTTTGCGCCATTATTCTCTCCTACCCTACCCGTCATGTATAACCTGATCAGCTAAGAATGATTCAAAAAATATTTTCATAGTCCCATTTAACACAAATAAGCGCTGTGCAAAATACTGAGTAAATAACAAAACTAAACCGTCGATATGCTCTTCAAATTCTATACATTCTGAATCATTTTTAATTGATTAAGCCATAGATGCGAAGTCCACAAGTGCATATTTTTTAGATTATGAGAATTAATGAATTACGCGCGGACTAATCAAGCGGTTTATTTGCAGCATTGGTAGGCGGAGGAAACCGTTGCATTGATAAGACGGGCGCTCATGGTAATCTTGCTACCAGACCATCACGACAATCACTGAGACTGGAAATATAAATAGCGCAGAAATCTCAGTCAATCATTCGCTAGAAAATCGGCCTGCAAATATACAAGCTTCAGTTTCTCGAGTCATAGTCCGGGAGCCATGGCTCCAATTTAACGGCCTTGATAGAGTCAAGTCTTGCTCATTTACTCATTTACTCATTTACAATTAGGAAATCGGTTAGTATGCTTCTTTTTACGTATAACCTAGGTAATCTAGGTTATACCACTACATCCAAGTTTAACCGCAATCCCACATCAGATTGTGAAAAGTAGATTTTATGGTCCTGATTTAAAATGCTACCCCGCATAAATAAATTTATAGCAAGAGTTAATAATGAATATCAAAGAATCCATCGAAACCAAACTTCAATCACTACAACCTGAGTTTCTGGAAGTTATCAATGAAAGTCACAAGCATAATGTGCCTAAAGGATCTGAATCACATTTTAAAGTGATTATCGTTTCCGAGGAATTTCAGGGAAAAATGCTTTTAGCTCGCCATCAAATGGTTAATAAAATCCTAGCAGATGAACTTGCTCATTCTATACATGCGCTTACTTTGAATACAATGACTAGTAAAGAGTGGTCTGATAAAGGTGGTGAAACAAATAATTCTCCCCCATGCCTTGGAGGTTCATCCCGTAAACAAGTTTATTGAGTTACAAAGTACCACACAGAGCGAAGGGCTTTTGGGTTTTATATCGAAGAAATGCCGAGAATCACATCCATGTTTCCGATGCGGGGAAGCGAATAATGCGCTATCAATATGATGAGAATAATCATAGGCACTTGCAGTATAACTAATATTCTTCAGCAAAAATTCTATGTGAACAGCACCTGATTATCGGGTCCGATTCCAACACCAATACCTTGAAACCTCAAATCAGCTCACTTTTTCTCTCTTTGCACCATTATTCTCTCCGCCCCTACCCGTCTTGCAACTGCAAAGCCCACAAGTTTGTATTTTTTTACGATAAATATCAATGAATTACGCGCAGACTAATCAAGTGGCTTACTTTCAGCATTGGTAGGCGGAGGAAACAGCTTACTTATAGAAAATAGATGTTGCTAATAAATTAACGTAAGTTCGACATAAGAAAAGCGGCAAAAGGAACCTGGATTCCTCCTTATGATAAAGAGATCTAGAAAAAGAGTTTCATCATTATTCGCGAGAAGAAACCCTCGCTTAATATCAGGCTCCCTCAAGCTCTTCCAATCGTGATGTGATGATTCTTATGTCGAACTCACGTTAGCTTACTACGTGCTTACACGTATTTTTTTTACCAACTTTTCTCGGTATCCTAACAACACATCAGTTATGAATACTGATCACTATATGATTCAATTAATTATTAAGGAAATAAAATGGCAATAGGTACAGTTAAATGGTTCAATGATGCTAAGGGTTACGGCTTTATTACTCCAGATGATGGTGGAGAGGATTTGTTTGCACACTTTTCCGCTATTAATAGTAACGGCTTCAAGTCTCTGAAAGAGGCTGAACGTGTCACTTTCGAAGTGGCTACCGGACCTAAAGGTAAACAAGCAGCTAATATCAGGTCATTATAAAATTGATCTGGAAAACAAAGAACCTCGGACTATTCGTGGATTAACGACTTGATAAGCAATAATTATCATTAGTTAATCCTGACAAATCTCTCGTCATCTTTTTTTGACATCAATATATCCAATGGATATAGCTAAGCTTCAACAAATAACAATAATCAATAATATAATGAATGCGAAATCATAGTTAAATTCTGGATGGCAGACCAAAAACAACTCAAAGAAGCCCGGTCAAAAGCCGGGCTTGCCACAAAACAGGCGGCCACACTGATAGATGTACAAGAGATAACGTGGCAGAGATGGGAAGAGCAGACCAGTCGAAAAATTGAAATACCATTCTATTGTTGAGAATTATTTTTGCTGAAAATTGGTCAACATTCTAAATTTAAACTGGTGAAAAAGAATGACCATAAAGAAAATATTAGGTAATGGTGCGCCTGTAAAAATATGGACTGATGAAGTTGATCAATCCACATTAGATCAACTATGCGATCTGTCAGAACTTCCATTCATCCATAAACATGTTGCTGTAATGCCTGATGTGCATGCTGGTATTGGATCGGTTATTCCGACCAAAGGAGCAATCATCCCGGCTGCTGTGGGTGTGGATATTGGTTGTGGAATGATGGCAGTTAAAACATCGTTAAAAGCTTCAATGCTGCCTGATAACCTTTATGAATTGCGTTCAGAGATTGAGAAAAGAATACCTCATGGAAGAACCAGTAACGGAGGGAGTGGGGACAGGGGAGCATGGAGTAATCCAATTGATCGTATTGCCTATTATTGGAATATGTTTCTTTCTGATGAATATGAAGAAATCATTACTAAACATCCTAAAGCCAAAGGATATAACACTATTAACCACTTGGGTACCCTTGGCACCGGGAAGCACTTTATTGAAATATGCATAGATGAATCCGATTATGTTTGGGCAATGCTTCACTCGGGCTCAAGGGGAGTTGGCAACAGAATAGGCTCTTATTTTATTGAGAAAGCCAAGGAAGAAATGGAGCGCTATTTTATCCTGAATAATCTGCCTAACGAAAATTTAGCCTACCTCGTGGAACATACCGAAATATACGATGATTATGTTAATGCTGTGTCATGGGCACAGGAGTTTGCTGAACTTAACAGGCAGCTCATGATGGATATTGTGTTGCAGTGTATGAGTGAATTTCTTCCATCATTTACCATTACCGATAAAGCCATAAACTGCCATCACAATTATGTTGCCAGAGAACACCACTTCGGGACAAACGTGCTTGTCACCCGTAAGGGCGCAATCAGGGCAAGGAAAGGTGATTTAGGCATTATCCCGGGCAGTATGGGGGCAAAATCATATATTGTCGAAGGGCTTGGCAATGATGAGTCATTTCATTCATGCTCTCATGGTGCCGGAAGAAGGTTGGGTAGAAATGAGGCAAAAATGATTTACACCATTGCTGATTTGGCAGAGCAGACTAAAGGTATTGAGTGCCCTAAAGATGAATCAAGAATTGATGAGATTCCAGCTGCTTACAAAGATATTGATCAAGTCATGGGAAACCAAAATGATCTGGTGAAGATCAAGCATACCTTGAAGCAGGTATTAAATGTTAAGGGTTGACGATTAATATTTGAATCGAAAAAATTCACCGGAAGTGAACATAACATTAAGTTGATTACTTTGTTCACTAGCGCACAGAAATACAGTCATGTCAGTATTACAATACTTTTAACTATACGTAAATGAGTACGTGTAGCTTTCCACGCGAACCAATCCTGGTGCATTTTATGGATGTTCGATGAGATCAGCATTAAGCAGTAGCAACTTAATTCAAACTTAAAAAGGAGCTGCAAGATGAACTGGGATCAAGTAGAAGGTAACTGGAAACAATTCATAGGTAAAGTCAAGGAACAATGGGGTGAACTCACTGACGATGAGTGCGACAAGATTGCTGGGAAACGTGATCAGTTGGTTGGCAATATTCAGAAAAAATATGGAATCAGTAAGGAAGAAGCAGAAAAGCAGGTTGGCGAGTGGGAAAGAAGAAACCTTAAAGATTATTAAAATTAGGTAGTGCCCTTCTCTTGTGTAAAGCAGAACAGTATGTTGAGAAAATCACATACTGTTCAACCGATTTTTATCATTAGCCAAGATGAAAAATTTTTTTATTTTTTATTCGGTTTAGGAATTTGAACTTATCCACAAGCCTGGCTAGACAAAACATGCGGTACTCATAATCAGTTGATTCCCTCAAAGAGGAAAGAAGCTGTCGAGATTATCAATAGTAATTTGATTTCTCTGCTTAATGCTTCTGAGTACGAAACAGTGAATGATGTCATTGACGGAGTCGTTCTTTGGAAGTGCAGTTGAGGAATCCAATTACTTTGAAATCCACTAAAGGGCACCTCTAAAAATTCAAGCTATAAAATGAGGCGCGTTAGGAGAAAGTAGTATTTTCTTGATTTGTCCAGGATAACACGTTGTTTCAAATGTATAATAATGAGATTATGCTCCCCGATATGAGTCCTCACCATGCAACTCGGTTTTTTTGACCTTGACAATCGATATGCTCAGCTAAGTAAGTTAAATGATCCGCTTGAAGAGCTGAATCGCATAATCGATTGGAATCTATTCGCTGATCTTCTTGCAGAGACAACGACGAAGCCCCGGAAAAGTGAAGCAGGCCGCAAACCCTTTGATCGGGTGATGCTATTCAAAATGCTGGTATTACAAAGAATGAATAATCTGTCGGATGATCGGCTGGAGTATCAAGTCCGGGACCGGTTGAGTTTCATGCGGTTTTTGGGACTTGGTCTGGCAGGGGTAGTGCCTGACGCAAAGACCATGTGGTCGTTCCGGGAAGAGTTGAAAGAGAACCATCTGATGGATCGTCTGTTTGCAAGATTCGATGAATGTTTACGAGAGTTGGAGGTAGAACTGAAGTCAGGTCAGATCATTGATGCGACCTTTGTGAGTGTGCCTAAACAACGCAATACACGTGAAGAAAACAAGATGATTAAAGAAGATGCCGTTCCGATTGAATGGGGACAGAATCCCCACAAACTGGCGCAAAAAGACATTGATGCGCGTTGGACGAAGAAGAACAGCGAATCATTTTATGGTTACAAAGATCACGTCAATATGGATCGCGATACCAAGCTGATAACCACATGGGAAGTTACTTCAGCGCAAATTCATGACAGTCAGGTTTTGGAAGAAGTGCTGCAATCCCCTGAAGTGGGAGGCGCAGATATTTATGCGGACTCAGCATACCGCAGCAATGCACAGGAAGAAAGTCTGGTCACCTCAAAATACACGAGTCAGATTCACGAAAAAGGCGCTCGCAATCATCCCCTCACGCAAGCACAAAAATCCAGTAACAAAGAGAAATCACGGGTGCGTGCACGAGTCGAGCATGTGTTTGGTTCGATGACGAATGAACTGGGCGGAATCACGATTCGTACCATAGGTTATGGGAGAGCAAAAGTACACATAGGCTTACTCAACCTCGTCTATAACATCAAGCGTGTAGCGACGCTGATTCGAAAAGGGTATTTCAGTTTCGATAGGGTTAGTGCGCCCGAAATGGCTTAAAGGGAGCAAAAACGAGAAGATAACAACCCGAATCACCTTGAATTTAGAAAAATTTAATTATTGGACAGAAAAACTTTGAGAATCAAGTGAAATTGCCCTCCTGGTTGAATTGATTTGCTTTTTTTAGGTATTTTTAGAGGTGCCCTAAAATCAATCCAGATAAGAATGATTTAGAGAGTATGCTCATTTTCCTATCAAACTCAAATAGGCATAGGCCAAGGCAGTGCATAAACAACCCAACCAAACCGTTGAATAGGTAACCCATTTAAATCTGGCGTCAATGGCGCCAACTCACTTGATATATAATTGGGACCATCGCCACCACACTATCATCGCTGATTGATAATTTGGTCCAACTCATTTGTTAATTCCGTAACGCGAAACTCGGCCCAAAGCGGCAGGTGATCGCTAATTTCTTTGCGTGCTGCATTTTTTGGTTGTCCAAGCTCCTGATAGAGCACCTTACCGAAAGGAATTGCGCCAAACTTACCGGCGAACTCAAACTCGTCACTCGGTATCCAGGCAATTTTATCGAAGGTCTTCGTTTGGTCAAAATTGGTTCCCAGGCTGTTCATAGCGTCTGGCATCTTAAAGCGAGGCTCATCTCCACCGGTGAGTGCCTGAAAGAAACGATCACCATCAGTTTGAATATTAAAATCGCCAACCAAAAAGAAATCAGGATCAAATACTGTGTCCTGCGCACGCCTAGCCTCGCGTTTAATGAATTTAACTAATTCCTTTTTTTCTTGCTCCCGTAGATTGGTACCGAACTCTCCATGACGCGATCCTTCGGCAATGTGGACGGAAACAAGTGTAAAATCAAATCGTCCAGCGCAGAATGATGCGCAATAGGGTGATCGTTGAAACTGAAATACATTTGGATTGGTGATTGTTCTATTGAAGGCTATTTCACAGACCAACTCGGTACTGATTACAGTTCGCTTATCGTAGAGAAATGCCATTCGCTCGTTGTTCCCGGTAGGGTCAGACACGAGAATCTTGTAATTGCCAGGTAGAAGCTCCTGATGTGGTTCCCTGTAACTGGACAACCTGAAAGAAAGTTCAGCTCTGATATGTATAGTTAAACAGGTTCAGGCAACCCGATCAATTCTTGGATCACTATAGTAGATTTCATCAGGCGTAAGACGGTCAAGGCTTTGATGAAATCGTTCTTGATTGTACCATTCAAACCATGTGGATAAATTCTGCTTTATCTCCTTCAGATTATTGAATTCTCTGGTATATAAAAGCTCATACTTAACTGTCCGCCAAAGTCGTTCAACAAAAATGTTGTCATAGTAGCACCCCTTGCCATCCATGCTGATCTGAATATGATGATCTTTTAGTATGGAGGTAAATGCTTCGCTGGTAAACTGTACGCCCTGGTCGGTATTCATGATCTGTGGACAGCCATAATCCTGGATGGCTGCCTCCAGCGCCTGAGTACAAAAGTCAGTATCCAAGGTATTGGACAAGCGCCAGCTCAACACCTTACGCGAATGCCAGTCGATGATGGCAACCAGATAGCCAAAGCCTTTCTCCATGGGGACATAGGTTATGTCGGCAGCCCAAACCTGATTGGGTTTATTAATGACAAGTTCTCTAAGCAGATAAGGATAGACCTTATGCTGTTTGCTTGAGATGCTGGTCCTGGGTTTTGGAGCTATGCTGACAATACCGAGTGTCTTCATTAAGGAAGAGGCTTTCTTGCGCCCTAACATGATTCCCTGGCGTTGAAACCAGGTAGCATAACTGCGTGAGCCATATTGTGGCGTCTTTAAGTACTGTTCATCCATCATGCGCAGCAGAACCAGATCAGCATTACTGATTGGTTGCGGTTGATAATAATAAGTTGAGCGCGCCAGATCCAGCAGCTGACATTGACGAGTTTGACTAAGTTTGCCATGGGGCTCAATCATCTCTTTGCGTTCTACAAGACTTAATGATTGAGCTTTCTTGCTAAAAAATCGCGTTCTACCGCCAATTGACCAATAACCCGGTGCAGGTCATCTGTTGTAGGCTGCTCCTTATTGGCGGCAGTATTATTTTTACAAAACAGCTCGGCAGCTTGCTCAATGAGTTGCCGTTTCCAGCTATTGATCTGCGTGGGATGTACATTATAACGCGCTGCTAATTGGGGGACAGTTTCATCACCACGTATCGCTGCCAGCGCTAGTTTTGCTTTGAATTCGCTCGAATATTGTATGCGCTTTTTACTCATTGTTATTAAGCTCCTTTTTAATTCTGCCAGAGCTTAACAACCTGTACAGTTTTTGGGTACCACTTCACTTTTTTTTCTTGTCGGAAAACTGTGCGATATTCCACGACGCAATGAGTACGTTCTCATCAACTGACCGCAATGGAACTTTAGCCAGCAATTTCATTAGTTCCTGGCGTTCACTAGCGATGATTTGCTGTTCTGTAAGCATACTGCGATTTTCCCTTTCATCTTGGTGAAATGGATGCATAGTTAGTTCATAACACCACATCTTCATCACTTAGGCGTCTTGTTAAATAACGTGAGTTGACATAAGAGCCATCACACTATTACCTGCATACGGTATAGCACACCTTTTATCGTCATGCACAAATTGCTCTTGTTATCAATAGCCTCTGGGAACAGAATCTTCAAGTGTTCCAATATTACGAGCTTGCTTTTATTTATGAAATATTTACTTTAAGACGTCAACAGACCCTAGGTCAGTCAGGAAGCAAGTAAGCTAAGAATCAAAAAAAAATGAATAAAACCCTAACGCTCAAAATTCAAAATAGAGTGACCTCGATTATCTTGGAAGAGCGCAAGGCTTTAAATGGACGAAACCATCCGGCGTTCGGGCAGGCCACTATCGGCCGATTCGGGCCAAGAGTGGCCATGCTATCTGGCTTCACGGCTGTTCCCTATCCAGCGGTCGTTTTGGATAAGGAAGACGCCCAGGCTGCTCGCCCGGAATCACGTGTGAACGAAGCCCGGTGTCACACATAGCGTAACCCCAGTTGATCAAGCGCTCTTGGAGATCATCGTCCATTTCATCCAGTCGTGTCGGTATCGCTGCAAGTTTACGGGTTAGGTCGAGGTCCACAGGGATGGGACTGGCTACCGGATAGTCATGGATGTTGCTTCGAATGCCGACGTACATCCCACTGCGGCTGCCGTTCTTGAATGAATCGATGACTTGGCGCTTGCGCAGGGAGCGAATCTGGTTGTCAATGACGTCGAGGACGCGCAGCGTGTGTCGTGCCCAGTCAGTCGGTGGAGTTGAGTCGGCTCCCAGATGACTGCCCGCATCACTGACCAGGATGGTGGAATAACGTTTCCAGGCGGTTTCCAGCCCTAAATTGTCATACACCCCTCCATCGCTGAGTTGAATCTCATCGCGGAAGTCATCTTCGGCCAAATCATTACCCTGGTCAGTGACCCACTTCTCGTGGCGCAGGTCGATGGTGCAGGGAGACAGAAACGGTGGAAACGCCGAGGAAGCAGCAACCGCAACAGCTAGCGAGAGATCAGGATGATTGATCCGGCCCACCCTGTAATCAGCGAGGTATCGTTTGCTGAACCGCATGAGTACGCCCGACTCGAGGTTGGTTGCATTGATCACGAATGTGGGTTCATCCGGTAAGTCCTGGAGAGTCGTTTTCGCAAATAAATGCTTGCGGTAGGCTTTAATGACACGGTCCGAGATCGACGTAAATGGGAGTCCGATGCCAGCGAGTACGGAGGCCAAATCGATGCTCTCCCTTGCCATCGCTCGAATAGGATCCACCACCTGCGGCACAAACGTCTCGGCTACCCCGTTCTGGTTGAAGGTCAGGTGTTGCCAGTTCATCGCGAGTACCCCCGCGGTAATGGACCCGCCGGAAACACTGGAAACCCTGTTTAGCTTGGCAAGTATACCTGCCTCGTTGAGTCGCCAGAGCACTCCAATGTGAAACAGCATCGCCCGGTAGCCCCCGCCGGATAGGCATAGGGCTGTTCCCTCCTCCAGCTTCTTTGCTGTCTCATTGCTGATGTGCCTGACGGGTTGGTCGGTGACGTGTAACTCATTGGGTGCCGGCAGCGGACTCTGCTTCTCTGCATTCATGATTCCTCCCTTAAACTCTATCTATTAGTTGAGGATGATGGGCTCCATGGTCTGTGCGGTTTGCGCGTTGAAACGGCGTTAATGACCATATTGCCTGCAGTAGCGCCAAAACGCTTGCTAAATTCCAAGAGCCAAGTGATTGGAAAATGAAATGCCTTACTAATAAAGTGAAATATACGGTACAACTGGATAAATAGTCAAACTTGCTCTTGATACGGTTAAAAAACTATTTTTGATGAAAGTGGAAATGACTCAACTATTATCTTAGAAAAGACTGCAAAAATTCCTATACCTGATATTCATTTGATCCTCACCTGCTGCTACCATTACGTCAGCGGACCAACTGCCAGATCAAAAAGGGTAAGTTGATTCGACAAGGCATCGTCCAGAATGGCAGCGATGATATCTGGTGAAGCGTGATCAAGTTAGCCTCATGCGACTGACGTAGCTCTTGTCAACGGTCTCACGAGTAGTTATCTCTTCCAGAGAAACGTTTCATCAATATCGCTTATTAACTATTCCAAGGCATTATTTGACAGAACCTCAACACTTCCGGTAGGAATGCATGCTATAGAATTGAAGATTTTCTTGACATCTCGAAGTAATCCACATTGCTTTTTAAAAAGCAACTCACATCAATCAAAACTACAGGAATCAACAATAAAATTACAAGTTGCTGATTATAAAGCATATCATTATGTGTTTAAAATTTAATCGATCTAGAAAAGATGATTACAAATAACGATCTTAGCTACAGTATTTACAACTTACCCACAAAGTTATCCACAAAAATTGTGGACAAGTAATAGTTTGAGGTAAATAAATTTATAGGAACTATATAAGTTATAGATATTTATGTGGCAAGTCAGCTGTCTTTATTTTGGTATTAGCTGCCACCTTAACTTTTTATATCAATAAGGTTAAAGACAAGCAGTATAAGTCAAGCGAAGCGTAGCGTGAAAATAAAGGCAAATAAAAAGAAAAGCTGCGTATCTGCAAGTGATAGCGCGGCCGTTTCAGGATGCCTTGTTTCTGGAATTTAGATATTTTTTCTAAATATTTATTAATTCAATTGAGGATATACGACCTATTCAGTTAATAAACTTAGATCTTGTTTTTGTTGATCTTGTGCCATTTTTCGGTGAACAGCAGCTTCTTTCAAATTCTCTTTGATAGATTTCTCTAAATGCCTGATATTAGCCCAGGTATGCGAGCGCAAGTCTTGCCCTTTTCGTCCATAATAGTAATTGTGCTCTTCATATTCTTCGAGCAGCTTCTTCTCGGTTTGTAGTTTTGCTTTCATTCCGTTGGCTGCATCTTCGTAATGTTTAGCAAGAGCATCATGATTGTGAGGATCTATGCTAGCTAATTTAGCACTAAAAAATTCATTACCCTGTACACTCCCTATTGGGCTCATTTGTGCGCAGCCGGTTAAGAAACCAAGAATCGAAATAATCATTAATAAAGACAGCTTTTTCATCATAACACCTCCATCAACTTACTTAAGCCCACCCCCATTCCTCTATTAAAGTTTTATCAAACAAGATACGTCATTAGTTCACCAAGTATAACCATGTTAGCAATACGTTCTTTGCGGGAACCAAACTTATGATCAGTATAGCTCTCCAATATGGCGCTTCACGTGATAACTCCAGACGATCTATCTTAATATTACTCATGATAACACTATGGTTTTTATTGTATTAACCCTATTCATCTTATTATTATTGCATTCTTATGATGCATGGTATCTATACTTATAACAAAAGATAAGTAGTAAATAACGAAATTAATTGTTTCATTTGCAGATACAATAAAATGATGAGGAAGAAAAAATTAAAAACATTAATATAAAATTATTGAATCAAGCTGATGACAGGCAGAAATACTTGTATACAAATAGATTATTCACCTAGCAAAAAAATAGGATAAATAGCCATACATTGCAGGAAAAGAATCATGGCAAGAAAAACGAATGGAATAGATCAGTTAGTCTTGGCTCGAGAATTATTGAGAACAGCCAAAACAGTAGAGGAGCAATGCTATACTTCTCGTGCATCAAAAATTGATTTAAGTTAGTGCGGCATAGCTGTGAATATATTAGAATTTTGATATGTCATCACATTATCCGCTCACTGCACAAGCAATTGTGAATTTAGAGGTGGCGCACCAGCATACCAAAGACAAGCGCAATGCTGACTGACTAAAAACGGTCTGCCTATTAGGTAAAGGCTGGTCGGTTACTCAAGTGGCTGAAGCGCTCTTGATTGATTGGGAAACCGCGCGTAATCACTATAAGCGTTATCGCAAGGGGGAGGCTTGCCTGCGCTACAGAAGTTTGAAGCTGGCGGTAGCCAGTCTTTTCTGAATGAGCTCGAGAGACAAGCATTAGATCAGCATTTACATAAAAATCTGTATCTGACTGCCAAGAAATCGCGCATTATGTTGAACAAATCTGGGGTGTCTGCTACAGCGAAAGCGGCATCACCCAGCTTTTATACCGCATGGACTATGTCTATAAAAAGCCAAAGCTGGTACCGGGCAAGGCTGATGGCCCGGAAAATAACTACTAAGGCTCCTGTCCAAAAATTGGGATCCACTTCGCACATCAATATTTATTTCGTCACATGTACGATAAGTTGACACTCTTCACTCTCGCCAGCGGCCGATCCGGTACAAGCTATCTCGCCGCTTTCTTCATCAAGAACATCACGCAGTGTTACAGCACACACGAGCCTTATTTTACGTTTGGCAATCCCACATTGTTCGGCAAGCCAATTGCATGGAAGACGCAACATAACGACTGCGCATTATTGCCGGTGCTGGAGCGCAAATGCCGTTTTATCGCCAGCCGCAAGACGCCGTTCTATTTTGAATCCAATCATGCTTTCCTCAAGGCATTTAACCGCCATGCCGGAACGCTGCTGAACAATCCGGGCTTTATCCATCTGGTGCGCCATCCGCTGCGGGTGGCGAAAAGCGAATATGTGCGCGATCGGATGATACGCAAGCTGCATGTTCCTTTTGTCGATTATACAAATGATACCGGTGAGCGCTTGTTTCGATGGGCATTGACCGGGAAGGAGGAAGTGTTCCGGCACTATCCGGTATCTCTCAGCCGTTTTCAGTTTTATGTATTACAGTGGATGGAGATCGAGCATCGGGCGACGCAGCTGATTCGAGACCATCACTGGCAAGACCGGGTGTTTTTTATTGATGTTGATGTGGCACTGAAAGAGGAAGCGGTGTTAAAAAATATGGTCGACTTTTTTGGCTTGCCGCACAAGCCGATATTCAACTTGGATTTGTACCGCAACCCAACCCCGTTTATCGGTCCGATCATTCTCACGGAGCAGGATAAACAGGAATTCCAGACCATTGCGCGCGATTTGCCCGAACGTTACAAAATGCTGCTACAGAGTAAACCTTATCGTGATTGCAGCTGGTTCGCCGAAGTAAATCGGCTCATCATCAGTTAATACAGTCCGATAGCACCTCTTCTTGCTACCGGACTGCAAAAGTCATTGCCTTCTAGGCTATTCCTTTAAAAGCCAGATATTCTGATTAAATACCAATACCGAGTACCTCCTTTACTGATCATTTATTCAAAATACTTCTTCAGTTCATGTAGATAGAGCACTCTTGATACGCATCCACTGCTCCTCCCACAGTACCGGTGTATCAACCGCCAGATCGAACAAGATAATATTATTTAACGTGAGTTCGATATAAAAAAAGCTGTAAAAGGAATCTGAATTCCTTATGATGAAGTGGTTCTGGAAAGAATTTCATCATGAGAGAAGTCAGATTTCAATGGGTACTACAACGATTTTTTGTGAGAGTGACGAATTTTGTAAAGAGTTTGAACCACATGGGAGCAGCACTTATTAGAGTCATCGCTGAAACAGCGTCGGCGGCAAGGAGCGCTGTGTCTAAGCGAAATCATGACCATCATGGTCGGGTTTCATCTATCCGGCTACCGGACGTTTAAACACTATTACCTGAATTACGTGTTGAGGTATCAGCGCGATTATTTTCCAGGGTTGGTGAGTTACCACCGCTTTGTGGAGCTGTTGCAAGGTAGCCTGGTGCCTTTGTGCTGTTTTCTGACCAGTCGCTTTGGGCAATGCAGTGGGATCAGCTTCATTGATTCGACTAAGATCAGCGTGTGCCATAATCGCCGTATTGGGTCGCATAAAGTAATGGCAGAGTTTGCTGCTCGGGGAAAAACCAGTGTGGATTGGTTTTATGGGTTCAAGTTGCACCTGGTCATTAATGACCAGGGGGAATTGCTGGGAGTCAAAATCACAGCGGGCAATGTGGATGACCGTGACCCGGTACCAGAGTTAACGCGCTCCTTATTTGGCAAGCTCTTTGGTGACCGGGGTTATATCTCGCAGTCACTCTTTGAGCAACTTTGGGAGCAAGGCGTGCAGCTCATCACCAAAGTACGCAAGAATATGAAAAACAAGCTGCTGCCACTTTTTGACAAGCTGCTGTTACGTAAACGCTCGATCATTGAAGCCGTCAATGACCCATTGAAAAATATCTCGCAAATCGAGCATTCCCGCCATCGCAGCCCAGTTAACTTTTTTGTTAATCTGATAGCCGGACTGGTGGCTTACACCTTTCGCGAGAAGAAACCCTCCCTTAATATCAGACTTCCTCAAGCTCTTCCAATCGTGATGTGATGATTCTTATGTCGAACTCACGTCATATATACTCTACGTCATAACCGTAGCGACTAAGCAGCAACGACTGAAACCCGAAGAATATGGGTTACAACACTTTGAGGATAAATCTATGCATAGCAGCTAACACTATTACTAACCGAACTTCTGAGGAAAATTACAAATGAAATTAGCCATTATCGGCATCGGGCATGTTGGTTCGTCAATCGCTTATGCAGTAGCACTGAAAGGTCTGTGCAACCATCTGGTTCTGGCGAGTCGGAATGTCACGAAAGCGCAAGGGGATGCGCTGGACTTACAGCATACGCTA
The DNA here is from genome assembly GCF_001007935.1 of Nitrosomonas communis. Lineage (NCBI taxonomy): Bacteria > Pseudomonadati > Pseudomonadota > Betaproteobacteria > Nitrosomonadales > Nitrosomonadaceae > Nitrosomonas > Nitrosomonas communis. The sequence continues at coordinate 1,506,831 of NZ_CP011451.1, forward strand.
TCGTTTTGCGAACGGCCAATGATAATTGAAAGCAGTGCCATTGATGAGGTGAAGGACTGCGATATTCTTGTCATCACAGTATCCGTGCAAGGAAATAACCAAATGACTAGCCGCATGGAATTAGCACCTGGAAACGTAAAACTGTTCAGGCAGATAATACCCTCTTTAACGCAGAAAAATCCTCAGGCTATTTTTATCATTATCACCAATCCAGTCGATGTATTAACTTATCTTACAACCCAGCTCTCCAGGTTTCCTCCTTCCAAGGTTATGGGAGTTGGAACATTAGTTGACTCTGCCCGTTTCAGAGCTCTGCTTTCTGCCGAAGAACTGATTCACCCGGATGATATGCGCGCTTATATATTGGGTGAACATGGTCCAAGCCAGTTTCCCGTTTTCAGCAATGCCTTTGCTGGCAGCGAACGAATTGCCGACACTCCCTGCCATCGTCGTATTTTCCAGGAAGTGAATCATGCCGGTATGAACATCTATAATTTAAAAGGATACACCAATTATGCAATTGCAACAGCCACTTGCGAAGTAATTAAAGCTATAATGTACGACGACCACAGAACCATGCCGTTAAGTACATATTTCGATGAGTGGAATGGTATCCGAAACAATTGTTTCAGCATCCCATTAGTGGTCGGCCGTGTCGGTATTATTCGACATTTGCATCCTGAACTGAATGATGAGGAAAAAATTGCTCTGGATGAAACTGCTAAGTTAATGAAAGAATATATCAATCAACACATTCACTCTGAGCAAATATAAGAGAACAGTAATCGTTCAACGACACCACCTGTCATTCTCTCTGGCTTAGTGATTTAATGAACTCTGGTGTTAGGGGTAACAATTCATCGATACGGCTATTAGGCAGGCGGGAAGTTTAATGAGCGTATCTTTGAGCCATGCAGATGGGTCCAGTCCATTGAGTTGAGCGGTACCGAACAGGGTTTGGATAGCGGCTGCGCGTTGGCCGGCACGCTCTGAGCCGGTAAATCGCCAATTTTTTTACCCAGTGCAATGGGACGGATAGCATTTTCCACCGGGTTGTTGTGTGTGCCTTGCTAAGGCGCATCTGATTCGTCGGTGCAAATCCGACCTGACTAACTATCGCTCCAGCCGGAAGTACTTGTAGCGGTCCAGGAGGTAACAAATGGGCTGAAGCACTACAAGAAAAGGTCTCCCCGGGAGATCAACGGGCCATGCGGGCCGTAACGAGAGTGAACACTGAGCAGGCCTCGAAATGTCGTCGTGGGAGCCGACCCGCCACAATAACGGGGAAGGCCGTTGTTCTTGTGGAAGCTGAGCGACTTAGCCTCAAGAATCCCACCGGGGTAGTAGTGACAGCACGCATGGGAGAGATCAGATGCGCAACAAGGGAAGTCCTCAAGGGTGTCCGGTGGCAACGGACAACGATGATCCTGTGAGGGATGGAGCCGGCCAATGGGGATGACGGATGGGCGTGTATTAGTGTTGAGGCCGGGTAATGCCGGAAGAGCGAAGGCGCCCTGTTTCGAAACGCGATGAGGAAAGTAATAAGAGCGAGGGGATTGACGTGAGTCTACCAACCTTGATGAGTAAAGTTCAGACATTACAGACTTCATTACAGACGAAAGCCAAGGCAGAACCAGCCTTTCGTTTTTACAGTCTATGGGACAAGGTCTACCGGGCCGATGTACTGCAGGTCGCTTATCGGCGTTGCCGCGCGAATCGTGGAGCGCCGGGCTACGACGGCATCAGTTTCAAGCAGATCGAGGGCCAAGGGGTGGACGAGTGGCTGGAAAGATTGCAGCAGGAGTTGCGGGTGGGTGGCTATCAGCCCCAGCCCTTGCTGCGCGTATGGATACCCAAAGCCCAGGGGGGACAGCGCCCTTTGGGCATTCCGACGATTCGGGATCGAGTGGTGCAGATGACAGTACTGCTGGTTTTAGGTCCGATTTTCGAAGTCGACCTATTGCCGCGGCAATATGGATTTCGCCCAGGATTGGATGCCAAGATGGCGATTAGGGCGATTCATTTCGGCATTACTCAACGGGGGAAGCGGGAAGTGGTAGACGGAGATTTATCCGATTACTTCAACACGATTCCTCATGGCGAGCTGATGCGCTGCGTGAGCCGCCGGGTGAGCGATGGTACTGTGCTGTCAGTGATCCGGAAATGGCTGAAGGTCGCTGTCATTGAACGCGACGAGCGCGGCGAACGCCGAACCACCGAAGCCAAGGACAAACAACGAGGCACACCACAGGGGGGGATCATTTCTCCCTTGTTGAGTAATCTGTATTTCCGACGTTTCCTTCTGGCCTGGCAGAAATTCGGCTTTGGCCAACGACTCCGAGCGGAAGTAGTCAACTACGCCGATGATCTGGTAATCCTCTGTCCAAACGGATGTGGGGAGAAAGCAATGGCCGCGATGCGTCACCTCATGTCGCGACTGGGACTCATGGTCAATGAGAAGAAAACTCGGCTAGTCAAATTACCTGACGAGCATTTTGATTTTCTCGGTTATACTTTGGGCCAATTCTACGGCAAAAACGGACGTCCCTATTGGGGCACACGGCCTTCCAAGAAAGCGATCAAACGGTTAAAGCAGGTATTCATAACGTCACGTCGTCGCGTTGGAACGCGTCCAGCGTGGATAGTAGGATTGCGGAACTGAATCTGATAATCCGGGGTTGGGCCAACTATTTTAATCAAGGACCGGTCAGCAAAATTTACCGGAATATCCGGGATTATACAGAGCGGCGACTGCGAATCTGGTTAATGCGTAAGCACGGCAAGCGGGGAACGGGGTATCGCCAATACCCTGACGAGTACCTGTACGATATCTTGAGACTCTACCGGCTGCCGCTTGCTCGCAATGACCTGCTGAATGCGAAGGCCTGAGGGTCGAAAGAAAGCCGGATGCGGGAAATCCGCACGTCCGGTTTGACGAGCGGGATGTGGAGACGAAGTGATGGCAAGGCTCATTAGGCACCGCCAGACGAAAGAGGCGGAAACAGATAGGCCAAGCCTTAGACCACCGCGCCACATCTCGACTCTACCGATGGGCTGATGACCGCTTTGTGCGTAACGAATCAGACTTGGCCAGCGTTTCAAGGTATAGTCCAACGCTTTGGCAGAGCCACCGCCGTTGGCAGTTTGTGAGCGGGTTTGTAGCAGCCAGTCATGCAGTGCATTGAGTGCGGGCAGGCTTTTTTCTGCACGCAGTTGTTGACGGTCTTCGATCGTCAGGTGTTTGCCTTCGGCCTCAATGGCATACAGCATGCCGATGCGTTGCAATGCTTCCATGGCCATGGAGCTGTTATTGGCCTGGTGCAGCTCGAAGAATTTACGGCGCGCATGAGCCCAGCAGCCTAGTTCAGTGCAGGGCAAGGCTGATGAGAATAAGGGTTTGTATCCCCCGTAATCATCCACCAGCAGATGACTTTGCCAGTCTTGCAGGAAGTTTTGTGCATGCCTCCTACTGCAGCCGGCTTGATAGTCGAAGAGGATGATGCGCGGCCCCGCCTCCAGATCATTGCTGCGATAGGCCCATAAATAAGCCTTACGAGTCTTGCCATTGCCGGGATCAAGTTGAGCTACCGGGGTTTCGTCAGCATGAAGCGTGCTGCCCTGTAAAAGATGCCAGGTCAGGCGATCTACCAGCGGTTGCAAGGCGACACCAACACGGCCCACCCATTCGGCCAGGGTGGAGCGGGATAACCTCACCTCTTCACGCGCAGCGATTTGTTCAAGACGGTAAAGGGGAAGATGGTTCAGATATTTGCTAGTCATCACCCAGGCCAGCAAAGCCGGGCGCGGCCATACCACCATCGATCACAGCCGGTGGAACAGGCTCTGCGGTGATTGTTTCACAGGTTTTGCACGCATATTGCGCACGAATGTGACGATGGACAAAAAATCTTGCCGGTTCCACATCCAGCTGTTCGGTGATGTCTTCGCCAATTTTGACCAGATCACGGCCACATTGCCTGCATTGACAGGATGGTGGTTCGTAATAGTGTTCAATGCGTGGCAGGTGATCTGGCAGAGGTTGACGGCCCGCACGAGTACGTGTGGGTTTATTTACACTTTCTAGAGTTTAGAGTAAACCATCTCCCACAGTTGGAATTTTTTCCAACTTGAAGAATGTAATGCGCTTGATCTTTTTGTGGTATTACATGCTGTTGCTTTGTTCACATCTTGAATTCCAGTTTTTATTCCAATCTGGTGGCATGAATTTTTTACATTTTGCATTCCACCATGACCGAATAGCAACATGCCTTAAAATATTGGCCAGTCCTGTACGAATCTGCCCGGCAGTTTGGGGCTGATGCTTGCGCCATGGGGAATGCTGACACAGTGCCGCTACTGCCAGCTGTTCAAGCAACTCAATAGCTGGACCAGGCCGTAGCCTGCCATGGTAATGTGTACCCAGCGGTGAAGTGTTTGTCGTGTTTGCTGCCATGCCTCTTTCATTCCCCAGGCTTGTTTCAATTGATTGAACTGGGTTCAATCGACCAGCGCAGGCTATAGCTTTCTACGATCTGTTCCGCAATTAACGTGGTGTCAGTGCTTAACAGAAGACTGGCTGTTTTCCATTGTCCGGGCTTATGGTCATTTTCAAGCTCGCACCAGACGGCCCGAACCAACTGACCGTTCAGAAAGCGCACTTTTGCCAGGGTGCAGCGCAAACGGACACGTTGTTCTTTACCATAGATAGGCAAGGTAGCAACCCAACGATGCAACTGCTCAGCCTGTTCGGGCGTAAGCTTCTCGCCGTATTTCCGGCTTCGCCCCCGTTGGCTCTTCAGCCTCGGCGCAGGTAGATCATATAGACGGGTATCTCTTCTGACCTGACCAATTACATCAAAGCCGCGATTGAGCATCGTGCTGATAACATATTGCTGCATATACCAGCTATCCATCAATACACGCACCCTCAAACCTCGCAACAGGCTCTGCACAGCACGCACCAGCGTATTAGCTGCAGCCAGTTTGCCGGTGTGGCTACCAGCTGGCATCAAGCGGGAAAGTAATGGCAGCGCTACCGGCTCCTTGCTGGCTCGACGAGTGATGATTGCCAGATTGACCCAGCATTGGCCTTGCACAAATGCAGGCAGATTGATCTTGTTGCCATGCTGGTGGTGAATCCGGCTGCCTGGTGCTTTGTTCGAAGCGCGCAACGTTACTGTATCATCAATCGCCAGATGGACCACATCGTGTGTCACGCTCGCTAACACCAGCCGCATAAATTGCCGTGCCAGCGCCAACCAGGACCATTTTCCCTGTTGCAACCATTTGTAATAACTCGTCCAGTGATTGCGCATCGTCAGCATCAAATACGCATCCGTGACAAATCCTGTCGGCGTCAACATCGCCCCGATCAACAGCTCAATAAAGGTGCCTGTTGATCTTGGGGGTAGCGCTTTGGCTAAAAATGTTATCCAATTACACAGTTCGCCAGGGATACCAGCCTGTCCTTTTGCGTTCATCGCGGCCTCCAGAAGTAAAATGACATTTCTTTCTAGAGGCCGCCTTTCTAAATAACTTTTAAAAACAAAGCTATTTAGAAAGGCGGCAACGATTTTTTCGTTGCTTTGTCAAGTTTTTTGCTACTTTTTTATCTTTGGGTAATTTTTTCCTTTAAGGGTGAAACTCTAGTATAAAAATACATGCGCTCAAATTGGTCAGATGCACCAACATCTTTTAGTGAATCAAGAAACTCGCTAACACTTTTAATCTCAACCATGGCGTCTTTCTCTTCTAAGGAAGTAGGTACTAGTGAACCTATTAATTGTTTTACCATTGGTAACATTGTATAAAGGATGTTAGGATGTTAAACCAGATTTAAATGTAATAATATGAAAATTGCATAGCAGAGATTATCATACCGATGAATAAAATGAAATTCGATTTCTTTCAGGGGCAGATGGGGTAGCTCAAGTCCAGAATCATCCAATCATACTGGGGGTATTATTGGGGTATTTATTTAATCCGACATTCCGCACCTCATTCGCAATTATCTGAATTTTTTTGAGATATTTTTTCATACCCATTTTTTTCGCAAAAATTAATGAGGAATTATCAGCGAGTTATGGAAAGGGTGCGGAATGTCGGTTAATATTTAAAATATTTATTTCCACCTATCGTCATTACATACAATTGTATATGGTCTTCGGTTCAATTCCCGCCACCAACCAAAAACCAACCCTTCATCCGGTTGGCTTTTTTGTGCCTATTCTCGCCTGTTAGCACGGGTTCATGCGGATTCTTGCGGACCTCGAGGTTTCAATAAATCTCGCAAATTCGCTCACTTTTTCTCTCTTTGCGTCATTATTCTCTCCAACCCTACCCGTCATTCGCAGACGAAGTCCACAAGCTCTAATTTCTTATTAGATAAAAATCAATGAATTACGCGCGGACTAATCAAGTAGTTTATTTTCAGCATTAGATTAGTAAGGGAAGGAAACTGTGGCATTTATAAGGTGTGTACTCATGGCAATTTTATTGCTTGGCTACGACCACAATCACTTGGTTCTTTGAGATGCCTACTCATCATGAGTTTCATCTAACTTTTTGACCAACAAGCCAACATTATTTTTATTACTCCAGATACAATGAAACTTACATTATCCCTACAATAATGGAGATGACTTGTGCGACATCTACTGGCTACAGCACTGGTTTGTGTTATTACTTTAACGATATCTGCTTTAATCTTTGCTGATGAGCAAGGCTCGCCGTCTACGCCAGTTGAAAATTCTCTGGGGATGAAGTTTGTACTGGTGCCTGCTGGTGAATTTTTGATGGGCAGCGATGAATCACCGGATGTATTGTCAAAGAACTATCCGCAGTACGAGCGCCGCCGTGTGCAGGAACTTGGGGACGAAGCGCCAGTGCATCGAGTGCGCATCACTCAACCTTTCTACCTTGGTCAGTTTGAAGTGACTGTCGGACAGTTTCGTAAATTTTTAGAAGCTTCAGGTTATATCCCAGAGTCGGTAGCAGACGGAACGGGAGGATATGGATATAACGCGAATTATGACCCTACCAAATCCGATAGCGGTGATGCTTTTGAGGGACGCAATCCGAAATATTCCTGGCATAACCCGGGTTTTGTTCAAGGAGACAATCACCCGGTCTTGAACGTAACCTGGAATGATGCAGTAGCATTAACGAAATGGCTCAGTGAGAAGGAAGGAGTCAAATATCGCCTTCCAACCGAGGCAGAATGGGAATATGCCTGCCGTGCCGGCACGCGCACACGATATGCAAGCGGTAATGATCCAGAATCCTTGATAAAAATCGCCAATATTTTCGATGCTGATGCTAAAGGGTACTGGTCACGCTGGGCACAATTTGCACTATCAGGCCATGATAATTTCGCATTCACCTCACCCGTTGGCAGTTTTGCACCAAATAGCTGGGAGCTTTATGATATGCATGGCAATGCATGGGAATGGGTTTCCGACTGGTATGCGAACAACTATTACGCAAAATCACCCCTTGATGATCCCCAAGGACCAGCCGATGGCATCGTACGAGTAAGACGAGGAGGCTCTTGGCATACCTGGTCCCTCTACGCACGTTCATCCTATCGTAACTGGATTTCGCCGAATTCACGTTACTCCTTGGTCGGAATGCGTCTACTGCGTGAGGTTCAGAACGCGAAACGAGCTACTTAATCGAAGGAAAACAACTGGAAGTGATACCTGAATAAACTTTCAAATTATGATCAAGAGCCAGGAAAAAGACAAAACTCGATTGGCCTTTTCCTTTCCATTTCCCGCGTATTTACTTGGATTCTTGCGGACTTCGAGGTTTCAAGAAATCCCACAAATTCGCCCACTTTTTCTCTCTTTGCGCCTTTATTCTCTCCAACCCTACCCGTCTTGCAAGAGCGAAGTCCACAAGCACATATTTTTGAGGCGTTATTAATCAATGAATCACGCGCAGACTAATTAAACGGTTTATTTGCAGCATTGGTAAGCGGAGGAAACTGCACCGATTTAACGAGTAAAAAATACTGATGAATCGACGGGTATCCTGCCATGAGCTACATATGAAACTGAAGCTGAACTGCATTATTGGCTAAGAAACATGGGTTGATGACAATCAAAACCAGCACCCTTTTGTAAGAATTACAGGAATAGGAAATAGCATGAGTAAAACAGAGCAGATATCAGCGACGCTGCAGCGCTGCAAGAAAAATTAGAAAATAGCAGTGTCATATTTGCGTGATTGCCACCAAACCCTCTGATTCTTCCTTGTTTCTTCTCCCGTAAGCATATCTCAGCTTATCAAAGGGATGAGATTAAAAACATAATCGCTGAATTTTGGGGTCACTCATTTGTTGACAACCAGTTCTAATTTCATTACGCTCAATTTTCATGAAAAAGGGCGTTGATTTTTCCTCTTCGTCCTTTTACCGAATAGATTCACTCGTGAACTTGTGCGAAGTGAAATAGGAGAAAAGTATGGCTATCATTGAAAACCAAATTCCTCCTGTACAACCTTTAAGTTCAGATCACAAGTGTCGGGTCGTTGTAAAGTTCAAGCCGGACATGCAATTACCGTATTCAGGTGCCATTACTGAAGTACTTGAGCAACGTCTTGGATCAGCATGGGTTGAGCTGAATTCTCGATTTCACGGATTGCGCCTTGCTCCGTATTTCTCAACGATAGAGGAAGGCCAACTACGACAGTTTGCTCTTGGAGAAGCGCCTGGCACTACGGCAAAGAGTCAAACATCGTTTCTGCAATACTATGCCATTGAGTGTCCTGAGGGAGTCGAGGCTAAAGCTATTGCTGACGAACTGCGGTCCTGGCCTACCGTAGAAACGGCCTATGTAGAAGGTGGGCCTACGCCACCGCCGCTGAATCCCTCCGATGATCCGCGCAGTATCAATCAGGGCTACCTCGATGCGGCACCTGGTGGTATCAATGCGCGTGCTGTATGGCCTACAGCTGATGGTGGCGGTATTGGGTTCGTTGACCTCGAGCAAGGCTGGACTCTAAACCATGAAGACCTGGCGGCTGCCAACATCACTATCATCTCCGGCGTGAGTCAGGCCTACCATGGTCATGGAACCGCTGTCTTAGGGGAGGTTTCTGCAGTTGATAATACACGTGGCGGAATTGGTATTGCGCCAGGAGCAACTGCCCGCGTGGTTTCTCAGTGGCGGACGGCTAACACATACAACACGGCCGAAGCGATCCTTAGCGCTGCAGCTGCAATGAGTGCGGGCGATGTCTTGTTGCTGGAGGCACAGACATCGCATCCTAATGCTAGTGGGTATGTTCCTGTAGAAGTAGAACAAGCCGTCTTCGACGCCATTCAATATGCGACTTCTCAAGGGATCATAGTTATTGAAGCGGGAGCAAATGGCTCCGTTGACCTCGATACATTCCAAGACTACGATGGGAAGCAGATATTAAATCGCACGAGCACCGACTTTCGCAATTCTGGAGCCATTATGGTCGGGGCAGCGAGTTCCACGGTGCCGCATCAACGCCTGTCTTTTTCAAATTATGGCAGTCGAATCGATTGTTTCGCGTGGGGAGAAAACATTGACACTTGTGGGGATGGTTGGACCGGCACTAGCACGACGGCATATACGACCAGCTTTGGTGGCACCTCGGGCGCCTCACCCATCATTGCTGGCGCAGCCTTATTGTTGCAGTCTTGGGCGGTCAGGATCGGGCGTGCTATATACACACCCCAAGCCCTGCGTGATGTACTCAGCGATGCTAATCTGCATACGCACAGCGCCAATCCAGGCAACGATCGCATCGGGGTCATGCCCGATCTTCAGAAACTTATTGGATCAAGCAAGCCAAAACCTTTTTGGCTGGATGTGTTAGCGTGGGCATGGTTAATTCTATTAGGAGCCTTGCTGATCACGCCAGGCGGTATCTTGTGCATTAAATGTGGATCACTTGACCCTGGTTATCTTGGTGATACGGTTATCAACCTGCTTGGCATCATATCTATTGGCTTAGGGATTTACGGCTTTGTCCAGCGGACACGCAATAAACGTAGTTAAAATAACGTAAGTTCGACATAAAAAAAGCATCAAAAGGAATCTTAATTCCTTAAGCCCTTACGATGAATTGATTTCAAAATGAGTTTCATCATTAGATGAACCAAATCGCTCTTCCTGCTTTTCTTATCCCGAATTCGCGTTAATTAAAAATAACGAAGGATGCTTCCAATAAAGTCTGGGGTATAACTTGACTTATTTAATGAATGCAATATAGCTGCTGCACCCTAAGCTTTTCTTGGTTCCCGCTGATTTCGCTTGTGGCGAGGAGATACAGAACAAATCAATAACCTGTGGAACCTCGCCTCAACGAACTTCCAGAGCCACTGGATTTATCTCCAGTTGAGCCACCGTATGAACCTCCTATGGTGCCAGTGGATGAGTCTGGCGCGCCACCAAGAGAGCCACTGCTGGAAGAACCTCCCGTTGAACCGCTGCGAGAGGAATCCCCCGTTGAGCTGCTGGATGAACCTCCGGTTAAGGCGCCAGATTGTCTCTGGGAATTACCTTGATCTGAAGTGCTCCCGGCAGCAGACCCTATTGCATCTCCTTGTCCCGATGTCTCTCTAGGTTCCTCAGCGCCTGCAGCATGAGTTGTGCCCGTAAAATAAAAAATAATTGCACTGAAGATTGTTGCGATTTGTTTCCTATTCAATACAGAATAATGTTTCATAATATTCCCTCCACGCCGCCCAGCAAAATTGCTTTATTTATATTACTCCGCGATTTCCTGGTCTCTCTGTACGTTTGCCAACATAAGAAATGTTAATGAGGAGATAAGGCTACTTACATATTAGCGTAGTAATCCGCTAGAGGCGGCAAGGCGCGCAGAAGAAACAAGCGGCGTCAGAGCTTGAGGAGTAAAGTTGGAATGTCGCGCTGGAGAAGACCGACACATCACTGGTGCTAATCCGCCCGTTTTTTAGCGTGGTCATGGGTCACGTCGGCGACATTGGTGAGTCCGTGGCAACGGACATCCCGTTTGAAAGAGTGAGTACAACGACGTACCTGAACCAGCGCGACATTCCAATAGAGATAATGGAGGATGTCATGGCAAAGTTCAAGCAAAGTAAATTGGAGTTAATCCATCCGAATGCAGCGGGGATTGATATTGGCTCTGCGAGCCATTTTGTGGCGGTACCGCCGGATCGAGATAACAAGCCGGTAAGGGAATTCAAGAGTTTCACCGCAGACCTGAATGGTTTAGCGGACTGGTTAGAGGCCTGTGAAATTGACACTGTGGCAATGGAATCGACGGGGGTATACTGGATTCCACTGTATGAACTTTTGGAGTCGCGCGGGCTGACTGTGTATCTAGTAAATGCGCGGCACGTCAGAAATGTTTCTGGCCGGAAGTCGGATGTACTGGACTGCCAATGGTTACAGCAACTGATGAGCTTTGGGTTGTTGTCTGGCGCATTCCGTCCGAAAGATGAGATATGTGCACTACGAGCCATATCTCGTCAACGCGATATGCTGATCCGTTATCAGGCGCGACATGTGCAACATATGCAAAAGGCTCTGGCGCAAATGAACATACAATTGGCGAACGTGATTTCGGATATTGTGGGCGAAACCGGTCAAAAGATCGTTCGTGCCATCATTACTGGTGAGAGAGATGGGCACATCCTGGCGAATCTCAAGAGCAATCGCATCCGGGCTGGCAAAGACGAGATTGAGAAATCGTTAATCGGGAATTGGCGGGAAGAACACCTGTTTGCACTCAAGCAAGCGATGTCACTCTATGACGCCTACAGCGAACGACTCACCGAATGTGACCGGCAGCTTGAAACCATGCTGGCGGCACTTCAGGTGCACAAGGTAGAGATCTGCCAGAAGAAGCGCCGCTCCAATGTCAAGAACGCTCCCAAATTTGATTTGCGTGCCCATCTGATTGGCATGTGTGGGGTTGATTTGACGCGAATTGACGGCATCGAAGTGACGACTGCGATGAAAGTCCTGAGTGAAGTGGGCGCTGACATGAGCAGGTTCAAGAGTGCGAAGCAGTTTGCCTCGTGGCTTGGGTTGTGTCCTGGAACAAAGATATCGGGCGGAAAAGTGCTATCGGGGGCAAGCAAGCGCACAGCGAACCGTGCGGCTCAGGCACTGCGCATGGCGGCAGTTTCATTGAAATCCAGCCAGTCTGCACTGGGTGCCTATTACAGAAGATTATGTGGCAGACTCGACAAGGCAAAGGCAATCACAGCGACAGCACACAAACTGGCGCGCTTGATCTACACGATGCTAACGAAAGGAATCGAGTACGTCGATAAAGGGCAGGAGTACTATGAGGAGCGATATCGTCAACGCGTGTTGCATCATCTGACTGTTCGCGCTCGGAAGCTGGGGTTTAATCTTACCCCTGTTCCTGAGGCTACTTAATATTTGCTGTAAAATCATTGTGTTACATTTGTTTCTTGAAAGATCTCTTGACTTTAAGAGACAATTCACATCCCCGATTTTCTCTTTTTAAAACCATTTATACCTCACCTAAATCCGCGTCAATACATGACAAAAATACAACTTGTTGATTCATAAGAACATATAATTGATCAATTTTTAAGCAAAGCAGTAAATATGATTACAGTTAAATATCTTAGCTGCAATATTTACCAATTATCCACAAACTTATCCACAGAAATTGTGCACAAGTACTGCTTCAGCTTAAATGCGAATTAAGAGCTGAAATAGAAGCCAGTTCATCAATAACGTTAAACTATTGAGGAAGCTATCACCCAACCTCAATCAATCAAGGTAACCAATGAACTGGCAAAATCGATTAATAACGATTTATCTCTATGTTTGCAAGCATTATCAGCAAAATCTTTGGGTTCATAGCCAAAGAATGAGCCATTACGCGGATTTAAGTTTTAGCAACGAAGAAGTCATTACCCTCTTCCTGTTCGGTGTAATGGACAAGCATAGAGAGATCAAAGGTATTTATGAGTATGCGGATCGCCACTTACGCGATTGGTTTCCACGACTCCCAGGTTATGTGGCTTATGTTCAGCGCCTGAATCGAGTAGCCGATGTGTTTGCACCCTTATTAGCACTGATTCAGCAAGAACAGGAAACCAGGAATTCCGGACAAGCTTGGCTGATCGATTCATTTCCAGTAGCGTTGGCCAGGCAAGGCCATCGGTTTAACGCGTGTGTAGCGAAACAGTTGGCGGATTCAGGCTGCTGCTCAACCAGGAAGTTGTACTATCATGGTGTGCGGGTTCATATCATAGGGCGGCGTCAACCAGGCTCATTGCCGGTCGCTGAGTATATCGGTGTGACCGGCGCCAGCGACCACGATGGCAAAATATTTGATCAGATTCGGCCACAATTGCACCACAACGAACTGTATGGCGATAAAGCTTATCAACGACCCGATGCCGAAGAGATCAGACAAGCTCAGAATCTGACCGTCTTGATACCCGTTAAAAAAAGGCAACTTTGTCTGGAACCACAGGATCAATGGTTGTCTACAGCGGTGTCTCGCGTTCGGCAACCGATTGAAGCCTTATTTGCATTGATTGAAGAAAAGACAGACATTGAATGTGCCAGCAAAGTTCGTTCTTATAAGGAGCTTATGGTGCATGTATTTGGAAAGCTGGCTGCAGCTCTGTTTTTCTGGAATTTTTTACGAGTTAGCTCTTAATTCACATTTAATTCGCATATTAAGAGTTATTCATCCTTCTTAATAAAGTACCCGTTACATCGGAGTATAACAATTTGACAAGTTATTCAATTCACTATACTTTTATTTAAAATCCAAAAATATTTTTATTTTTCACACTTCCGACCCGTAGTGGCAGCTAAAAACTGACTGACGGCGCAAAGATGCGATCAGGCACTACAGTACGGAAACGCAGAGATAACTATTCTACAAGGATTGCAAGTTATGACTCACGGCCATCATGAGCATGTACAGCATGACCACAATCTTCACACGAATCACGGTGATATAGCGACCGATCCCGTCTGTGGTATGCCGGTTGATTCACATACAGCGAAGCATCGCGCTGAGCATAATGAACATACTTATTATTTCTGCTCTGATCACTGCCACGACAAATTCGTGGCCGAACCCGATATCTATTTAGCGGATAAACCCCCACCAGTCAGGGAATTCACATCCAACGCTATCTATACTTGTCCGATGCATCCACAAATCCGGCAAGCCGGGCCGGGAAGCTGTCCGATCTGTGGCATGGCATTGGAGCCGGCAGAGGCATCGCTCGACGATGCGCCTAATCCGGAACTCGTCGATATGACTCGTCGCTTCTGGATTGGCCTCATATTAACCACACCGATTTTCATTTTGGAAATGGGCGGACATTTAATTGGGCTGACACACTTAATATCTACGCAGACTTCCAATTGGGTGCAATTATCATTAGCAACACCTGTCGTCTTGTGGGCAGGATGGCCATTCTTCGTACGCGGCTGGCAATCAATCAAAAATCGCGCACTCAACATGTTCACACTGATCGCGCTGGGTACCGGTGTCGCTTGGCTCTATAGTATCGTCGCAACTATCGCACCTGATCTCTTTCCTGATACTTTCCGAAGCCGTGATGGAGCAGTCGCAGTTTATTTCGAAGCCTCGGCAGTCATCACCGTGTTGGTGCTATTGGGTCAGGTACTGGAATTGCGAGCACGCGAACGCACCTCTGGCGCGATTAAAGCCTTGCTCGACTTATCGCCTGTTACAGCTCGTCGTCTGAGTGATGACGATGCAGAAAAGGAAATCAACCTGGATCAAGTAGTGATAGGTGATCGCCTGCGGGTCCGTCCCGGCGACCGCATACCCGTCGATGGTAAGGTGATCGAAGGTAGCTCGAATGTTGACGAGTCGATGGTAACTGGTGAATCCATGCCGGTTCGCAAGCAGCCCGGCAACAATGTGATCGGTGGCACCATCAATGGGCAGGGTAGTTTCGTGATGCGCGCCGAGAGAATTGGCCGTGACACAATGTTGGCACAGATCGTTCGTATGGTATCGCAAGCTCAGCGCTCGCGCGCCCCCATTCAGCGTTTAGCAGACATTGTTGCCAGCTGGTTCGTTCCTGCAGTCATTCTGATCGCCGTACTCGCCTTTGCCGCCTGGTCAGTCTGGGGGCCGCCGCCAGCCATGGGTTATGCCTTGATCGTAGCTGTCAGCGTGCTCATCATCGCTTGTCCATGTGCATTGGGTTTGGCCACACCGATGTCGATCATGGTCGGCGTCGGGCGGGGTGCGACCGAAGGTATTCTGATCAAAAATGCCGAATCATTGGAGCTTATGGAAAAGATCGACACTATCGTGATCGACAAAACTGGCACGCTGACCGAAGGTAGGCCTAAGGTGACGGCAATTCGTACTGTAGATAATATCAACGAAACTGAACTGCTGCGTCTCGCAGCCAGCCTGGAGCAAGGAAGCGAGCACCCTTTAGCTGCTGCCATCGTTAATGCAGCTAAAGAGCGATCGATCTCGCTTATAAAGATAACCGACTTCGACTCGCCGACCGGCAAGGGTGTGCTTGGTACTGTCGACGATCATCGGATTGTACTTGGCAACGCAAACTTCCTGGCAGAACAAGGTATCGAAGCCGGCGTGCTAAAACCGGAAGCTGATATCCTTCGCCAGGATGGGGCAACAGCGATTTTCGTGGCGATCGATGGGATGGCTGCTGGTATAGTTGCCATCGCTGATCCCATAAAGGAATCGACCCCTGCTGCTATCGATGCCTTGCATGCCGCAGGAATTCGCATCGTCATGCTAACCGGTGACAACCGTACGACAGCTGAGGCTGTTGCCCGTCGCCTCGGTATCGACGAGGTCGATGCGGAAGTACTTCCTGACCAGAAGGCAGCAGTTGTAGCACGATTACGCAAGCGCGGACGCGTGGTTGCAATGGCAGGCGATGGCGTCAATGATGCCCCAGCGTTAGCTACTGCCGATGTGGGTATCGCCATGGGCACGGGCACCGATGTCGCTATCGAAAGCGCGGGTATCACCTTGCTACGCGGCGATCTGCTAGGCATCGTCCGGGCGCGACACTTGTCTGAGGCGACAATGCGTAATATTCGCCAGAATCTGTTCTTCGCCTTCTTCTACAATACGGCTGGCATACCGATCGCAACCGGAGTACTTTATCCGTTCCTCGGCATCTTGCTCTCACCAATTTTTGCTGCGGCAGCAATGGCGCTATCTTCAGTCAGCGTGATCAGTAATGCATTGCGGCTACGCGTAGTCAAACTGTAGCTATACAGGGCGGCCATAACCCAAAGTGCACCATTATCATAAATGTGTTTGACATACTGATCCGGCTCAAAGAAATTAAATGGGCTGCGATGGCGGGAATGCTCTATTTGCGAGATGTTTCTCAATTGGTCATTGGTGGTCTCAATAACCGATTATTTAGTAATAGGAGTCTGCCAAATAACGGCAGCAGAGCTTGCTCTTCATGCTCTTACGTGCTTCGGTGACGAGCTGCATACCCTGCTTCCAGAGTTCTCAAAGAGCAACTGCCAGATATAGCCCTGATCACCAAAGAGTTTCCCAAACAAAGAGCGTGCCAGCTTAGGCAAGGAATGACGGTCGTTGACATTGCCCGCTGTGGTTTTCACCCCCAGCAATTCGCTTTAGCCATTGATGACCAGGTGCAGTTTTTACCCATAAAACCAACCTACGCTGGCCTTCTCCTGTACGGCAAAACTAGATGCAGCAGTTGGACACAAACTGATTTGCCCAAAGCAACTGGCCAGATTCCTTTTGATGCTTTTCTTATGTCAAACTCACGTTACTTACTCTACCTGCTAGCCAATCTCCAGCAAGAATTTGTTACAACGCCGGTAAGCCTCAGTAGTTAACTAGTACAAACTATCAGCGTATATAAGAAATCTGCAGTTAGCCCTACCCAGCCATTTCTCTACAACTTTTGGCACATTCACGGCAAGTTCTGGCACACTCCTCCATGTCGAGCTTTTCACAACTACTGGCACAGGCTTCGCAGATTTCAGCGCAGACTCGACAAAGCTGAGAGCTGAAAGGTGAGCGGATCAGCATCAAATTGGTTGAGGTCTGGCAGATTTCAGCACAACTCATCATCAAGCGGAAATGATCGGGTGCAATATGCTCACCGCCTGTTTCCAGGCAGTGGTTCATCGCTTCATGCAAGCACATTTGATAACATTGATTACAGGCTTCTACACATGCTTTCATTTTGGGATCAGTTAAATGAGCCATCGTAATACCTCCTTCAGATTAGTTAGGAATTTCGTTAACGCTCTATGAAAAAAAACAGAAACGATTTTTTATTTTGGACTTAATACTCAGGAAGTTCTGTACGCAAGCGCACAATGAAGTGGAATAAAAGTTAGGAATGATTATTGCGCACAATGTGTTTTTAATTGTGCTAGCTGTCAATAGTAGAGGCTGGAGTTTTAATTTTCCTTAACTGGTAAGAATAGATTATGATTTTTACCGGAAAAAGAGGGAGCATGGTTCAGTAGAATTGACCAACCCAGTTATACCCAAGACATCCTTGTACGCTTTATCTTTCAATCATCAGTGATTGTATTGTGGTTACTATTAAAACTGTATTGGCAATTGCTTGGTCTAATATGCAGCCAGCTTGCTTGTGTTCACGGAATCTCTAGCGCACAAATTGCTGAGCGAAAGACACAACCATCAAACATTTAACAGCCAGGTTGAAAGTTAGAGCAAAACG
The DNA here is from genome assembly GCF_001007935.1 of Nitrosomonas communis. Classification (NCBI taxonomy): domain Bacteria; kingdom Pseudomonadati; phylum Pseudomonadota; class Betaproteobacteria; order Nitrosomonadales; family Nitrosomonadaceae; genus Nitrosomonas; species Nitrosomonas communis. The sequence continues at coordinate 1,524,568 of NZ_CP011451.1, forward strand.
GCAAAGTTTAATGCTGATGAAAGGTATTGCATATTTATAACGTTACTGAAATGAATAAAATCTTCTTTGATAGTTGGGATAGCATTCTACGCACACTGGTCATTACCATACTAGCTTATGTGGTACTGATCTTTCTTTTGCGCATTTCGGGCAAGCGAACTCTCTCTAAAATGAATGCCTTTGACTTCATTGTTACCATTGCCTTGGGCTCAACCCTTGCCACGGTATTGCTGAATAAATCGGTATCATTGGCAGACGGGGTGCTTGCGTTGTCCCTATTGATCGGCCTGCAGTTTCTCATCACCTTTTTCTCTGTCAGATCTAAGAGAGTTTCAAAGTTAGTAAAGTCTATACCAACTTTGCTGGTGTACAAGGGAGATTTGTTGCAGGATGCTATGCGAAAAGAAAGAGTAAATGCGGATGAGATTTATGCCATCCTCCGGGAGAAAGGCATCAGTTCCATTCAGGATGTGGATGCAGTCATACTTGAAACAGATGGCAGTTTAAATGTCATCAAGTGCATCGAAAAAAACTTGAAGTCCGATGTAATGCAGCCCGTGAAAGCACCGCCTGACATCCAATAGCCGCTTCTGTCATAGATAGGTTACATTCCGTTTGCCGGCCAGGCAATCTGTTATATTCTTTCTATTGAGAAATTGAATAAGGCAATTTTTCATACATACAGGCTATGCCTCTGCTATAGGTTGTAACGCATTGATAGCCATGATCATCATCGCGACACAGGATTCTACTACGTTCTAGTACGTCAGAGCCATTCCCCACAAAATGAAGTTACACTATTAATATTTATCGCGTATGACAATACCAATTAATAGATGAATTCCAGTGTTACTTTACTAAGCTAAGTGTAGTAAATAATGGATAGCTTGGAAGTTAAGTTGGAGAAAGATAACATAGCCTCCTCGTGTAAAAAATAAAATTTATTGTTACGACTATGGGGCGATATAATAAAGCTTGCAGCGCTCCCCATATTACGCGCTAGGCTGATAAGCTATTTTCGTAAATGCAAGATTTTCTATCCCTGAAGAGTGCGTGGATCAGCTCCCTTTTCCTCTGACAAAAAATCAGTAATAGCGGTAAATCTATTGCTGAAGACGCAGCGAGCTTTTCAATCTATAGAGAAACACGCATGAAGAGACCCCAACAGCTATGGATTTATCTGAGATCGAGCTTCTGGTTCCTACCAGCTATAATTGTCGCAGCTAGCATTGCGCTTGCCGCAGGAGCAATTAATGTAGAATCGGCAATTGAGAGTGAAACTTTGGCCCGCTGGCCGCGCTTATTCGGTGCTGGAGCGGAAGGAGCTAGGCAGATGTTATCAACCATTGCCAATTCTATGATGGCGGTAGTGGGAGTAACTTTTTCGATGACTCTCGTAACGTTGACGCTCGCATCTAGCCAATATACCTCCCGCGTCCTCGGTAGTTTTATACGAAACCGCACTACCCAAACTGTGCTTGGCATCTTTGCAGGTATCTTTACCTATTGTCTCCTAGTATTACGGACAATCCGAGATAATGGCGAGGATACCTTTGTTCCAGGTATAGCCGTGTTTTTGGGTGTCTTTTTTGCACTTGCAGGAATTGGCGTCCTCATTCTTTTCATTCATCATATCGCAACTTCGATCCAGGCATCTAATATTATATGCTCGGTCGCAGAGGACACTATCGCTGCAATAAAGATCGTATTTCCTGAGCGTAATCCCCATAACAATTCAAAAGAAGATGAAACCCTGCTCAGGCGTTTATTAATCGAGGCAGAAGACTGGGAAGAGGTCCTTGCAGGAAAAAGCGGCTATATCCAGTCGATAGATTATGAAGCGCTAAAAAAACTCGCGCACGAAAAAGGGACAATCATAAAGACAGAGCACGGTATTGGAAATTTTGTGGTGAAGGGAGCACCGCTCGCATCTCTTCCTCGCCAAGATTTGCTTGAGGAAAAGACATTCCACAAGGTTTGTTCTTTTTACGGTATTGATAGTCACCGCACAATTGAGCAGGATCCGGATTTCGGGATTCGGCAGATCGTAGATATGGCAGTGAAAGCACTTTCGCCAGGCGTCAATGATACTACCACTGTCATAACTTGCATTGATTATCTGACCTCCATATTGTGTTTTCTGGTTCAGCGCAATTCTCCTCTCCGAATTTATTATGAAAAGGGAGAGCCACGATTGATAAGGATGAATCCAACCTTTGAGACTCTCCTTGATACTTCATTCGAAGAGATCCGTCGGAACGCAAGCGGCAATGCCAGAGTAATTATTTCTATGCTTGATGCTTTGAAGATAATTGGAGCGACAAGCCCGCTTGTTTCTCACAGAAAGGCGTTAGGTGAGCAAGCAAAGAAAGTTGCCGAGCTAGCAGAGGGTAGTATCGAGTCTACACATGACCTTGCGGCAATTCGTGCTCGATTAGAGACCCTACACATTGCTGTTGACCCAAATCCTCCTGCTAATCGATAAGACGCACTATCCTGATGAGCGCTTTCAGGGATAAAAGCCGCAGTTTATTCATTTTGCTCTCTATCCCAACTGGATGCTTCTTTTTACGGTGTTGACAACACGTTGTGCTAGTTAGTGTCGGCCCGAAAACCCTCTTCTTCTATAATAAACATAGGGTTGCGTCTAATTCAAGAAAAGAAGATTGCTGAAAAATTGAGTGAAAGTGCCGTTATTAGGTGGTTTTGGCGTATTTTCAAGCAAAACAATTTCAAACTTCGATTCAAATCAGCGAAAATATTGTCCTCAAAGACAAACTTCGTTCAAGTGGAAATCAAATGCGCGTAGTGCAAAATACCCAGATGGAATTAGGTGAAATTGATGTATCCCACATCAAATTTGACTTGAGATCACGAGATGATATTCCGAAGATACTGCGCGGCTTACAGCACCTGTACCTGGATGAGGCATTGTGCCACAAAGTTTTTGCCTTACTGGAAAGTGAAATTGCCCCCAAGGTGGATAAGCACAATGGTCGTCCTGGCATGACCCTATGGAGTGTCCTGGTATGTGGCGTATTACGGCTGGACTTAAATGCTGATTATGACCGTCTGCACGAATTGGTCAACCAGCACAGGACCTTGCGCGCAATGTTGGGGCATAGTCTGTACGATGAAGACAAGCAATATGCCTATCAAACCCTGGTGGATAATGTCAGTTTGTTCACGCCAGAATTGCTGGACAGATTAAACCAGATCATCGTCGAGGGAGGGCATATCCTCATAAAAAAGGACGAAAGCGCCCTGCGTGGGCGGTGCGACTCCTTTGTGGTTGAAACCGATGTGCATTTTCTAACCGACATCAACTTATTGGGGGATGCCCTGCGCAAAGCGATTACGCTGACGGCGCGCTGGTGCGAAAGCCAGCACTTAAGCGACTGGCGGCAATATCGCTACAATCTACGTCAATTAAAACGACTTATGCGCAATGCACAGAGCAAGAAGCGCCGCAAAGCCGCAGACCAACAAAGCAACCTACAAACGATTCAAGCGTATCAGGCCTATATTGAGCAAGCCCAATGTTACGTGAAAAAAATTCAAACCACCTTAACCAAGCTGGCTACAACTGCTACGCGCGAGTTGCTGCAAAAGATTGAAATTGAAGACTACCTCCAACATGCCAAGCGCCAAATAGACCAAATTGAGCGTCGTGTTATCAAAGGCGAAATCATTCCTCACCAGGAAAAAGTATTCTCCATTTTTGAACCCCACACCGAATGGGTCAGTAAAGGCAAAGCCGGTGTGCCTGTCGAGTTAGGCGTCAAAGTGTGCATTCTGGAAGACCAGCATCAATTCATCTTGCACCATCACGTAATGGAAAGACAAACCGATGATCAAATTGCGGTAAACATGGTCACGCAAGCTAAAAAACGCTTTCCCATACTCAATGCCTGCAGCTTCGATAAAGGTTTTCATTCACCTGCTAACCAGGCTGAATTAGCCCAACATCTTGAGCAGGTTACGCTGCCCAAAAAAGGCAAACTATCCAAAGAGCGCAAAGCAATAGAACAAATGGAAGAATTTGTTAAAGCCCGTCGTGCGCACTCAGCAGTAGAGTCAGCAATCAATGCGCTGCAGGTGCACGGACTAGACAAATGCCTAGATCATGGCATGGGTGGTTTTAAACGTTACGTTGCACTGGCTATTGTCGCCAGAAATATCCGCCGAATAGGTGATATTCTATGGCAGCAGGATGTTGAACGTGAACGTAAAGCTATAAAACGTCATTTAAAGCACCAACAAGCAGCTTAAGCTCTCCCGCTAACGCAAAAAACCGCCTGATTGCGAGCAATCAGTGGTGAGTGCTGGGTAGAAACCGTATTTTTCATGCCATGCCTCACAAAAATACAATCAGAGGCTTTTTTGGATGTATGGTTTCGTTGCATTTTTACAAAGGCACTTAAAAATTAAGCAGATTACTGGTGAAAAAATGGGGTTTTCGGACTGGCACTAGTTAGCTCTTGGTTCACGTAGTTTGCTTCCTTTAACTTGGCCACCAGTTTTTTCGCAGCGGATGCCGCACACGTTATGCCTCAAGGCGGAACTCGCTTTATTCGAACAGGCGGCAACCCAACAATTTCGTAGGTAGTAGAAGCGATACCAATTTGTGCTTCATCCATCGCTTTTAAAATATCGCGACTCATTTGATCCTTTAATTCTCGAATACCGAAATCGCGAGCGATAAAGCGAACGGTTAATTCAAGCCAATTATCCGTGAGCCTGTAGTAGACTTTAGGTTTCATGTCTACTCGTTTCATAAAATAGCGGCGTTCCATCTCCTGAAGCGACTCTTGGCCGAGAGAACTAATAGAGACCGTTCGATGATTAGCAATTTGCAGCAAAATATGTTCGGCTCGATGGTAGTCCGCATCGAATTTGATTGGGATACTTATTTCCTCCCAGATATAAGGAAATTCCTTGGTGTAGTTATACACGGGTTCATCAAAAATGCGAGCGTTACTGACTGTGACTATTCGTCCGGTGTATTGGCGGCTTTGAACCCACATAGCTGGCTCAGCATTTTGCACAGGCGGGGGCTGGCCCATCTCCATAATCGTGGTTTGCGTAAACCCTAGAGCAATTACGTCGCCACGGACTCCGCCCATCGTTATACGATCACCAACGTTAAAAGTCTTGCCATATAGTATAACGACATAGCCAGCTACAGCAGTAATAACTTTCTGCAATGCGAATGCAAGACCCGCAGTAACAAGCCCAACGCCAGTAGCCAAGCGTACCGGATCGTCGAACCATATAGAGACCAAACCCAGGATTAGAAAGATACTTGTACCTACCGCAATCCCTTGCCGAACCCAAAATATGAAGCGCTCATCCCTGCCTTTAAGAATACGAGATGTGTAGCGCCTGACAAGCCGGGACAAAATAAGCACAAGTGTAATGAAAGCGATGGTAAAAAGAAGCTTTATCCCATTCTCGGCATTGATGCCGACCAGTCGGACACCCAAGATCTCTACTGCTCGATTAGGTCCTACTAAAGTAATGAAATTTTCCATGACCTTGATTTATCCTATTGCTACAGTTTTTTGAGACAGGCAAGCGGTAAAAGCATTTGTAGTATAACCTGGCCAGTTAAAAATGATTCAGAATGTGTAAGGTTTGAAGAGCATAGTGACAATTTGGTTTTGTTGTTTACGCAGTGCTTTGGCTGACTCCTCGTTGATAAGCTTTATCGCCATATAGTTGTTCATTGTTATGTAATTGTGACCGAATCTAATCAAATATCTTGCCATCATGGCCGCGGGCGCCGGTTACACCGATGTACTCAGGGGGCCGGCAATGAGCTTGGTTGGCAGTATTCTATAATGTAGACCCGCATACCATAACAGGACAACTTCTCGGTTGATCAATCGCCTGAATCCGCCAGCTGTTTCGCTACACACGCGTTAAATCGATGGCCTTGTTTGGGCCAAGGCTACTGGAAATGAATCGATCAGCCAAACTTGTTCAGAATTTATGGCTTCCTGTTCTTGCTGAATCAGTGCTAATAAGGGTGCAAACACATAGGCTACCCGATTCAGGCGCTGAACATAAGCCACATAACCTGGAAATCGTGGAAACCAATCGCATCAATGGCGATCTGCGTACTTATAAATGCTTTTGATCTCTCTATGCTTGTCCACCACACCGAACAGTTAGAGAGTAATGACTTCTTCGTTGCTAAAACTTAAATCCGCGTAATGACTCATTCTTTGACTATAAACCCAAAGATTTTCCTGATAATGCTTGCAAACATAGAGATAAATCGTTATTAATCGGTCTTGCCAGTGCATTGGTTACTTTGATTGATTGAGGTTGGGTGATGTCTTCCTCAATAGTTTAACGTTATTGATGAACTGGCCTCTATTCAGCTCCTAATTCGTATTAAACCACCACTTATAAATTAGCTCTGCCTTAATTATAGGCAGCTCTAGATTCTCAGTTTACTTGATACTAAACAGCTCCCTCTTATCCTAACCTACAGTCAATTGACAATGGCATAATTTATCAGCACCTTAGAAATGTCTTTATTTTCGAGATTCTCTGAATATCAGACATTAGAAGCTTCGGGACCCTTTCTAATACCTTGGAGCTATCTTATATTAATCCATAATATGGATGAGTTTTAGCAAGCTTTTTACTGGTTCGGTTATGCTCGCGTTTCTAAAAAAGAACAAAATCTTGCTTTGCATTTTGATTCTTTGAAGAATACGCGCTGCGAAAAAGTGTTTATTGAGAAATCCCTGGTGCATAGATCGGGCTATGCTCACTGAAAAAAGTTATCAATATTACAACTGCTGGGATAAAATCACGGTGGGCAATAAGGATAACTGTGATCCAGTACCAGAGTTGACGCGCTCCTTATTTGGCAAACTCTCTGGTGATCGGGGCTATATTTCGCAGCCACTCTTTGAGCAACTCCGGGAGCAAGGTGTGCAGCTCGTTTCCAAGCCTACGCAAGAGCATGAAAAACAAGCTGTTGCCGCTGTTTGACAAGCTGCTATTACATAAACGCTCGATTTTGAGAGCGTCAATGACCAATTGAAGAATATCTCGCAAATCGAGCATTTCCACCATCGCAGCACATTTAACTTCTTTATTAAGCTGATAGCTGGACTGGTGGCTTACACCTTTCGCGAGAAGAAGCTCTCACTTAACATCAAACTTCCTCAAACTCTTCCAGTCATGATGTGATGGTTATTATGTCGAACTCACGTTATTTTAAATAGTCTTCAGGCTATGGAACATCATTTTTACTGACATTTTGACTTCTAACTTTGGCTTTTGCCCATACTATATCAGCCGCATCAGCATCCAGACCATTTATTTCATTACATGGTTCACCCTCTAATACGAGCTCAGTAAAGAGTGGAAAATGATCAGAGCCAAAATTTCTCAATCTTATTATACGTTTAATTTTAAAATGTTTACTGTGGAACAAGTGGTCTAATGGCCAGCGTAAAAACCAATAGCCGGCATGAAAAGTATTGTACATACCACGACCTATGCGTGGATCCAGTAAGCCACTTATTTTTCTAAATAACCGTGTTGTCTTAGACCAGGCAACATCATTTAAATCACCAGTTACAATAACAGGGATAGAAGTTTCAGCCACGCTTCTAGCTATAATGAGTAGCTCTGCGTCACGTTCTGAAGATGCTTCGTTTTCGGTTGGACTAGGCGGAGCAGGATGCACAAAATGGATACGGATTTTATGTCCGGATGGCAGCAGAATCAATGCATGTATTGACGGCTTGTCTGGCTCTACTAAGTATTCGATTTGAGGATTTATCATCTCGAACTTAGAATATATATGCATTCCATACTTGTTATCTAAAGGACACGGGACTCTATAGGGGTAAACTGTTTCTAAACTACTTAAATGCATTTGCCACCACAAATTTGTCTCCAGTGTAACCAGAACATCAGTATCATAATCATGCACCAGTTCGATTAAACCTTCCGCATTCCGGTTACTCATCAGAACATTCGCAATAATGATTCTGATTCTTTTTTGCGTATCATCACACTTTGAAGTTTTTACCTCCACAGGGAATAACGGCGTATACGGAATAATCCACCAAGCTTGATAAATGAGACAAGAAAAAGCAGCCACGATGAATATCTGTGTATAAATGGATGAAAGATCAAGAAGCAGAAATTCCAGAATGAGTGTAAAAATTATAAGTATGAAAAGCTGCAATCGAGGAAAATCAAAGTTACGTATCCACCAGGCATCATAACGGCATATAGGCAAGGCTGTTGCAAAAACGAGTATTACAGAGGTGATTAGGAAAATAATTGTCATTATGGGATATAAAATTATATCTAATTCTATAGCGTGCTAGTATGAGTCAAGCATAAGGGTTTTTGTTGTTTTGCCTATATCATGCACACATATTTAAGTCCTCCCAAGGTATGATCCGCGTTTTCGAGGTTAGATCAGCCTGGAAGCTGCTGCATAAGTGTATTAAGTAAGCAATATTCTTTATAGCAGACTTCTCCAGGCTGAATCCTATTTGAATTCCAGGATCTGTTGACATTTCATATAGGTAGCCACAGATACCCACACGCCTGGCTACCATACTTTTATAATTTCGCTTCAGTTTGTCATATCGTGTTGCTATTGCCCGATACTGCTTTAGCCGGGCAAAAGCATTCTCTACCAACTACCGGTATCTGTATAAACCCCAATCCCTATCTACATTACCCTTCAACGAGTTGCGCTTTCTCGGTATCACAGCCTGAGCTTCCTTCTTCGTTATCTGTTCCCATATCCATTCGCTGTCATAGCCCTTGTCCGCCACCATCGCTTTGGCGTCAGGCAACCTGGCAATCAAATCAGGTGCGGCAGAACAGTCATTGACTTCTCCACCGGTAATTTTAAACTCAACTGGCAAACCATAACCATCAACCGCTAAATGGATCTTGGTGGTATTGCCTGCACGGCTTTTTCCGATAGCCCGCGATTCTTGACTCGCTGCTCCCGCACTATGTTGATGCGCTTTAACATAACTGCCATCCATAAATCTCCATTCCCAATCGGGATCAACAGCCAATGCTTTGAAAACATTGAGCCATTTCCTGCTCAATGACCATGCATTGAATCTTTTATAGATGGAATTTCAGCAGCTGAACGCCTGGGGTAGATCGCGTCACGGACAGCCAATCCGCATTGATACAGTATTCCTTCTACCGTCATGCGCAAATTGCGCTTGTTATCAATCGTCTCTGGAAACAGAAACTTCTCCAACTTCGACCAGAACTTATCAGTAAGTATCAATCGCAGCATCGCAAACTCGTTTTGTTGGTGGGGTAGGAACCCCAATATTACGAGTTTGTTCTATCTATGAAACACTTATCTTAAAACGTCAACAGACCCTAGAATCAACTCAGAAATATTCTGTTAGAATCATAGTCTTGAACTTTTTTATATCAGCATCCCTTATTGTTCAGTATAAATTATCACGGGCACGATTTGGCTTCGACGTGAGTTGCAAAGTAGCATGACGAGGATCAGTTATCTCGTAAATACATGTAAAAAATAGCCGCAAACTAAGAAAATTTTAGTTGCTTAATTCAGCGGAAATCCATACCGGTTGGCCTTAATGCCGGGTCTGACAGAAAATGTAATCAAATGGAAACGGATCGATCAGAATTAACCTCAATAAGCAAAAACGGCTCAAGTAAAAAGAAAGTAGAAATGCCGGGCGAGAAAGCACTCATGTACGCCGGAGCGTTTGCATTGGTTTCGATCCTCATGGTTTTGCTGTGGAAAGCTGGAGAAGTTTTTCTTCTTATATTCGCGGGCGTCCTGCTGGCAGTTTTTCTTAATTCCCTGAGCAAATGGATCCACCAAAAGACGCACCTTCCGGAGAAATGGTCGCTAGCATTTGTATTATTGGCGCTTTCATTCGTTACTGCGATCGGTATTTGGTCGATCGCACCCGAAGTTTCCGATCAAATTGATCGGTTAACGGAATACATACCCCAGGCAGTAGATCAGGCCCGGCAACAGGTTCTAAAATATGAATGGATGAGAAAGCTTCTTGAGAAGAAAGACCAGATTGCAAGAATGGCCTCAGACGGCTCTAATATCCCCAGTACTATTACTGGAATGTTTTCTTCAACATTCGGCGCATTGGCAAATTTCCTGGTTTTCCTTGTGATCGGTATTTTTTTGGCGATAAATCCTCGTATCTATCTCAACGGTATCATCCGGCTCGTTCCACAAAACAGGCGTTCGCGTACAAGAGAAATATTGCATGAAGTGGGATCGGCGCTTCAGTCCTGGCTTCTTGCAAAGATTATCGCAATGTTTGTGGTGGGTATATTGACGGCAATTGGACTCTCGTTAATCGGAATCGAACTTGCGCTGCTATTAGGCATTATTGCCGCGCTTCTTACATTTATTCCTAATATCGGCCCCATTCTCGCCTTGATCCCTGCTGCCCTGCTGGCGTTGATGCATGGCTCCGACAACCTTATATACGTAATCGCACTATATATGGGAGTACAAGTACTTGAGAGCTATGTACTTACGCCATTGCTACAGCAAGACATGGTTGATTTACCGCCAGCCCTTATCATTAGCATGCAAATATTGCTCGGCGTTTTGGCCGGCGGCCTTGGCATTATTCTAGCCACCCCTATGACAGCAGCCAGCATGGTCCTGATAAGGATGATTTATATAGAAGATATTCTTGGGGACCGCCAATCTGAAGCGGGGCCCTGAACTCGAACGCGGGTTTATGGGCGCGAGCACTAGGAGAAGCCTTACATTCTCAAAGACGTAGAAATATGGGCTGAATAACATGTCAACTAAATAGGGCAATACCTCAACACAGTCGGCAAGAAACGGAAGGTCATGATCACGAGATTCCCAATCTCATATCTTATCGCTGATTATAAATATAGTAGAGTGATTGCGGACTTCAGTTCAATTCCCGATATACCACCAATACCAAATAATGTGGCGACAGAAACCGAAAACCGTAGGGCATCACGCGCTTGTCGCTGGCTGCAACGCAATGATTGCCATACCGACCAGGGCGATTGCTGCGCCCGCCAAATCCCAACGAGTCAGCGCGATACCATCGACGAAGTGTAGCCATAGGAGCGCTACGGCGATGTACATGCCTCCATAGGCAGCATAGGTACGCCCGGCTGCAGTCGGGTGTAGCGTGAGCAGCCAAGCAAACAGTGCCAGCGATAGAGCCGCCGGAAAGAGCAGCCATATGGTACGCCCCTGCTTCAAGACCAGCCACGGAAGATAACAACCAACGACCTCGGCCACAGCCGTAATCGCGAACAGGCCGGCGACTTTAAGCAATTCCATCAACGATCTCCTTCAGAACATCCACGCCCTCAATCAACTCCCTGAACAGCTCTTTGACCTTAACTTTGGCATCAGTCAATGCAACGCGGCCCTGCTTTGTGATCTCATCCACCCTTCGATCACGACAACGGGGACGCTCATGACGTGTAGTGAAGTAGCCCTTCTTTTCCAAGCCATGCAGCATCGGATACAAAGTGCCCGTACTGATCTTGTAACCGTGGTATCGCAACTCCTTGATGATGCCCAGACTGAATATGGGTTCTTCAGCTGCGTGGGGCAGGATATGCAAACGGATCAGCCCGCTGTAAAAGTCTTCGTCGGTCATTTTCCGAACCTCATACAACTGTGCTCAACAACCAGCCCGCAACACCAGTGCCGACGACGACCAGCCAGGGCGGCAGCTTCCAAAACATCAGGGCAACCAGCGCCACCAGGGCCAAGCCAAAGTCTTGTGGCGCGTAAATCGCGCTCGTCCACACCGGTTGATAGAGTGCAGCCAGCAGCAGGCCAACCACAGCCGCATTGATGCCAGACAATGCCGCTTGCGTGTGGATGCTGCGGCGCAGGTGCTCCCAGAACGGCAAGGTCCCCACGACCAACAGGAAGGATGGCGCGAAGATCGCCAGCAGGCAGATTAACCCACCCAACCAGCCGGAGGGTGCCTCATTCATCGAAGCACCAAGAAATGCCGCAAAGGTGAACAGAGGGCCAGGAACAGCCTGCGCGGCACCGTAGCCCGCCAGGAACGCGTCATTGCTGACCCAGCCCGAAGGCACGACCTCGGCTTGCAGCAGCGGCAGCACAACATGTCCACCCCCAAACACCAGTGACCCGGCACGGTAGAAGGCATCCACCATCGACAGCGCCTGATTCGGGAACAAGGCAGCCAACAACGGCAACCCCAACAGCAAGGCAAAGAACAGCATCAGCCAGAGCAAGCCAACGCGACGCCGGATGGCAATCGGCAGAGGGTCGTGCGCTGCCCCCTGCTGAGGGCTAAACAGCAAAAGACTAATGACCGCTGCAATAGCGATGACCCCCACTTGCCCCCAAGCGGACGGTACCAGAAGAACAAAGCATGTCGCCGCCGCCATGATGGTGATGCGCGGTACGTCTGGACAGAGATTGCGAGCCATCCCCCATACAGCTTGCGCGACCACCGCCACGGCCACCACTTTCAGGCCGTGCAGCATGCCAGACGGTATCGCATTCCCGTAGCTGGCCATGCCCAGTGCAAACAGAACCAAGACAATCGCTGACGGCAGCGTGAAGCCCGCCCACGCGGCCAGCGCACCGGCATAGCCGGATCGAGACAGCCCGAGCGCGATTCCGACCTGACTGCTGGCAGGCCCCGGCAGGAATTGACAGAGAGCGACCAAATCCGCATAGCTGCGCTCAGTCAGCCACTGCCGTCGCGTCACAAACTCATCACGGAAGTAGCCCAAGTGGGCAATCGGGCCACCAAAGGAGGTCAGGCCCAGTTGAAGAAAGATCAGAAAGACAGCCCAAGGGCTGCGGTCAGTCTTGGTGGTATCGGTCATGCTCGCATCTTGATTTGTGGCAGCGTTGGGTCATAATAATTGAAATATGGTTACGAAACCAGATAATGGGGACGCTCATCATGAAACTCGTTCTGATCGGAGTTGCGGCCCTGCTGACATCCAGGCTAGTTAGACACAGAAGGATAAGCAACACTTCCGACTAATGCCTTGCCTCCACTCAGAACCATGAATCTTCCCCACGGTACGCGCCAGGAAGCAGGCTTTCCACGAGGCGGGCGGAACATGTCGCCGATGGCAAATAAATCGCGCTGCACGAGTGAACATTTCTCACGGGCCACGGGCAAGCCCCTTGAAACCGTCCCGAAACTCGGCGGGCGATAACTAAAGCGCTCCGAGATAGGCTCAGCTGCTAACATAGCGCCCCTTGTAGAGCCATAACAGGCTGTGCCGATTTAGCAAACCAATGGCAAATTGCTTGCGTGTCACCCGCACAATTTCGGATACTACCTTGTGCCAATCGGAGGTGGAACACAGAGCGGCAATCGAAAGTACATAATCGAAACTGGGTCGGCAAACGGCAATGCCAGCGCATCGGTCGGAAGGTAGGTTGAATGAGGGTCGTGGCTACGTACGAACGAAGAGACTCAACATCGAGATCAATGCCGATAACATGCAGGTTCGGAAGAGTTGCTAGTCGGCGGGTAAACCAGCCCGTACCGCAGCCGGCATCGAGTAATCGGTCTTCCGCAGGAAAGGCCAGTTCCCTCAACATCAAGCGGTACTCGGTATGACCGATCCAGCTCCCTCGTAGGTCACCATACCAAGCGTCATAGTCGGCCGGGGTCAAAGCAGAATAGCTCCTGTAGGCGTTCTTAGAATGTGATTACCTTGTCGCTATCGATGACCCATTCAGCCAATGCTGACATAGTGGACTTTTCGGCGCCTTCGAAATATGGATGATTCTTGTAGATACCGCAGCGTGCCATACAAGTTCCACAGGCTTTGACGGGTACACCCCGCGTAATCAGCGCTTTAAACATTTGCGAGAGATCCTGGTCGTAGCCTTCCGGCGGGCGACATACCTCGCGCGCCAGATCTACCGCATCGTTCACCAGGAAGATTCTGACCTCACTTCCTGCATCAAGCAGTTTGTCCGCCAGACGCAGGCCGTTCCAGGTAACATCGGTATTGTCATAGGGTTCGCGGTTGAAAATGATCAGGGTTTTCATGATAGCTCCTTATGGATATGAATTAACGCCTGGCTGGTGCTGCCGTCTTTGTTTGTAAAGACTCGCCATATTAACAGCACTTCCTGTTCGAAGCCCTTCAGCCAGCCGCGCACCGCTTGCTTATCCGCTAAGTCCAGTTCACTGATCCGTACAAAGCGCCCTTGTTTCTTGTTTTCCTCGCTGAGCGCTACCAGACGATGGTCTTTTAACGCAGCAATAAAGTGCTTCTTTTGCTTCAAAATAAATTCAAAGTTTTCCTGCGACGCAAACCAGCTATCCATCAGGACATAACGGAACTTTATCGCATTCAGCACACAGGTATTCATCCTCTCCCGCATCAGTTCATTTTTGAGTCGCCACGCTGGCACGCTTGACTTGCCGTGTCGTTACCTCACAGAACTGGATCGGTTTGTGCATCACTCTAAAGGCGACCGGCACTGATACTTCGCCATTGTGATACCAGGCATTGAGCACGTTAAACCTTTTACCGCTCGTCCTTTGCTATGATCATAATGCCAGCACATGGTCTCGTTCTCATCCGTCCATTCTTTCTCTTGAATCGTGTCATCAAAAATCAGACAGCCGGCCTCGCGCTCAACTTGTCGCACGGTCGATTTAACCTGCCGCCATAAATCTTTCGAGGTGTAATTCTTCCTCCGATAAAAAACGCATCACCTGGTCATGACTGATTTCGCCAGCCAGCATTGCCGATAAGCCTGTCGCTGTTGCATAACCGTTGTTGCTGATCAGATAATCAGTATATAGCTCAAGTTTTTCTTTTTTCATGACTAAAATGATAAGCTTTTTTTCCGCGGCATGCGTAACATCAGTTACGACTATAGATATCCATAAACAGATACAGAAAAAGAATATGCCTTTAAGTGTACTGACCAGATAAGTAATGTCCCATGACTACACCTAATTGGGTCCATCTGCCACATAAGTTGGCGGTTTCTTTGTCGTGTCTGGATTGGCCGTACGGCCTCGGCGGTATAATTGGCCGGCATCACGTAAAATGCGGTAGAAACTGCTTTCTGACGCCAGATAAATAGCTTTGTCTGCTAAGGCAGGGACAATCTGCTTGAGTGTTTGGCTGCAGAATTCTTTACTGTTACAAACGTCGAGGATATGCTTTCTTCTCTACTCACTGAGTTTATTAGCAGGGATCTTCTTGACTGTTTGCCGACGATCTTTCAAGCCAATGCTATGCCAATATTGTAGTGTGCGGCTGCTGATGCCGATAAGTTCACACGCCAATCGTTACCGTACACTCCTTGATTCACTGCTTCTGTTATTAATTGTATGGTCATCTGACGATCTTGCGCGCAAATCAATCTTTCTCGCTCACCCCCAGATGGCTTCGCACTTTTTTGACAGCACTAGTAGCGCGGCTGTTTCTGCCTGTGCCTTTTCCTTGCGTTTGAGTTCAGATTCCAGATGCTTGATCTGCTTTTGGTCTTCCTGACGGTAGCGATTCTTTTCTTTCTCGATCTGAGTATGGCGTTGATACCCTGACAGCGCTGCCGTTTTCCATTAATCAATCTGTTCTGGGTACAAGCCTTTACTACGGCAATACTCACTCAGTTGTACACTATTCCAACCAGCTGTTTCTATGACAACAGCCAGTTTATCCTCTGCTTGACTGTTATCTCCCGGCAGTGCGATTCCTCTGTTCCTGTATACTTTTCTCCACTTGTACAACAGCGTAGCATCAGATGCCTGTTTCCTTACATAATTGGGGAACAGATACTGCATTGGGTGGCATCATCTTCTTGATGACTGATTCCTTAAATTCTTTTGAATAACTCTTTTGCTTCATGTCCTCTCGCTTCGCCTTTCAAGTTTTTAGGTTTCAACTGCGGCGAAAGGTATCCTGACACATAGGGGATGGAGGGCACTCACACCGATGTGTATCGGAAACACGTCCAAAGCGAGCTTCATCCTGAAACATCAAGCGTAGCGGTTGGTGATTACCCCACGTAGCGATCATTTCATCTAATCGCTCTTTAATTTTTTCTCCAATCTTCACGCAACGCAGCATTTCGCTGAGGATGAGTAGTATCTGGTGCGAGTTTACACAAACTATAGCGTACCAGCCATCCGATAAATTGTTGATAGGACTACGCGCTTACCTAGCCGCTCCTCGATTTTCTCTTTAAGCGGAGTAGCAACTACCGCGCGGCCTTGCGCCGATCCCACCAAAACCTCATCCAGAATTTGCGCTTCCTGCTCAAGCGTGGCAATAGCACGGTTCTGATGCTCTCGTTTCGTTCGGGGCACCTTCTCTTCGCCACGAGTGATTCTATCGTAACGCGTGCGCTGGCTACACGTCCATCTGACGGAAAGACCAATGTTCTTCGCCATTTGCTCTCTCGTCATACCCAATTCCAATGGGAACAATACTGCTTGGGCTGCCCTCAATTCAGCCGCTGTTTTAGCTGTTTCTAACAATTTTTGTGCCGATACCAATTGATCTGTTCTACTTGATTTTATTGCCATGATTTTTTCTCGTAATTCATGGCTATATTATTTCATTTCTTCATTTTTTAATGCAAATTAGAATTATACCATTTTCTAGCAGTATTATCTTTATATATCAATTGGTTACTTTTGCTCCGTCAACCCCTAAGCTTTAGCTATTGCTATGAGGAAAATATATTCCTCTGGTAAGAAAAAAAATCATTGAATTTAGAACGCGAAAATATGTCTACCAAAAATCAGACAAAGCGCTTGGGCTTATATTCTTCCAAAAAGGCGGAAAATAAATCTGCCAAAATGTTCCAACTAATTTTATTGAAATTAAAAAACAATTATTAAGAGGAAAAACAATGACAGCAGATAAGAACGGTCAAGGCAACGGCGATTTTAAACTACGGGATCTGGAACAAAACCGCGAAGATGGTACCGAACAATTTTTAACGACTAATCAGGGCGTTCGCATCAACGACAACCAAAATTCATTAAAGGCGGGCGAGCGCGGTGCAACGCTTCTTGAAGATTTTATTCTCCGCGAAAAGATCACGCATTTTGACCACGAACGCATTCCCGAGCGCATCGTTCACGCGCGCGGCGCAGGGGCACATGGGTATTTTCAGGTTTACGAATCAATGGCGAAATATACGAAGGCAAAATTTTTGCAAGACCCAAGCGTGAAAACACCAGTTTTTGTGCGTTTTTCAACTGTCGTTGGCTCGCGCGGCTCGACCGATCTGGCGCGTGATATTCGCGGCTTCGCCGTTAAATTTTATACCGAAGAGGGAAATTATGATTTAGTCGGTAATAACGCGCCAGTGTTTTTTATTCAGGATGCAATGAAATTTCCCGATCTTGTGCATTCCGTGAAACCCGAACCACACAACGAAATTCCGCAAGCCGCCGCTGCGCACGATACTTTCTGGGATTTTATCAGCCTGATGCCCGAATCGATGCACGCTATCTTTTGGGCGATGTCGGATCGCGCGATTCCGCGCAGTTTCAGAATGATGGAAGGCTTCGGCGTCCATACATTTCGTTTTATCAATGAAGAAGGCGAATCCCATTTCGTCAAATTTCACTGGAAACCGCTTCTCGGTCTGCATTCAGTTCTCTGGGACGAAGCGACGCGTATTTCGGGTAAAGACCCCGATTTTCACCGCCGTGATCTCTGGGATGCAATCGAAGCAGGCGCTTACCCTGAATATGAATTCGGCGTGCAGATCATCGCCGAAGAAGACGAACATAAATTCGAATTTGATCTGCTCGACCCGACAAAAATCATTCCCGAAGAGTTAGTTCCCGTGCAGCGGATCGGCAAAATGACTCTGAATCGTAATCCCGATAATTTTTTCGCGGAAACCGAACAAATCGCGTTCCATCCTGGCCATATCGTCCCGGGCATTGATTTTACAAACGACCCGTTGCTGCAAGGGCGCCTATTTTCTTATTTGGACACGCAACTGTCGCGTTTGGGCGGACCAAATTTTCATGAAATTCCGATCAATCGTCCGATCGTGCCGATTCACAACAATCAGCGTGACGCGCAGATGCGCCAGATGATCAACAAAGGGCGTGTGTCGTATGATCCAAATTCTCTGGGCGGCGGCTGCCCGTTTCAGGCAATGATGACGGATGGAGGTTTTCATTCTTACGAAGAACGTATTGATGCTCGAAAAGTGCGCGTCCGCAGCGAAAGCTTTCGGGATCATTTCACACAGCCCGCGTTGTTTTATCACAGCCAGTCGGAAGCCGAAAAAAAACATATGGTTGACGCTTTTTCGTTCGAATTAGGAAAGGTCGAAATGATCGCGATTCGGCAGAGAATGGTCAACATTTTGACGCAGATCGATATGGATTTAGCAAATAAGGTTGCCGCCAATCTCGGTCTGGCGACGCAGAACCCCGAACAGCCCATCAACCATTCATTCGGAGCGAACACCGATCCAAAAACGGTTCAGCCGACTGACAAAAGAAATTATCTCGATAGATCCGAAGCGCTGAGTATGGAGAATACCGTCAAAAACACCATAAAGACGCGCCGCGTTGCTTTTCTGGCAGCAGATGGTGTGGATGACGACGCGCTCGACGCGATGAAAAAATCATTAACCGAAGAAGGTGCAATGGTCAAGATCATTGCATCCCGGCACGGCTCGATCAAAACCGCCAGCGGTGCGGAAGTCGAAGTTGACGCAACATGGCTGACGACTAGCTCGGTTCTTTTTGACGCGGTTTACATTCCGGGCGGCAAGACGAGCGTTGACGCTTTAGCAGAAGAAATGGATGCAATTCATTTCGTCAACGAAGCCTTTAAGCACTGCAAAGCGATCGCCGGCGTCGGTGAAGGCGTCGAATTTATCAAAAGCCAGACGTATGCCGGGAAGGATGAAACGGATAAAGCCGTGATTTTCGGTGGCACAGCAAAGGAAACGGCCGAACCTTTTGTCGCAGCAATCGCCCAACACCGCAACTGGGAACGTGAAACGGCGCACAAAGTTCCAGCGTAAGTTTGTGAACAATATGAAAAATTGAAGAATGAAGGTAACTACTCGCCCCCTAGGGTGTGTTGACATTTCACATAGGTAGCCACAGATATCCACACGCTATGGCTACCATACTCTCGTAATTTCGCTTCAGTTTGTCGTATCGCGTTGCTATTGCCCGATACTGTTTTAGCTTGGCAAAAGCATTCTCCACCAAATGCCGGTATTTATATAAACCCCAATCCATATCTGCATTACCCTTCAACGAGTTGCGCTTTCCCGGTATCACAGCCTGAGCTCCCTTCTTCGTTATCTGTTCCCGTAACCATTCGCTGTCATAGCCCTTGTCCGCAACGATTGTTTTTGCGTCAGGCAACCTGGCAATCAAATCAGGTGCGGCAGAACAGTCATTGACTTCTCCACCGGTGATTTCAAACTCAACTGGCAAGCCATAACCATCAACCGCTAAATGGATCTTGGTGGTATTGCCTGCACGGCTTTTTCCGATAGCCTGCGATTCTTGACTCGCTGCTCCCGCACTATGTTGATGCGCTTTAACATAACTGCCATCCATAAATCTCCATTCCCAATCGGGATCAACAGCCAATGCTTTGAAAATATTGAGCCATTTCCTGCTCAATGACCATGCATTGAATCTTTTATAGATAGAATTCCAGCAGCCGAACACCCGGGGCAGATCGCGCCATGGACAGCCAACCCGCATTCGATACAGTATGCCTTCTACTGTCATGCGCAGATTGCGCTTGTTATAAATCGATTCTTGAAGCAGAATCTTCTCCAGCTTCGACCAGTACTCATCATTGAGCATCATTCGGGGCATCGCAAACTCGTTTTGTTGGTGGTATGGGAACCCCAATATTACGAGTTTGTTTCTATCTATGAAATACTTATCTTAAAACGTCAACAGACCCTAGCAGTTCTAATTATGCCAGGTAACTATCCAGTTTCTATCAATAGTAATTTCCTAGTACTAAAGTACGATATCTATGCATCGGAAGAGATAAGAGAATAATGCATATGAATTCCATTAGGAGATATTTGACATGAGCATAAAAGGCTTGATTTCCCTTTCCACAGCTTATTTGTCAGTGGTATTCAGCGCGAACATTTACGCCACTAATCTTTTTGTTCCAGCCTATTTCGATCCATCAAGTCCCCCGGCTCCGGCTTACTGGAATGGCTTGGCTGCAGCAGCTCAGATAGTACCTACTACCGTAATTATTAACCCAGACAATGGGTTTGGGACGAGCGCTGATCCTGGCTATGTTACGGCTATCGATTTAATTCGTGGCTCTGGGGGAAAGGTAATTGCTTACGTACATACCGATTATGGAGATCGCCCACTGATCGATATCGCTATCGAAATTGATAACTACATAGCTTTCTATGTGATTGATGGTTTCTTTATTGATCAGATGGCAGCAGACGGAACGGATGAAAATATTCTGTATTACGAGCAAATATATAACTACATCAAAAATAAAAGTAGCCATTATTTAGTAACAGGAGACCCTGGAGTGGTACCCGATGAAATTTACTTAAGCAAACCAGTTGCTGATAATTTAGTGGTATTTCAGGGCAGCATGAGGAATTACGTAAACTTTAAGCCAGAACAATGGCAACGAAATTACCCGAAGGATCGATTTATTCATATTGTATATAGCGCAACATGGTATCAGATGATGCAGGCGTTCAGCCGGGCCGACACAAACTATGTGGGTAATCTGTATGTAACCGATGATAATCTTCCGAATCCTTACGACAGCCTTCCGCAGTATGGAGAATTGGAACTCGAGATGGCAACCGTAACGCCTAACAAAGAGCAAAAGATCTTTATTTTTGCCGAGCAATTGTTTCCGCAATATTTCTCTCCTGCAAACGTAGATAATCAGCAGTTTGATGGTTTCATCTACCGCTATTATTCAACCACCAATGCATACATAGGGATTAAGAACGGCGATGTGTTCGTACTCGGTGATGCCTTTGGCCCAAGCATTCGGCGTATCGATACTATTGAAAATACACTTCAACTCTTGGAAAGTGCAGCGGGCTCCTAAGGTTTGTTCACCGGAATGATCACTAGATACACAATCGGTGACCCTGGTTGGCGCGAGTAAAAGCTCAAGTCAGTCGAGTTAGTCTTAAGCGGGACGAACTCCACGCTATCGCTCGTCCAGGGGCCGTTGGGAGCGCATAGGATGACTTACCTTCATGCCCCGCCCCGCAGCGGCCAACTACACCTCTACTGGGGGCCAGTCTGGGCTCTATTCATCTCCCCAAAATCCACCGTGGCATGCGCCGACTTGCACCTACCATATTTGCTAGTATAGTGAGAAATTATCTTAGTCGAAGTTAACACTCACTCCACTGCAGAAACAAGATATTTCCTGTCTCAATTCCATGCCAGTCCCATAAATGGTAAGTGCCTCTTGCTACAGCATTAATCCGATACACGTTGATGTCTTTACAGGTTAGCGGGCTTCCTGCTTGACAGACTTCTGGTGCAGCAGGAGCTTGCAGAAAATATGCATTGCTTTCACCCATACTGTACCGCTAGCGTGAGTATCGATAAGTAGCGCTGTTTCTTCATCGATAGAAATAGCATGAGGCCGATCAGACCATCCGTTATCATAAATACGACACAAAAAGGCGATGTTACGCCCCATGCGATCACAGGGTATTACGCGTGCACCACCGATTACGCCTTGAAGAATTGATAAATTCACTAAATCCCGATCAAGTGTAATGTACTTACTATAACCTGATCAGTTAAGAATGATTCAAAAAATATTCTCATAGTCCTATGTTAATACAAATAAGCGCTGTGCAAAATACTGAGTAAATAACAAAACTAAACCGTCGATATGCTCTTCATATTCTATACAATCTGAATCATTTTTAATTGATTAAGCCATAACTGATGTTACGCGATCTTCATTTTTTGCAATTCAGCATAGGCTATCTGATTGGCTTTAATGAAAAGTTTTGCTCGCAATGCAAATGATTGGCCTTGTGTTTGATCTTCAAGCATTCCAGCTTGAACACGGCATAGATGGCCATGAAAACAGGGTTGTTCTGCGTGGTTACCGTACGGGTTGGCGATTTCGCCAATCCCGCATTGGATTTCAGAGACTTATGAAATTCTTCAACTTTCCACCGTTTCTGGTAGATCGTTGCGGGGTATTCGCCATCGCACGTCAAATCACTGCATACCAGATTCAACAAACTGGTGCTGCCGTCTTTGTTTGTAAAGACTCGCCATATTAACAGCACTTCCTGTTCGAAGCCCTTCAGCCAGCCGCGCACCGCTTGCTTATCCGCTAAGTCCAGTTCACTGATCCGTACAAAGCGCCCTTGTTTCTTGTTTTCCTCGCTGAGCGCTACCAGACGATTGTCCTTCAACACAGCAATAAAGTGCTTCCTTTTCTTCAAAATAAATTCAAAGTTTTCCTGCGACACAAACCAGCTATCCATCAGGACATAACGGAACTTTATCGCATTCAGCACACAGGTAGTTAGCCTCTCCCGCATCAGTTCATTTTTGAGTTGCCACGCTGGCACGCTTGACTTGCCGTGTCGTTACCTCACAGAACTGGATCGGTTTGTGGATCACTCTAAAGGCGACCGGCACTGATACTTCGCCATTGTGATACCAGGCATTGAGCACGTTAATGCCTTTTACCGCTCGTCCTTTGCTATGATCATAATGCCAGCACATGATCTCGTTCTCATCCGTCCATTCTTTCTCTTGAATCGTGTCATCAAAAATCAGACAGCCAGCCTCACGCTCAACTTGTCGCACGGTCGATTTAACCTGCCGCCATAAATCTTTCGAGGTGTAATTCTTCCTCCGATAAAAAACACGTCACCTGGTCATGACTGACTTCGCCAGCCAGCATTGCCGATAAGCCTGTCGCTGTCGAATAACCGTTGTTGCTGATCAGATAATCAGTATATAGCATCAGATAATCAGTATATAGCTCAAGTTTTTCTTTTTTCATGACTAAAATGATAAGCTTTTTTTCGGCGGCGTGCGTAACATCAGTTAGGAATTAGAATAAGAGCAATAATTCTTGAATCTGGATCTCGCTCCATTTGCGATCCATTACCTAATAAGGTCATACCCACCAAAATTCTGGAATATCAGTATTTATCCGCTACAGCTTGATAGATATGAAGGTATATGGTGCAGTGGTATAGCCAAAATAAAAACCCTTTTTCTGGTTTATGTACGCTTTCGTACAGATAATTATCTGATCTTCTTGCTAGGATGAATTCTCCTTTTAAAAATGAGGCTCATAAATATCACTAGGAAATCCATACTCATGCTTGTGATAGGGCTATTTTTTTGTTAACGACGCGGTTATAGA
Source organism: Nitrosomonas communis (assembly GCF_001007935.1). Lineage (NCBI taxonomy): Bacteria > Pseudomonadati > Pseudomonadota > Betaproteobacteria > Nitrosomonadales > Nitrosomonadaceae > Nitrosomonas > Nitrosomonas communis. The sequence continues at coordinate 1,548,001 of NZ_CP011451.1, forward strand.
TTGTTATTAGCAGCAAAATTAACATGGCTAACCACAATTCTTCAAAGACTCCACCAAATTAATAGAGCTCGAACCGTTCTATTATGTGCCAATAAATTAATCAAAAAGTCAAGGGAGTTAAATCATGAGACATAGTAAATTTCTTTTCAACATAGCATCCATAGTCAGTCTCAGTTTTTTATTTACTTGCGTATCCGCACACACTAGCAATATGCAGAATTGGGAAAAAGGCAGTCATTCGAAGAGTAACGCTGAACAGCCTTATGGTATTAGTGGTAATGTTGAATGGGGCTCCAACGATGTGACCTATGATATCACTGCCAAAAATTTTATGGATATGAAAGTTGTTGATCAGACTGGCAAGAAGATTGGTCAAATTGATGACTTGATATTGAGCACAAAAGAAAAAGTTGCTTATGCCATCATATCAGTTGGCGGCCTGCTCGGCGTTGGTAATAAATCGGTCTCTGTCCCATTTCAGGATATAGATATACGCAAAGAAAAGAAAGAAGCTGTGATTAATCTTTCTAAGCAACAGTTAGAAAAAATGCCTGAGTTTAAATTGGAATATGCCAGCAGCCATAATCACCAGACAAACAGTCTCTTTGTAACCAGTAGCATTGAAGATTATGATATAAACGCTAAAAAGCTTTTTGATATAGACGTCATTGATAAAAATGGCAAGAAAGTAGGTAAGGTTGATGACTTGTTATTAAGTCCAAACGGCAAAGCTATGTATGGAATAATGGATGTCAATGATATGCTCGGCATAGGTAAAAAATCGGTTGCCGTACCATTTCACCACTTAGCAGCTAATAGAACAGAAGAGAGAATTTTATTAGATGGTTATTAAGGAGCAGCTAGAAAAAGTGCCAGGTTTAAATTTAGGAATAAAGATTAATAAACCTACTCCTTACCTCCGGGCAAGCTCGGAGGTTTTTCTAAACGACCGCCTCAGAACACATTTTTGATGCTTTTTAGCAGGCTCCCCGTCTGCATAGGTGTACTGAATCTCCAGTGCATAAATTGCTTAGGAAAGATATACTTATCATCGCGCATCATATTTCTTCTCAGCACTAAAGTTTTAAGAGTGAAGTGGTACCCAAAAACTGTACAGGTTGTTAAGCTCTGGCAGAATTAAAAAGGAGCTTAATAACAATGAGTAAAAAGCGCATACAATATTCGAGCGAATTCAAAACAAAACTAGCGCTGGCAGCGATACGTGGTGATGAAACTGTCCCCCAATTAGCAGCGCGTTATAATGTACATCCCACGCAGATCAATAGCTGGAAACGGCAACTCATTGAGCAAGCTGCCGAGCTGTTTTGTAAAAATAATACTGCCGCCAATAAGGAGCAGCCTACAACAGATGACCTGCACCGGGTTATTGGTCAATTGGCGGTAGAACGCGATTTTTTAGCAAGAAAGCTCAATCATTAAGTCTTGTAGAACGCAAAGAGATGATTGAGCCCCATGGCAAACTTAGTCAAACTCGTCAATGTCAGCTGCTGGATCTGGCGCGCTCAACTTATTATTATCAACCGCAACCAATCAGTAATGCTGATCTGGTTCTGCTGCGCATGATGGATGAACAGTACTTAAAGACGCCACAATATGGCTCACGCAGTTATGCTACCTGGTTTCAGCGCCAGGGAATCATGTTAGGGCGCAAGAAAGCCTCTTCCTTAATGAAGACACTCGGTATTGTCAGCATAGCTCCAAAACCCAGGACCAGCATCTCAAGCAAACAGCATAAGGTCTATCCTTATCTGCTTAGAGAACTTGTCATTAATAAACCCAATCAGGTTTGGGCTGCCGACATAACCTATGTCCCCATGGAGAAAGGCTTTGGCTATCTGGTTGCCATCATCGACTGGCATTCGCGTAAGGTGTTGAGCTGGCGCTTGTCCAATACCTTGGATACTGACTTTTGTACTCAGGCGCTGGAGGCAGCCATCCAGGATTATGGCTGTCCACAGATCATGAATACCGACCAGGGCGTACAGTTTACCAGCGAAGCATTTACCTCCATACTAAAAGATCATCATATTCAGATCAGCATGGATGGCAAGGGGTGCTACTATGACAACATTTTTGTTGAACGACTTTGGCGGACAGTTAAGTATGAGCTTTTATATACCAGGGCACCTCTAAAAATACCTAAAAAAAGCAAATCAATTCAACCAGGAGGGCAATTTCACTTGATTCTCAAAGTTTTTCTGTCCAATAATTAAATTTTTCTAAATTCAAGGTGATTCGGGTTGTTATCTTCTCGTTTTTGCTCCCTTTAAGCCATTTCGGGCGCACTAACCCTATCGAAACTGAAATACCCTTTTCGAATCAGCGTCGCTACACGCTTGATGTTATAGACGAGGTTGAGTAAGCCTATGTGTACTTTTGCTCTCCCATAACCTATGGTACGAATCGTGATTCCGCCCAGTTCATTCGTCATCGAACCAAACACATGCTCGACTCGTGCACGCACCCGTGATTTCTCTTTGTTACTGGATTTTTGTGCTTGCGTGAGGGGATGATTGCGAGCGCCTTTTTCGTGAATCTGACTCGTGTATTTTGAGGTGACCAGACTTTCTTCCTGTGCATTGCTGCGGTATGCTGAGTCCGCATAAATATCTGCGCCTCCCACTTCAGGGGATTGCAGCACTTCTTCCAAAACCTGACTGTCATGAATTTGCGCTGAAGTAACTTCCCATGTGGTTATCAGCTTGGTATCGCGATCCATATTGACGTGATCTTTGTAACCATAAAATGATTCGCTGTTCTTCTTCGTCCAACGCGCATCAATGTCTTTTTGCGCCAGTTTGTGGGGATTCTGTCCCCATTCAATCGGAACGGCATCTTCTTTAATCATCTTGTTTTCTTCACGTGTATTGCGTTGTTTAGGCACACTCACAAAGGTCGCATCAATGATCTGACCTGACTTCAGTTCTACCTCCAACTCTCGTAAACATTCATCGAATCTTGCAAACAGACGATCCATCAGATGGTTCTCTTTCAACTCTTCCCGGAACGACCACATGGTCTTTGCGTCAGGCACTACCCCTGCCAGACCAAGTCCCAAAAACCGCATGAAACTCAACCGGTCCCGGACTTGATACTCCAGCCGATCATCCGACAGATTATTCATTCTTTGTAATACCAGCATTTTGAATAGCATCACCCGATCAAAGGGTTTGCGGCCTGCTTCACTTTTCCGGGGCTTCGTCGTTGTCTCTGCAAGAAGATCAGCGAATAGATTCCAATCGATTATGCGATTCAGCTCTTCAAGCGGATCATTTAACTTACTTAGCTGAGCATATCGATTGTCAAGGTCAAAAAAACCGAGTTGCATGGTGAGGACTCATATCGGGGAGCATAATCTCATTATTATACATTTGAAACAACGTGTTATCCTGGACAAATCAAGAAAATACTACTTTCTCCTAACGCGCCTCATTTTATAGCTTGAATTTTTAGAGGTGCCCACCAGAGAATTCAATAATCTGAAGGAGATAAAGCAGAATTTATCCACATGGTTTGAATGGTACAATCAAGAACGATTTCATCAAAGCCTTGACCGTCTTACGCCTGATGAAATCTACTATAGTGATCCAAGAATTGATCGGGTTGCCTGAACCTGTTTAACTATACATATCAGAGCTGAACTTTCTTTCAGGTTGTCCAGTTACAGGGAACCACATCAGAGTAATTTGCAGATTATCAGTTGAGAAGGAAAAAAACGGTTTAAATATAGCCACATAGCAGAAACAGATACAAAGCCTTTTTTTGAAATTGCAGTCCTATACAAAGAACAGAAAACGGCGATTATTGCTAACTACAAAACAGGTATATTAGCCGCACTTCAAATTTCGGCACTCAAGCGCAATCGTTAATCTGAAAATTATCGGTCAACAAGGAGCGTAGCGCTTCCTAATAACAGTTGGAAGCAGCAAAGAAACCATCGCAAGCCTGCTTGAACAAGGCAAAAGTTTGATAGCACTTACCATACAGAATTTCTTTTTTGAAGAATTGCCAATAGCGCTCAATCAGATTCAGATTGGGTGCATAAGGTGACAGAAAGATTAATTCGGTTTTTGAATCTGACAAGTATTTAGTAACGAGCTGAGAGTGATAATAGCGGGCCTTTTCACGACTGCGCAGCTTGCCGGCTTCAATCAATGCTTTGATGCGCAGCTCGTTGCTCTCCAGCTGATTACGATCGGCTGTTTTGTTTTTATCCCCCTACTTCTTCCGGCCTCATGCTTGAAGGCTTTAAAATATTGCCTTTGGTATTAATAGTTGATAATCCAGCCATCTTTATTTCCTAATTCCTTTTAATTATCGAATCCTGAACAGCCGGTGGTTTTAATTTTACGAATTAGGCATCATAAATCTAATTGTCTTTTTATTATGATCTATGATGATTGACGCACCTTCTTTTATTGCATTTGGCTCAATATATGTTTGGTAGCTACTTAGCGATCGACCTGTCCAGTCGTACCCTTCTTTAGTACATACGAATCTTTCCACATCCTCCCCCTTCCCTATACCTAAAAATTTATTAAGCCATGCATCTATTTTTTTTATTTCAGTTCTTATTGCATTCGGGTTTATATATTCTTTGATATCTTCCATAGAATGAGTTCGGTCGAAACTGTCTTTATTGCCAACAATTCTCTCCACATCCTTCCCTTTCCCACTTCCTAAAAATTTATTAAGCCATGCATTTATTTTTTTTGTTTCAGTTCTTATTGCATTCGGGTTTATATATTCTTTGTTATCTTTCATAGAACGAGTCCGGTCGAAACTGTCTTTATTATCAGCAAGTCTCTCCACATCCTTTACCTTCCCTATGCCTAAAAATTTATTAAGCCATGCATCTATTTTTTTTATTTCAGTTCTTATTGCATTCGGGTTTATATTTTTCTTGTAACTTTCCATAGAACGAGTTCGGTCGAAACTGTTTTTATTGTCAGCAAGTCTCTCCACATCCTTCCCCTTCCCAATCCCTAAAAATTTATTAAGCCATTCATCTATTTTTTTTATTTCAGTTCTTATTGCATTCGGGTTTATATTTTTTTTGTAACTTTCCATAGAACGAGTTCGGTCGAAACTGTCTTTATTGCCAGAAAGTCTCTCCACATCCTCCCCTTTCCCAATTCCTAAAAATTTATTAAGCCATTCATCTATCTTTTTCATTTCAGTTCTCCGTTTAGTCTAAAAATCAGGTACCCGTTAAAAGGAAATTCGTCTTCTCTATAGCCAAAACCTGTTCCAGTGCTACGCTGTCTAATTCCATTTCCGACTCAAAAATGATGCGAAGGCTAGGCCCAGACAGTATCAATAATACGACAAGATAAAGCCGACAGAGTCAGTATTGATTTAGAAATGGCATTGCAGAGATTCTACCATTGCAGCACTGAAGCTGAATTCCGAGAGATAAAGTGTAGCGCTATGAGATTTAGCAAACAATTGAAACAATCGAAGAAGGTCGACGGTAGCAATCCTCATAACAAGTGAATCACGCTGGGTTAAGCAGCTTCTGATTGCTTATGCACACGAGCGCTACATCAACAAGGACGACATTGGCCTGTATTTATCGAATACCGCTTATGCTTCAATTCAGTAACAATAGACCTGCGCCTACCAGTGTTCCCATAAGTGCATAGTCTTACGATTAAAGCTGCTGTGAAAATGCATCGCTGTTTGCCAAAAGGTAATGTATCAAGCTTTATTCAAATCTCGCCAGAGAATGGCCGACGTGCATGCCCTCTATTTTATGAGTCGAAACCTAGGGTCTGTTGACATTTCACATAGGTAGCCACAGATATCCACACGCTATGGCTACCATACTCTCGTAATTTCGCTTCAGTTTGTCGTATCGCGTTGCTATTGCCCGATACTGTTTTAGCCTGGCAAAAGCATTCTCCACCAAATGCCGATATTGATATAAACCCCAATCCATATCTGCATTACCCTTCAACGAGTTGCGCTTTCCCGGTATCACAGCCTGAGCTCCCTTCTTCGTTATCTGTTCCCGTAACCATTCGCTGTCATAGCCCTTGTCCGCAACGATTGTTTTTGCGTCAGGCAACCTGGCAATCAAATCAGGTGCGGCAGAACAGTCATTGACTTCTCCACCGGTGATTTCAAACTCAACTGGCAAGCCATAACCATCAACCGCTAAATGGATCCTGGTGGTATTGCCTGCACGGCTTTTCCCGATAGCCTGCGATTCTTGACTCGCTGCTCCCGCACTATGTTGATGCGCTTTAACATAACTGCCATCCATAAATCTCCATTCCCAATCGGGATCAACAGCCAATGCTTTGAAAATATTGAGCCATTTCCTGCTCAATGACCATGCATTGAATCTTTTATAGATAGAATTCCAGCAGCCGAACACCCTGGGCAGATCGCGCCATGGACAGCCAACCCGCATTCGATACAGTATGCCTTCTACTATCATGCGCAGATTGCGCTTGTTATCAATCGATTCTTGAAGCAGAATCTTCTCCAGCTTCGACCAGTACTCATCATTGAGCATCATTCGGGGCATCGCAAACTCGTTTTGTTGGTGGGGTAGGAACCCCAATATTACGAGTTTGTTTTTATCTATGAAATACTTATCTTAAAACGTCAACAGACCCTATTGTGGAATCATCTCGATCTGAAATGTTGCCACCGGATGCTGAGCCAGTTCCATGAGCGGGAAAAATTATCGCTTGATCCCCCAAAGGAGCTATCTTTTTGTGGATGGCATCATAGAGTGCTGCCGCGTTCTCACGTCCTTTTTCTGGATCTGAGAGATCCATCCGTACAGTTTCGCCAACAAAAAGGGTATCTCCAGTAAAAACGCCCCAGCATTTCCTTCCAACATCTTTCGGGAAGACTGCATAGATCATGCTTTCAGGTGTATGGCCAGGTGTCTCATATGCAACAAAACACGTAGTGCCAACCATGAGCTCCTGCCCATTGTCTAGCCTGATATCGGATGCACCGAATAATTCATGCTTACCTGTCATAACCTGCGCACCGGTTGCCTGTGCTAACGATCGCGAGCCAAATTCGAAATCTTCTTGGCGGTGCGTTTCAAAAATATAGCTGATGCTGAGATTGTTGTTCCAGGCAATTCCAAATATTCCTCGATATCCCGACGCGGATCGATCAGTACGCCTACACCCTTCCCACATCCAAGTAAATAAGAGTTTTGTTCTAAGCCAGACGCCTTCAGCCTTTTGAAAAACATTCAAGCTCCTCTTTTCACCTAATATTAATTTAGAAAAGATAATCAAGCGAATGTTCGCCGTTAATATGCTAAGCCACATGAACTCAGACCTCTGCATAACTGTTTTTTTAGGCTTTTCTGTCCGGTTCATCATATTTAAATCAGTCTGTTACAAATTTTTACAAAGGAAGAACAGATTATGCAGAGGTCCTTATATTGGGTTATCCCGGGCATGCCGTTCGAACACAAGCAAGATGACCGCGTAGAGTTCTCGGGAGAAGTCATCAACTGCGGCAAATATGTATTACCTGGGTTGTGTAGGATAAGCCTTTAAGCGAGGGCAAGCGCCCAATGATGCTACCTGGGATGCGCCCCCTAACGGCAATGGCGAGTTCTCTAATGCATCATCAGCTATAGTTTTTGGTATGCCTAACGCAGATTGGGAGAATGTGATGGGCGCAGGGATCTATGACGCGTCTGCTGGTGGCACATTATTGGCAGGGGCCAATCTTGATACGGCCAGAAATACCGTGGCGGGCGATCCGGCACCGAATTTCCCGGCGGGCGCACTGAAATTCATTTTTGCGTAACACCGCATTAGCTTCTCATCATGTTTCATCCACCCCTACCCTGCTTTTGGCGGCCTTTTTATTTCTGGTGCATGCAAATGAATCTACCTACTCTACACAATGGCATGATCGGCATGCCACAAGATGAGTTCGAACAGTTGCTCGAGCAGGCTGCCACACGCGATGCCAAGCGCGTGTTGGCCATGTCGGCCTGGAAGGCAATACGCTGCCCACGACATCCGTGAGCTGCATGGCCTGCTCGATGTCTTCAATACCGCCAAGCGTACCGCTTGGCGGACGGTAATCAAGATCATCACCACAGGTTTTGTATTAGCGCTGATTGCAGGTGCACTTTTGAAAATCAAATTATATGGAGGGTAATAATGGTTGAATCCATCATCTATGACATCATTCGCCATGAAGGTAGCTTTATCCATCACCCGGCTAATCGTGGTGACCCTACCAAGTACGGCATCACGGCCCAAACATTTTGAAGATGGCGCCACCTCGGTCGGGTAGCGATAAAGAGATGAAGCGGTAGAGCATTCACTGAAGCTGAGGCGCGGGAAATTTATCACCATCGATACATTGTAGAGCCGGGTTTTGATGCAATCACGCATCCGGCGTAAGCCCTTCTGATTGATAGTACAGTGTGCATCCCCGGCCACAAAAGGCAGTGAGGCTGTTACAAGAAGCATTCGGTATAGCTACCGATGGGGTGATTGGGCCAAAGACCCGAGCTGCACTGGCAGTTACCGATCAAAGTAAACTCTACAGCAAAGTGCTCGCGGCACGTCTGCGAAACCTCGATCGATTAATAACCAATGACCCGGAGCAATCGGTCTCTGCCGCTGGCCGAATGAACCGAATGGCAGAGTTTGTGGAGGGTACAGTATGATTCCAATTCTAGCTACTCTAGCGCCAGGACTCATCAAAGCTGCCAGTCGTCTGCTCGACCGATTGACTCCCGATCCGGCTGAGCGAGAAAAGGCTAAACTCGCGCTGCTACAGGCCGAAGGGCAGCAAGCATTGCAGAAAATGCAGACGAGCTTGTTTGTCATTCTGGCTGAGGCCAATTCTGCTGATCCGTGGACGAGCCGAGTGCGCCCAACTTTTCTGTATATGATCCATTGTGTAATCTTGCTGTGTGTGGCTTGGGTCTATCCTTGGCATCTAGTGGCTGAAACATGTTTTCCAGGCGGCGGAGAATTTGAATAAGCTTTTGGAGGTCGTGCCGAAAAGCATGTGGTGACTGTTTGGGGCTGGGTATCTCAGGTACACTGGGGCGAGGAGTTTTGATAAGTAGCAAGGTCCGGCCAGATAGGCCTTGTAGCAATATAAAACATCTTCTCCCGATCTTATTGCTAAAAGGTAGTGAGATCAGGAAATTTTGTAGTTTAATGACGCTTCTACATGTTGGGCTTCGCTCATCTGATGGTACGCTACCCAAAGCTCGCTTTATTATTGCCGTTATTTAACAAACTCTTATTAGGTAAATGCTCAATCATTGAAACCGTCAATGACCAATTGAAGAATATCTCGCAAATCGAGCATTCCCGTCATCGCAGCGTATTTAACTTCTTTGTTAATCTGATAGCCGGATTGGTGGCTTATACCTTTCGCGAGAAGAAACCCTCGCTTAATATCAGACTCCCTCAAGCTCTTCCAGATGTGATAACGTAATCCTTATCTCGAACTCACGTTATGTAAAAATTAATAAGGCCTAGCCTCCGCTTGTTAAATTTTATTTGCTGAGATATATTCAATAATAATAAACTCATCCAATTGCTGTATTTTTATTAATCCGTAACCAGATAACATCTTTTCAAAAAGAGACACTCGCTCGAGTGCTTCCTTATCGTATCTAAGGAAATAAAAAGTAAGTGAGAAAAAGGACTTAAAAATTCCATGGATATAAGCCAGGTGTTTCTTTGAGATCGGGCCTCAAATGAAGCGGATGAAGTGCTGTTGTTCTGTCGATAAAAATGAAGGCATCATAGCGTTCAGGGATTAAAGAAGGGACATAATTGCCATACGCTTCGAATTCTGGATGATAGACTACTCCGATGGCTCGATGATCAATCCATTTCTGGGTTTCAGGATCTTCTTCCAAATCACTCGATAATATCAGTTTATCCTCAGGACTGATTTTATGCAGCTTTGTTTCCCAGCTATTCTTTCTTGCTTCTGGTACATTCATTATCTGCATGGGAGCGTTCCATGATCTGCCGGCGATAACGGAACCACTATAAGAGCCAAATCCGACGATGAAGGTATTGTTTCTGCCATAGTTTTCGCGAACCAGCTGTCCAACATTAAACATCCCATCTCTCTTCATATCAGTATAACGAGCATCGCCGACGTGGGTATTATGTTCCCATACAACTGATTTCGCATTATCATGACGCTTAGTAAGCCTATCGAGCGTTTCCACCATATGCTGGTCGCGCACATTCCAGGAATTCGCTCCTCCGCGTATCATAGCGCGGTAATATTTTTCGGCATTGACAGCGACCAGGGCATTCTGCTCCATATTGAATTCTGCTTCCGCATCGTTTTCAAAAAGCTCTGATTTTTCACGAAGCCGTCTTAGCATATTTACTACTTCGTCACGGCAATTATCGGACACTAATACCGTAGCACGTGCATATTCTTGCGGTTTTTCATAATAGCGCTCAAAGCATCGAAAAGCTTTCCGGGCCGCTTCTATTGCCACACCATCATGCTGCTCGAGATAATCGACTATGGTATTCAACGATTCCCATAGCGAATAGACATCCAGTCCATAGAAACCTATTTTATTTTTCTCCGGTTTGAGCTGGTTGTAGCCCTGCAGCCATTCTGCCAATGCCGCGATTTCCCAGTTGGCCCACATCCAAGTCGGCCAGCGACGAAATCCCATCAGCACATCTCTGATGGTTGTACCTGAATTTTCATATCCTTTAATGAAGCGATGTATTTTATAGCAGTCAGGCCAGTCACCCTCGGCGCCGATAAAGCGAAAATTTTTTTCTTCGATCAATCTTTTCGTTATCGCCGTGCGCCAGGTATAATATTCGTGTGTGCCGTGTGAAGCTTCACCGAGCAATACAAACTGAGCATCGCCGATAGCTTCAAATAAAGGGTCTAGGTGTCTGGAGTTACCCAGCGGATAGTACAGAAAAGGAGTCGCCATATTATTCTTTTTTCTCCTGCATTAGCTCTTTTACTTCCTCATCGTTAACTTCGTTGAAATCTTCATAAAACTGTCCAACACCAAAAAAACTAGCAGGAACAAGCAGGCATACAAAATCATCTGCAAGAGCACCAATTTTTCTGCGGTTTTAGGCGTTACGACTGGCGCAGCAACAATTATTTTTCCTGCCTTTTTCTGACGCATGATATTAATAGCAGTAATGATAGTATTACCGGTTACAATGCCATCGTCGACAATAATTACTGTTTTATTTTCAACCTCTAAGGGATTTCCGCTGTTTGTATATTCTTATAGCGCTCTCCCAGCTTTTGCCTGATTTTTTCCGTTTCGCTTTTCACATATTCCGGTGCAACGGGAATAGCCTCAACGATGATTGCACCCTGAAGACTTACAGCTCTGATAGCAAATTCCTTATCCAACGGGTAACCGATTTTCTTAATCATCAATCATTCCAAAGGCATATTCAGCTCTTCAGAAATGACGGCTGCAATTGGAACGCCACCTCTCGGTATAGCCATTACTATTCCATCTTCTCCCTTATACTTTGATAGTTTATCGGCCAGCAAAACTGCCGCTTCTTTTCTATTTGTTAACCGTTCCATTTTTAGAATAAGTTCTCATTAATTCTCCCTGAGCTACAATGTATCCATCCATCTCTTTATCGAGTTCTGATTTCGACATTTTTTAGCCGTTTGTTCACTTTTTTATCAAGCGCATACTCTCAAAAAGCCCTATAAGTTCCCGAGGGTGGACAAAATCCACCATAGCTTGTTTCCCTTCGCGAAGCTGCGCAATCGTACCGTAATCGTATATTCTGTCCTTCAGCAACATAACATGGCAAGTAAAAAAGCAGGTGTACCTGTTATCAGGCCTCCCCACCCAAGTTCTACTTCAATTTAGAGACCAGTTGGCTATACCGGACGCAGAAAAAAAGCAGTATTATCGTTTCTTGACGAATACCATCTTCATCAGCATCATCATTCTGCCTTCCATCTTACCCTCGATCTTCCCCGGATCATCGATCAGGCAGATGTTCTTGCCCCCGTACCTCTTTTGATCTCATCGGGAAACCCTTTGACTTTCAGATCCTTGATGACTACCAATGCATCTACGTCTTGTAGGATGCTCTCGTTGTTGTCCTTTGTTTTCATTAGTACTCTGACTTAATAGCTGTTCTTTCCCTCCAGAAAGTGGGGGCAAAGATAATAGAAAAGAAGGATCAGCGCGTACGCTTCAGGTCACTGCTGGTCTATAAGCTCACGGATCTCTTCATTAATTTCGCGCATGATGCTTTCATAATATTCAGGGGAGAGGCGTGCTTTCAACACGGTGGTTACCGCTTGGAGCCCCTTCAGAATATCGTTGCGGTCGAATTCACGCTTCTCCGACAGCTTATTATGAATGAAATTGATAAACGCCTCCTTGCCTCTTACGGTTTGGGGCAGTTGAGAGAGATTGAGCTGGTCATAATAGATGCCCCGGATGATCACAGGCAGGGCCTGACCCAGACTTACTGCATCAGCCGGCTGGAGTCGATCGCGGAGGGCATGCAGCACCACTTGGGTAATCCTGGCTGCCTTGTCCCTGGAAAAACCCGTCAGTTCAGCCACTTCATTGATAAATATATTGCCTTCACCGGCATACTGTTCAAAATTAAAGCCCATCGTATTCTCCTATCTTAAAGATCATTCTGCAAAGAGCAACTCAATGTCCTTTCCATATTTAGCCAGGGCAACGCGAAGATTTTTTTCATGGTCCGGCTCACCTGATCATCAGGGTACTTATAAAAAAATCCGCCGGCCGGCTTAAAAAGACCAACTGTGGCATGCCGGAAGATAGAACAGCACATAGCACTTTTTTCACAACTGCCGCGAACGGCGGCAGGGAACAACAAAATGCCGGCCCTGCATGGGCATGACGAAGATCAGGAATGTAGTTAACCTATATTGTCTGACAACAGACAGCGCTGTAGTTCCTTGGCATCGTAAACCACCACATGCTTAAAACCTCAAAAGTTAGCCTATGCAACTGTCAAGATTAAAACCGGACATCAATCATGAAAATGAGATTCAAGCCAGCCATGCTGCTTCATCTGAGCACCGCAGTATGGTAGACAGCTGCTATGAAGCCTGATCCCCATTATCTGAAGATAGAGGAAAGCGCAATCGCAATACTGATCTGAAAAAGCCGAGCTACGATTCAGATAGGCTTGAACGAATCAAGAACCTGCGCAGGTGTTCTGGGTGGCGCCCGAGAGGACAAGCCGAGATAATCAAGAATTTGGTGATCGCAGCTTTCTTCAGGATGGTGATGATTTCGAAGGGCCACCGCAATGCGGACAATGCTCAATGTCGATATCGAACACTTGCATAAGCATTGATCACACGCACCCAGCTGATGCGCACACAAAACCATGGAAGATAACACATCGTCATTCCTATTCAAGCTTGGCATTCGGCGCATGTATATGATGAAAAACGGATCAGGTTGAGCCTTAGTCGAGGAACCAGTGCAGCCAATCATTGCATGAATTCCAGCGACAATATTACGATATGGGTTGTATCATCCCGGCACGCACCGGTTAAATCTGACGCATGTGCGTTTACTTGTGCGCAAAGCAAGTTATGCCGATAAAGTCATTCAAGGCTTAGCCAAAGGCGATATTCGGAATGTGTTGTCAGGCATGCTGTTGTCAATGTTAGAGGCGGAAAAGTTGAGCTTGTGCTCGCGGAGAATGGTGTTGGGGTAACACCGGCTTATTTACTTTGATAGAATTACCGAACGGGAAAGAACCGTTTAAATACCCAGTGTGATGGCAAATACACCAAAAACACAAATGCAAACAGAAGCAGCACCAAATACCAAAAAGGCGATATCCAATCTTGCCGCTGCGCCGGGCCATATACCCAATTGATATTTTCCGAAGGATCTGTCACTAAATAAGTAACCGGCACTACAATCACCGCGAGGGCAATCTGCGCTGGCAATGCACGACGGTCATAACCGTAACGCAAAAGCATCAACAGCAATATGGGTGGTAGAAACAGGTGAAAAGTGCCGGAAAGGATGCGGATGTGCCAATCTGTCTCCGAATTGAACATATAAGCAGCAATCTGAGTTAAGTTACCGCCTGCAATAAAATCCATTACCCACATAAGTTCAAGCAACAATACCCCGACCGCCATGGTGCTTGCGAGAAACCGACTCTCCAACCACAGTGCTGGTACCATTACAATCAACGCTATATCAGAAAACCATAAGAAGTTAGCAGGCCCCAGATCATGCCAGTATACAGGCACAATAATGAGAACCATCAGACTGTAAGTCCACTTGAGCCATAGGGGGATGCGTGTTTTATTCATCAAACAACTCCCAAGAAAATAAAAATATAAAAAAACGAAAACCACAGTATATGGCTGTGTTAAGTGTTGTGCTTTCCATGAGATAGAAGTATTTTCTCAAGTCAGTGTGTATAAGAAAAATAAATACCTTTTTAATAAAAATTGAATGTAGCGGGGAACGGTTTGATCGTCAACTGACCAGAAAGTCATCCGAAATCGGCAAAATTTGTGGTCGATCTGCAGCAAAAAGTTGTTAGTAATCGGTACAGGCAGGGCCAATCTGCCGTTAATTGGACAAATAATATCCGATTTGCCTGCGAATTATGAGTTCGCTCATACCATTGCTTCATCTTTCTGCTTAATTGGCTTCAAATGTAATCCCAACACCGACCCTCGATTCCGTTGGCGCACAACTTCACTCAAGGTCGTTAGATCAAAAAACACCTTTCGCCAACAACTTGACTAACTGATCTGCTCAGCTGGGAACAGCTGTCCCTAAATCGCATCGATCTTAATTATAGCCATGGTGACTTTGGCTTTATCTAAGGTGATTTCCGAAAGAGGCTATTCTCATTGAGGTAGAATTGGGTTCCCCCTTGTTTAAACACTGAGCTTGACTATGCTGTCCGTCTCCGCCCCGACTGTTGTGCCCCTGAGTACTTCCCAGATCGAAGACCTGGGACTAGCCAGTTCGAGAATGCTCGGACCGGAACGCTGGTCCTTTCAGGCAGCGATGACGTTGAAATATTGCCGGGGTAATCCCCCCAGGCGGAGCGGGTGTTTGGCTGGGATCGCGACACGGTCGAACTCGGGCTGAATGAACAGCGCACGGGCGTGATTTGCCTGGGGGCGCAAGCAGCGTACTGCGGAAACCGCCTCTGGGAGGAGAAGCACCCAGATGTGGCGCAGGCCCTCTGGGCATTGGCGGAATCGCACTGTCAGCAAGACCCGACTTTCCGTACGGCGCTATCGTATACCCGGCTGACCGTGGCGGCGGCGTTGGATCGATTACGCGCCCAAGGTTTTCCGGAGGATTGCCTACATCGCCCAGCACGATGGCGGAGGTGCTGAACCGGAATGGCTACCGCCTACGCAAGGTGGTCAAGGCCAAACCCCAAAAAAACTCCCGGAAACGGATGCCATCTTTGCCAATATCGCGGACAAGGACGGGAAACCCATAGCGGACCCAGAGTGTGTGGAAATTGGGCAGGTCATGCGCCTGAGCATTGACAGCAAGGCCACTGTGAAGATCGGGGAATACTCACGGGGTGGGAAAACGCGCGGTGACACCCAAGCCGCCGATCACGATATGGGCTGCCAGGAAAAGCAGGTTCCGTTTGGGATCGTGGAAGAGGATAGTGGGCAGTTGCATCTGACGTTTGGAAGCTCCTTCAAGACCAGTGACTTCATCGTGGATGGCTTGGAGGACTGGTGGCAGGCTATCCCCAGGGAAAAGCAGGCCGTGATGACACACGTCCAACTCAAAGTGGACAATGGCCCGAAAAGCAGCGGGGTGCGTACCCAGTTCCTCAAGCGCATGGTGGAGTTCACCGATACGACCGGCAAAATCATCCAACTGCTGTACTATCCGCCATACCACAGCAAGTATCATCCCATCGAACGATGTTGGGGAATTTTGGAACAGCATTGGAATGGAGCCCAACTGGTGGATACCGCAACCATGCTGGCATGGGCGAAAAGCATGACCTGGAAAGGTAGCCACCCAGTGGTAAAATTGAGCCGTAGGCTCTACCAGAAAGGCGTTTCTCTATCCAGGAAAGCCATGCGGGAAATCGAAGCCAGATGGGAGCGCAACCCGCTTTTGCCTAGATGGGACATTCTGATTCGGCCTGCTTGATGGGGATGTTTACTCTCGGAAATCGCCTTATGGATTCAACTGAGGGAAATAGGTTAAAAATCTCACAAATTAGCTTAGTTTTTCCCTCTTTGCTCCATTATTCTCCCCATCCTTGGTCATCATGCAAATATGGAATCCACAAGCTTGTATTTTTTGACGGTAGAAAACAATGCATTACGCGTGGACTAATCAAGTGGTTGATTTGCAGCATTGGTAGGCGAAGGAAACTGTTTCGATATAGCGTTTAGGGAATCCAGTCCATGTAACATTTCCAATGACAGTACCCAGTCAGATCAACCGGCTGGTTTGAGTTGGTATCGCTACTCACCAATGCCTTTAACGTGCCAGAAAGAGAAAACCAAGC